>NZ_JANNMI010000191.1:0-4310 GCF_031397715.1 Roseateles sp.
AAGATCAGCCGCCCTTGCTTGGGCGCTTGCCCGGGTTCTTCTTGCTGCGGGTGTGCACACCGCGCTCAAGGCTGGACTTTTGGCCGTGGCCGGCGGTGAAGGTCACGCCAACGGGAGCGGCAGGACGGGGAGTAGCACGACGAGCGGCTTCGGTGATGATTTTGTTGCCCATGAGTGGCTCCAGTACAAAGGATTGATTGACTGCTAACAGCGAAACTAAAAGCAAAGCTAAAAGCAAAAATTCACCAACCCCTTTTCACTTAGGCCTCATTTTTTGATTGAAGCTAAGCAAAGCCGACATCCCGGTTGGGCGCTTGAGGTGTTTTCAGGTCTTTTCAGACCTTGTGTCGCTTCATGCACCCAATCTCAACACGGCTGAGTTGGAAAGAATCCAGCATTTTACACAAGCCGCCGCGCCCAGGCCTGCAGCATCAACTCCGCACCGGCCAAATTGGTGGCGCAGGGCACATTGTGGACGTCGCAGGCGCGCACCAGCGCATTGATATCGGGCTCATGCGGCTGCGGCGTCATCGGGTCGCGCAAAAAAATCACCGCGTCCACCTCACCCATCGCCAAGCGCGCGCCGATCTGCAGGTCGCCGCCATGCGGGCCGCTGAGCAAGCAGTCGACCGTCAGACCCAACTCCGCGACCAAGCGGCGCCCGGTGGTGCCGGTGGCCATCAGGCCGCAGGCCTGCAGCAGGCCCAGGTGCTTGGCGGCCAAGGCCACCATATCGTTCTTTTTGCCGTCGTGGGCGATCAGTGCGAGTCTCATCATGCCCCTCATCTTAGAGATTAGCAGTTACAGCGCAGCGTCAAAAAAAGAAGGTGAAGAAGCGCCGCGCACAAAGCCGGCCGAGGCCTGCATCAGCTGACGGGTGTAGTCGGCGCTCACGCGCCGCTCGGCCAGATCGGCGGCGCTGAGGCTCTCGACCTCGCCGCCTTGGCGCATCACCATCAGCCGCTCACACAGATGGGTGACGACGGCCAGGTCATGGCTGACCATCAAAAACGTCAGGCCACGCTCGGCGCGCAGGCGCTCCAGCAGGTTCAAGACCTCCGCCTGCACCGAGGCGTCGAGCGCCGAGGTCGGCTCGTCCAGCAGCAAGACCTTGGGCTCCAGAATCAAGGCCCGCGCGATCGCCACCCGTTGGCGCTGGCCGCCCGAGAGCTGGTGCGGGTAACGAAATCGAAAGCCCGCCCCCAAACCGACCGCGTCCAGCACCGCTTCGATACGCCGCTCGGCGTCGCCAATCGCGTGGATGGCCAAGGCCTCGGCCAACATGCTGTCGACGGTCTGGCGCGGGTGGAGTGAGCCATAAGGGTCCTGAAACACCATCTGCACCGCGCGCCTGAAGGCCTTGCTGCCGGGCGCGGGCAGCTCACCCGCGCCGGTCAACTTGACCGTTCCGGCTGCCAGCGGCGCCAGGCCGCAAATCGCCCGCAGCACGGTGGACTTGCCCGAGCCGGACTCGCCGACCAAACCAAAACTCTCACCCGGTGCGACTGCCAGGCTCAACTCATGCACCGCGGTGAAGCCGCCGAAACGCACCCGCAGGCCGCTGACTTTCAAGCCCACACTCATGATTTCCATGCCTCCTGGCGCTGCAAAGTCGGCAGCGGATGGCGAGGTGCGCCCAAGCGCGGTAGGCAGTTCAACAAGCCCTGGGTGTAGGGATGTTGGGCCGCATGCAGCTGAGTGGCTGCAATTTCCTCGACCACGCGGCCCGCATACATCACCAAGATACGGTCGCAAAAACTGGCCACCAAGCGCAGATCATGCGAGATGAAGATCAAGCCCATGCCGCGTTGACTGACCAGCTTGTCAAGAATGCCCAGCACCTGCAGCTGCACGGTAACGTCCAGCGCCGAGGTCGGCTCATCGGCAATCAAGAGCTGTGGCTCGGCGATCAACATCATCGCCATCATCACCCGCTGCCCCATGCCGCCCGACACCTCGTGCGGGTAGAGCCGCGCCACCCGCGCCGGGTCTTCGATCGCCACATCGGCCAGCGCCTGCATGACACGTTTGCGCACCTCCGCCTTGGGCCAACGCTGATGCGCGAGCAAGGTCTCGGCGATCTGCGCGCCAATGCGCATCACCGGGTTGAGCGAATACTTCGGGTCTTGCAAAACCATCGCGATGTTCCGGCCGCGCAGGCTGCGGCGCTCGGCCGGGCTGCAGCTCAGGAGGTCCATGCCGCCGAAGCGCAGGCGATCGGCACTGACCCGCGCCTCGGGCGCCGACAGACCCAAAATAGCGCGGCCGGTCTGCGACTTGCCCGAACCGGACTCGCCGACTAGCCCCAAGCGCTCGCGGCCGAGTTGGAACGACACGCCGCGCACCGCTTCGCTGAAGCTGCCGTCGCGATTCGGAAACGCTACCCGCAGGTTTTCAACTTCCAGCATATTTGTCGAGTCGCTCATTCGCCCGCCTTCGGGTCAAGTGCATCCCGCAAACCATCGCCGAGCAGATTAAAACCTAAGCTGACGATGAAGATGGCAAGACCTGGCCCCGCCGCCACCCACCATTGATCCAGCACATATTGGCGGCCGGCGGCGATCATCGCGCCCCACTCGGGGCTGGGCGGCTGCGCGCCCAGGCCCAAAAAACCCAAGCCGGCGGCAGTCAAAATGATGCCGGCCATGTCCAGCGTGACGCGCACGATCACCGAAGGCAGGCACAGCGGCGTGATGTGGCGCCAGACAATCCGCCAGCGCGAGGCGCCCAGCAGTTGCGCGGCGGCGATGTAGTCGGCATGGCGGATGGTCAGCGTTTCGGCGCGGGCGATGCGGGCATAGGCCGGCCAGGAGGTGATGGCAATCGCCAGCACCGCGTTTTCGATGCCGGGGCCGAGTGCCGCCACAAAGGCCAGCGCCAGAATCAGGCGCGGAAAGGCCAAAAAGATATCGGTCACGCGCATCAGCACGGCATCAACCACGCCGCCGAAATAGCCGGCCACGGTGCCGACCAACAAGCCAATCGGTGCCGCCAGCAGCGCCACCAAGGTGACCACAAACAAGGTGATGCGCGAGCCATGCAAGATGCGCGACAAGATGTCGCGGCCCTGGTCATCGGTGCCCAGCCAATGGTCGGCCGATGGCGGCAGCAGGCGCGTGGTCATCAGGTCGCCGACGTTAGGTGCGTAAGGTGCGAGCCAGGGCGCCAAGGCGGCCACCAGCACCAGGCCCAGCACGATGGCCAGACCCAACAGCGCTAAGCGGTTGCGCGCAAAGGCGCGCCAACCCGCATAGGCGCGGCCCCAGGCGGCTTGCCGGCGCGAGCCGGGCTGCTCGCTCATCAACCAACTGTGGAGAGATGAAGCGCCACTCATCTTGTGCGCGGGTCCAGCAAACGATACATAAGATCAGAGAACAGATTCAAAGCAATGAAGACGGAGCCGACCACCAGCGTGCCGCCCAGCACCGCGTTCATGTCGGCGTTTTGCAGCGAGTTGGTGATGTACAGGCCCAGGCCCGGCCAGGCGAACACGGTTTCGGTCAGCACCGAGCCTTCCAGCAGGCCCGCATACGAAAGCGCAATCACCGTCACCAAGGGCACGGCCGCATTGCGCAGCGCATGGCGCCAGATGATGGTGGCCTCGCTCAAACCCTTGGCGCGCGCGGCCACGATGTACTCCTGGCTCAGTTCCGTCAACATAAAACTGCGCGTCATGCGGCTGATGTAAGCGAGCGAAAAATAACCCAGCAACCCAGCGGGCAGCGCCAGATGCGACAGCGCGCTTCTGAAGGCCAGCCACTCGCCCGCTAATGCACTGTCCACCAGCACCAGCCCGGTCACGGTCGGCACGCTGTAAGCGAAGGCAATGCCGATCCGCCCGGGCCCGCTGACCCAATCGAGCTTGGCGTAAAACAGCACCAAGCCCATCAGCCCAAGCCAGAAAATCGGCACCGAATAGCCGATCAAGCCCATCACCCGCACCAATTGATCGGCCAAGCGCCCGCGCCGCACGGCTGCCCACACGCCCAGGGGCACGCCCACGCCGACACCAATGATGATGCCCATCGTGGCCAACTCGATGGTGGCCGGGAAGACGCGGATGATGTCATCCAGCACCGGCCGCGCCGTCAGCACCGACACGCCCAGATCGCCCTGCGCGACCTTCAGGACATAGCGGCCAAACTGCTCCCACAGCGGCTGGTTCAGGCCCATCGCTTCGCGCATCTGCGCCATCTGATCCTCGGTGGCGCGGTCACCCAGCACCGCCAGGACCGGGTCCACCGGCACCACCCGGCCGATGAAAAAGGTCACGGCCAACAGACCCAGATAGGTCAGCGCGACCACCGGCA
>NZ_JANNMI010000208.1:0-4329 GCF_031397715.1 Roseateles sp.
GCCCGAACGCGGTGGCCGGGTCGGCCCTGGCGCGGGCCACCACCGAGTTCTACGGGGTGGAAGCGAACGCCCTGTACAACCTGTACCGCACCTGCCCCGGCGAGTGCGCGCTGCAGGTCGGCGGCCTGGCTCCTGCGGCGGCGCGTTATGCCGGCTTCTCCTCCACGCGGGCGGTGTGGACGGCGCTGCTGTTGTCGGGCGCGATGGCCGGCTTGGCGGGCGCCTTGGAGGTGGCCGGGCCACTGGGGCAGCTGACGCCCTATGTGCCGGCCGGCTATGGCTTCGCCGCCATCATCGTGGCCTTTGTCGGGCGCTTGCATCCGGTCGGCATCGTGTTCTCTGCCGTCTTGATGAGCATGTTTTTTATCGGCGGCGAACTGGCGCAGACGCGGCTGGGCCTGCCCAAATCCATCACCGGCGTGTTCCAGGGCCTGCTGCTGTTCTCACTGTTGGCCTGCGACAGCTTGATCAACTACCGCCTGCGCCGCACGCTGCGGGCTAGCGTTTGAGGCCAGCGGCATGGACGCTATCGCACTGTTGATCGCCGCCTCGCTGAACGCCGGCACCTTGCTAGCGCTGGCCGCCTTGGGGTTGTTGATCAACGAGCGCGCCGGCATCGTCAACCTCGGCGCCGAGGGCTTGATGCTGGTGGCGGCAATCGCCGGCTTTGCCACCGCCGTGCACACCGGCAGCGCTGGGTTGGCTTTTGCCGCCGGCATGGGTGCGGGCGCGCTGCTGGCCGGTTTGTTTGGCGTGCTGGTGATTTGGCTCAACACCAATCAATATGCGGCCGGCTTGGCGTTGAGCCTGTTTGGCGCCGGCTTTTCGGCCTTTGTCGGCATTCGCTACACCTCGGAAAAGTTGCCGCCGCGCGGCCAATTCGAACTGCCTTTCTTGGCCGACATCCCCTTCATCGGCCCGGCGCTGTTCAAACAGCATCCGCTGGTTTACGGCGCTATTGTCTTGACCGCCGCCTTGGCCTGGTTTTTGTACCGCTCGCGCGCCGGCCTGGTGCTGCGCGCGGTTGGCGAGTCGCCGGAGTCCGCGCATGCGCTGGGTTATCCGGTGCGCTGGATACGCTTGGGCGCGGTGATGGCCGGCGGCAGCTTGTGCGGCCTGGCCGGCGCCTATGTGTCCACCGTCTACACGCCGCTCTGGGTCGAAGGCATGATCGCCGGCAAGGGTTTCATCGCGCTGGCGCTGACGACCTTCGCCACTTGGCGGCCGGCACGCATCCTGCTTGGGGCTTATCTGTTCGGCTTTGTCACCATGCTGCAGTTTTATTTGCAGGGGCAGGGCGTGGAAATAGCGAGTCAGTTCCTGAGCATGCTGCCCTATCTGTCCACCATTTTGGTGCTGGTGCTGATTTCCAGTAACGCCGGATTCATACGGGCCAATATGCCGGCCTCCTTGGGTAAGCCTTTCTTTCCTGGGTCTTGAAATATTTTTCTTGGTCTGGTCTTTTTTTGGAGATGACGACGATGAACCAGCGTAGATCTTTGCTGAAACTCAGTGCTTTGAGCGTGCTGGCCAGCGCGGCCGCTTTGCTGGCGGGCTGCGGCAAGAAGGCCGAAGAGCCCGTTGCTGCGGCAGCCTCAGCTGCATCGGCTCCTGCGATCGCTGCGCCCTTGAAGATCGCTTTTGCCTACGTCGGCCCGGTCGGCGACGGCGGCTGGACTTTTGCGCATGACAACGCGCGCAAGGCGATTGAAAAAGAGTTTGGCGACAAGGTACAAACCAGTTTTGTCGAAAAAGTGCCCGAGGCGGCCGACGCCGAGCGGGTGTTCCGCGACATGGTGGGCCAGGGCAACAAGCTGATTTTTGGCACTACTTTCGGCTATATGGAGCCGATGCTCAAAGTAGCGGCAGACAGCCCCGACACCAAGTTCGAGCACGCGACCGGCTACAAGCAAGCCGCCAATCTGCGCAGTTATGACTCGCGCACCTATGAGGGTGCTTATATGGCAGGCGTCATCGCCGGCAAGATGAGCAAGACCGGCACCTTGGGCGTGGTCGGCTCCATCCCCATCCCGGAGGTGATCCGCAATATCAACAGCTTCACGCTCGGCGCGCAAAGCGTCAACCCGAAGACGGTGGTGAAAGTGGTGTGGGTGAACAAGTGGTTTGACCCGCCGCAAGAAACCGAGGCCGCGCAGACCTTGATTGACGGCGGCGCCGATGTCTGGATGCAAAACACCGACTCCAGCGCCGTGTTGCAAACGGCCGAGAAGAATGGCAAGTTTGCCTTCGGCTGGGATTCCGACATGACCGCCTACGGCCCCAAGGCTCACCTGGGATCGGCCGTGATCAATTGGGCGCCGTACTACATCGCCACCGTGCGCGAGGCGCTGGACGGCACCTGGGCGGCCGGGCCGGGCAAACATGCCTGGTGGGGTGTCAAGGAGGGCGCAATCGATATGGTGTCCATCGCCGAGACCGTGCCGGCCGACACCCGCGCCCAGATCGACAAGATCAAGGCCGGGCTCAAGGACGGCACGTTCGTCATCTGGAAAGGCCCCCTCGTTGGCCAAGATGGTAAGACCTTGCTGAAAATGGATGAAGTTGCCGACGACAAATTCCTCTCCGGCGTGAATTTTTATGTCAAGGGCGTGGACAGCAAGATGCCGGGTGGGAAGTGATCGAGTGACATCAGGTGCGGAACTTGGTCGATACCACCGACCACGGCTCATTTGTCACAGTTGATCCAACGGGCTGCGCACACCGCGCCCGCCACGGTTCAGCACATGGGTATAAATCATCGTTGTTTTGACATTGCTGTGACCCAGTAACTCCTGAACCGTGCGTATGTCGTAGCCCGCCTGCAGCAAATGAGTCGCAAAGGAATGGCGCAACACATGCGGCGTACAGGGCTTGCTGATGCCGGCGCGGCGGCTGGCCAGGGCCACAGCTTTTTGAACCCCTTGCTCCAACAGGTGGTGACGGCGTATTTCACCGGAGCGGGGGTCGATCGAGCGCAGTGGGCTGGGGAACAACCATTGCCATCCCCAGGCCGTCGCTGCGCTTGGGTCTTTGACGGCTAAGGCGTGGGGCAAGGCTACCGCGCCATAGCCTTCTTCCAAGTCCTGGCGATGCAAATTTTGACTGCGCGCCAGTTGATCGCGCAGCGGCGGGATCAAATTTTCGGGCAGCACGCTGACTCGGTCCTTATTGCCTTTTCCCTCGCGGATGACCACCTCGCGGCGCTCAAACTCAATGTCCTTGACACGCAGCCGCAGGCCCTCCAGCACCCGCATGCCGGTGCCGTAAAGCAGCGAGGCGACGAGCCAGTTCACGCCGTTCAGCTCGGCAAAAAGCGAGCGCACCTCGGTCGGCGTCAGCACCACCGGCAAATGCCTGCTGGCATGCGCGGTGATCACCTCACCCAGCCAGGGAAGCTCTACCCGCAAGACCTTCGAATACAGGAATAGCAGGGCCGACTTGGCCTGATTCTGGGTAGATGCGGCGACATTGCGCTCGGTCGCCAAGTAGGTCAGGAAACTCGCCACCTCATCGGCACCCATCAACGCCGGGTGCCGCTTGCCGTGATGCAAGATGAAGCGCCGCGCCCAGTCCACATAGGCCTGCTCGGTGCGTATCGAATAGTGCCTCACACGCAGTTCGCCGCGCAGTTGATCGAGGAGCTTGAGCGGCGGGGCGTGGCTCTGTGCGGGGACATTTGTATTGAGTTCGCCGAACGAAATTGGCTCACGCAAATCGCGCATCGACGCTTCGGAGGTGCTGGATGCTGCGGCTGTGGGCGAACTTGACAGCGCATTTTGTCCATAAAGTGCCACCGTTGAGGCGCCAAAGCGCAGTGGTTTTGAATCAGCTTTGCTGGGCAATTCTGAGTTTGAACTCGAATAGTGGCCAATGGAAGTCAGCGGCTCGGCGCGACTAGCATCAAGCGTAGGCGCCGGTGCCGCAACCATGTTGCTGGCGTTCTTGGTTGGACTGGGTTCGACGGGACGATTTGCAGTTCCTTGGCTAGACAAAAAGTCAACCCAAGCTTGCAGGTCCCGTACTTCAGCGTCATGCATGCTGAAAACATTAGGCGGTCCATCATGCTTTTCCCACCCCTCTTTTGTAGGGGGTCCTTGAGCCGGATCTGGTGAGAGAATCAGAAAAATTCCGGAAGTCAAGCATGCACATTAGAACGCCGATTTCCCGCCAACCCCGCCGGCCGACTTGACGTTCGGCCTCGGCAAAACCAATCGTGTAGCGCGAGCATGCAGCTTCCTTCTCTTCGCCATCCACCATTGCTTTTGTGCCATGGACAGATCGAGGATGCGCTTCCTCGGAATGCTCTGGCTGCCTGTCCGCTGGCAGGCA
>NZ_JANNMI010000227.1:0-9119 GCF_031397715.1 Roseateles sp.
GTCAAGCCGGGCGCCATCTTCATCGACGTGGGCAACAATCTCAATGAGGAAGCCAAACTCTGCGGCGACGACGACTTTGACGGCGTCAAGCGAGTCGCCGGCTGCATCACGCCGGAGCCCGGCGGCGTAGGGCCGATGACGATCACGATGCTCTTGGTCAACACGCTCGAGTCGGCCGAACGAAGTGCTGCGGAGACCGTATGAACAACCCCTTGCTTTCCACCGCCGCCCTGCCCGCTTTCGCCAGCATCAAGCCCGAGCACATCGCCCCGGCGATTGAGCAACTGCTGAGCGAGTCGCGCACAGCGCTGGCCACCGCCACCTCGGACGCCACGCCGGCCGACTACGACGCGCTCTCGGCCAGTCTCGGTGTCGCCACCGAGCGCCTGGGCCACGCCTGGGGCGCTGTCGGGCACCTGAATGCCGTTGCCAACACGCCCGAGCTGCGCGAGGCCTATAACGCGATGCTGCCGGCCGTCACCGAGTTTTTTACCGAACTCGGCGCCGATGAAAAGCTCTATGCCAAGTACAAGGCAATCGCCGCCGGCGCCAGCGAGCTGAGTGCGCCCAGGCAGCAAGCGCTGAAGCTGTGGTTGCGCGACTTCGTGCTGTCGGGTGCCGAGCTGCAAGGCGAGGCCAAGGCCCGCTTCGCGGCGATCCAGGAGCGCAGCGCCGAACTCGGCCAGCAGTTCTCCGAGCATGTGCTGGACGCGACCGACGGCTATGCCCATTACGCGAGCGCCGAGGAGTTGGACGGCGTGCCGGCCGACGCCGTCAGCGCAGCACTTGAAGCCGCCAAGGCAGAGGGCAAAGAAGGCCACAAGCTAACCTTGCATTTCCCCTCATACTTGCCGGTGATGCAGTACGCCAGCAACCGCGACTTGCGTGCGCGCCTCTACCGTGCCTACGTGACGCGCGCCAGTGAGCTGGGCGACAAGCCCGAACTAGACAACACGGCCATCATCGAAGAACTCTTGCGCTTGCGCCATGAAGAGGCGGCGCTGCTCGGATTTGCTAACTTCGCCGAGGCGGCGATGGTGGCCAAGATGGCCGATTCGCCGACCCAGGTCTTGGATTTCTTGCGCGATCTGTCACGCCGCGCCCGCCCCTTTGCCGAGAAGGATTTGGCCGAGCTGCGCGACTTCGCCGCCGCCAACTTGGGGCTGAGCGAATTGCAGCCCTGGGACAGCGCGTACGCGTCCGAAAAGCTCAAGGAAGCCCGCTATGCCTTCAGCGACCAAGAGGTCAGGCAGTATTTCACCGTGCCGCGCGTGCTGGCCGGGCTGTTCGACATCATTGAGCGCCTGTTCAATGTCAAGATCAGCGAGCAGCCGGCCGAGGTTTGGCACGAGTCCGTCAAGTTCTACCGCCTGGACAGACCTGCTGCCCCCACGTCGCCGCAAACGGCTCCTGCCCCCCGAGGGGGTGCCGGAGAAGTCTTGGGGCGGCCCGGCGACTCCCCCGATGGCGCCCTGGTCGGCCAGTTCTACCTCGATCTCTATGCCCGCCCCGGCAAACGTCCCGGTGCCTGGATGGACGAGGTGCGCAGCCGCTGGGCGCGGCCGGACGGTGCGCAACAAACGCCGGTGGCGCAGCTGGTCTGCAATTTCTCGTCGCCCACAGCGGACCGACCCGCACTGTTGAGTCATGATGATGTGACCACGCTGTTCCACGAGTTCGGCCATGGCCTGCACCATCTGCTGACCCAGGTGGATGAGCTGGGCGTGTCCGGCATCTCCGGCGTCGAATGGGACGCCGTCGAACTTCCCAGTCAGTTCATGGAGAACTTCTGCTGGGAATGGGAAGTGATTCAGCAGCTGACCAGCCATGTCGACACGGCTGCGGCGCTGCCGCGCGCGCTGTTCGACAAGATGACGGCGGCCAAGAATTTTCAGAGCGGCCTGCAGACGCTGCGCCAGATCGAGTTTTCGGTCTTCGATATGCGCTTGCATGCCGAGAGAGGCAGCGAGGTCGCTGTGCAAGCGCTGCTCGACGAGGTGCGCGGCGAGATCGCCGTGATGGCGGCACCCGCCTTCAACCGCAGCCAGCACAGTTTTTCACACATCTTCGCGGGCGGCTATTCGGCCGGCTACTACAGCTATAAATGGGCCGAGCTGCTGAGCGCCGATGCCTGGAGCGCCTTCGAGGTCGAAGGCGTCTTCAATGCCGCTTGCGGGCAGCGTTATCTGCAGAACGTGCTAGAAGTGGGCGGCTCGCGCCCGGCGATGGAGAGCTTCAAGGCCTTTCGCGGCCGCGAGCCGCAGATCGACGCCTTGTTGCGGCACCAAGGCATGGCCTGACATTGGCTTCACAGCGGGGTTTCTAGACTGCGTCACCCTCTCACTTTCGGAACCCCACCATGAAGCCCCGCCATGCCTGCCCAAGCCAAGCGCGATTGCACCGGCTTCGACGGCATCTGCTGGGCTGGGCCTTGGCCGGCGCTTGTTCGCAGCTTCAGGCGTCCACTGCCCAGCCAGAACTGCATTTCTTGACCACCGAATACCCGCCCTACTCTTCAATCAAGCTGGAGGGCGGCGGCGCGATGGAATGGGTGTTGCGGGCTGCGCTCGAACCGCGCGGCTATGTGGTGCACATCCGCTCAGTGCCCTGGGCGCGGGTTTCGCGCGAGATTGCGCAGGGCCGCGCTGATGGCGTGATGTTGCTGTGGCCGAGAGATGTGAAGGAGCTGGGCTTGCTGCCCACGCGGCCGGTGTTCGTCAGCCATTTGGGGTTTTTTGTGCGGCGCGAGCAATGGCGGGCGCAGGGCATGAACTGGCAGGCCTTGAAGGGCCAAACCGTGGGCATCGTGCGCGGCTACGCCTACCCGGATCAATTGCGCGAGACCGGCGCGGCCTTGGAGGAGTCGATCAGCGACTGGACCAATTTGAAGAAGCTGGCGGCCAAACGGTTCGACTTTGTTGCGCTGGAGCGCGCGACGGGCGAACACCAACTGGCCCAGGAGGGCGGGGGCGAGTTGGCGCGCAGCATTGTTTGGCAGTCGCCGGCGCTGGTTAGCATTCCACTGACCTTCGGCCTTGTGCCGGGTCGGCCGGGCGCAGAGGCCCTGCTGACCGAACTTGAGCTGGCGCTGCAGCAGCTGCGGGGGCAACCCGCCTTTGAGTCCATGCTGAAACGCTTTCACGTCGAGGCGGTCGCTAACGGCCCGCCAGCGCGACCTCCAAAACCCAAGCCGCGCTGAGATCCGCTGCGCTCAGTCTGGCCTGCTCGCCTTAGACTTCATCAAGGCTTGTCCTTGAAGTCCCCCACCGTCGAAATCACAAAACCATCCGCCTTGATGTGGCGCCGCCAAGCCGCATTGACCTGCGCCAGCGTGGCCGTTTGAATGGCCGCGTCGCGGGCCGCCACATAGGCCCAATCCTTGCTGCGGTCGGCCAGCAAATTGAGCGTGCCTGCCAGTTGCCCCTCATTGGCGCGTGACTGCAGCCGGGCTTCGGCAAGATCCTTCTTGGCTCGCTGCAACTCGGCCTCGCTGATGCCGACCTCAGCCATGCGGCGCAACTCGTCTTGCACCAAGGCGATCACCGCGTCGCGGTTTTGTGGCGCAAAACTGCCGCCGATGGACAGGTTCGCATCATTGCCCCAGAACGGGGCATTCAAACCGGCGCCGATGCCGTAGCTCAGGCCCTCTTGCTGACGCACCCGCGTCGACAAACGGCTCTCCATGCCGCCGGCGCCAAACACCTGGATGGCCAGGGTCAGCGGCACAAAGTCGGCGTCCGCTTCGCTGAGCTTGAAGTCGATTCGCATGCGCAGTGCGGCATTCGCCTTGTCACGCGCGCCCACATCAAAACGCGCGGCGGGAATGGCAACGTGAGCCGGACTGTGGCGCACAAAAGGCGGCGCGCCCGCTTTCTTCCAGCCGCCAAAAAGCTGCTCGATGGCCAGATCCAGCCCTTCCGGCAGCGCCCCCACCACCGCCACCCGCGCCTCATTGGCCGACCAATAGTCGGCATGGAAAGCGCGCACATCGGCGCGCTGAGTCGCCTGCAACTGCACCACTTGCTCATCCAGGCTCAGTTGGTAGTCGGGTGCGCCCAGTTGCACGCCCAAGGCACGGTTGTAATGCCCGCGCACGGCCTCGCGCCGCAAGACCTCCAACTCCTGGCGTGACGACTGCAGGCCCGCCAAGCCGGCCTGCTTGATGCGCTCGAAGGCCTCGACCGGCAGCGCCGGCGCTTGCAGCACGGCGGCGGCGAGCTTCAAGACCTCGATCACTGTGCCTTGCTCGGCCGTGATGTTCAAGGTCGCACCCTGATCACCGCCCTGGATGCTCATATCGGCCTTGAGTCGGATCAGCGCATCTTGCAGCGCCTGCTTGCTCAAGCCTGCGCTGCCTTCCATCATCAACTCACCGACCCAGCCGGTACCACGCCGCGCGAAGGTCGCGTCGCGTTCACCCCAGCGCAGCTGCATCTGCAACTGCACGGTGTTGCCGCGTGTTTGCTTGGCCAAGGTTTGCAGCTCAATCCCGCTGGGCAGAACTTTGCTCACAGTGCGCTGCTGCAGATGCGCCGGCGTCGGATCAAAACGCTCACCCGCCTCGACCTTGGGCGGGCCTTTCAAATCGGCCAAACGCAGGTCCAACGGCGGCGCGGCCGGAATCTCCACCCGTGTGACGACTTCAGCCGGCACATAGCGGCCCAGCGTGCGATTGGCCGGCTGCAAATAGGCTCTCCTCACCCGCTCCACATCGGCCAGCGTGACGCGCGGGATGTCCTCCATCAGCTGAAACAGCAGGCGCCAGTCGCCGGCACCGAGCAGGCCGGAGATTTGCTGAATCAGCGCCTCCGGATTCTTCATCTGCTCCCGGTAGGAATTCAGCGCCACATCGCGCACGCGCTGCAGCTCATCCTCGGTGAAGGGCTTGCCGACGCGGCCCTCGACCAGGTCGAGCAGCAACTTCTCGACCTTGTCGGCGTCCGCCTGCGTGGGCGGAATCGCCAGCGCCGTGATGCCACCGGGCGAATGACCGCCCAAACCGCCCAGGCCCGCATGCAGGGCCAGCTTGCTTTCGACCAGTTCTTTGTACAACTGGCCGCTCGGCGGCATCGACATCAGCAAACTCAGCACCAGCAGCGGCGCCGAATCGGCATGCGCGATCGCCGGCACATGGTAATAGGCCAACAGCGCGGGCTGACCGCCGACGCGGCGCACCACCACGGTGCGCTCGCCGTCTTGAGCCGGCTCTTGCGTGTAGGTCTGCGCCAAGGGTTCAGCGGGCTTCTTCAAGGGGCCAAAATGCTCGGCGATCTTGGCCAGCGTGGTGGCTGGATCAAAGCGCCCGGCCACCAGAATCGTCGCGTTATCGGGCCGGTAATGGCGCTTGTAAAAGGCCTGCAAGCGCTCAATCGGCACATTCTCGATATCGCTGCGCGCGCCAATGGTCGAGTTGCCGTAAGGGTGCCAGTCATAGGCCAGCGACTGCACGCGCTGGTACAGCACCTGCATCGGCTCGTTCTCGCCGCGCTCGAACTCGTTGCGCACGACGCTCATCTCCTTGTCCAGATCGGCGCGTGCGATGAAGCTACCCACCATGCGGTCGGCCTCCAGCGCTAACGCGAAGTTCAAAGTGTCTTGGTTGGCGTTGAAGGTCGCAAAGTAGTTGGTGCGGTCATTGGTGGTGGTGCCGTTGAAGCGGATGCCCTTGGCGGCGAAAGCGCCCGGAATGTCGCGGTGTGTGGGCGTGCCTTTGAAGACCATGTGTTCCAGCAAATGCGCCATGCCGTACTCGCCCTGCGACTCATGCCGGCTGCCCACGCGGTAGGTGATGTTGACGGTGGTGGTGCTCTGCGCCTCATCGGGGAAGAGCAGGATCTGCAGGCCATTGGCGAGCCGGTACTCGGCAATGCCGCCGAGCTCACGTACGAACACCGCTTGGCTCTGTAGCGCCGCCGCAGTTGGCGAGGCCTTGGCCTCAACTGGCGCCGGCGCGAGCACCTGGGCCAAGACCAGCACCAACAAAACACCCGACAATCGAAACGGAATTTGCAACATAGAGGGCCAAGTCTGCAATGAGAATTCATCAATGTCGGGCATTCTGGGGCAAGAATACCCACCGGCTTTTTTGCACCGACAGCCATCCCCGACAATAGCCACCCTATGAAGACACCGAAAAGATTGCAGTCCCTGCTTGACGAAGGCCTGATCGACGGCGTATCGCGCCAGCTGATGAGCGGCAAAGAGGCCCAAGTGTTCGTCGTCCAGTGCGGCGGAGAAACCCGCTGCGCCAAGGTCTACAAAGAAGCCACCCAGCGCAGCTTCCGCCAAGCGGTTGACTACACCGAGAACCGCAAGGTCAAGAACAGCCGCGAGGCTCGCGCGATGGCCAAGGGCAGCAAGTTCGGCCGCGAGAAGCAAGAAGAAGCTTGGCAAAGCGCCGAGGTCGATGCGCTGTACCGCCTGGCCGGTGCTGGCGTGCGGGTACCCAAGCCCTTCAACTTCTTCGAGGGCGTGCTCTTGATGGAGCTGGTGATGGACGCCGACGGCTCGGCCGCGCCGCGCCTCAACGATGTGCAATTCACGCCGCAGCAGGCCTGGGCGCACCACGCGACGCTGGTGCAAGAGGTCGTGCGCATGCTCTGCGCCGGCATCGTGCACGGCGACTTGTCGGAGTTCAATATCTTGCTGGCGGCAGACGGGCCAGTCATCATCGACCTGCCGCAGGCGGTCGATGCGGCCGGCAACAACCACGCCAAACGGATGCTTTTGCGTGACGTCGAGAATCTACGTAACTTCTTCGGCCAATTCGCCCCCGATCTGCTGAATAGCGACTTCGGCCATGAAATATGGGCCCTGTTCGAGCGCGGCACGCTGACGCCGGACGCGCGCCTGACCGGCCGCTTTGTGCACCAGAACCGGCCGGTCGATCTGCGCGGGGTGATGCGCGAAATCGACGACGCCCGTGATGAAGATTCGGCCAGGCGGCTGCGCATGCAGCAGCAGTAAATAGTCGCCAAGCGAGCAAACAAACGGTTCAAGCAAGTTCTCAACCCGGAGGATGTGATGGCAACAAGCAAACTCAAGTCGGTCGTGGTGCATGTCAGTGACAGGCCCCGCTCGGCGCAGGTCGTGGCACTGGCGCGACGCTTCGCTGCTGCGTTCGAGGCCGATTTGGCGGCCGTGCATGCGGTGGCACCCAGCAACACCGGCGCATATCTGTCGCCCGAGGCCGCCAGCATGGCGCTGGACCTGCACGAGGGCGAAGACCAGCGCCGCGTGGAGCGTGCCCGCAAACTCGTCAAGGCGGCCGGCGGCGACATCCGCTTCAGCAGCGAGATGGGCGACTCCTCGGGGGCGATGGTGCAAATTGCACGCAACTGCGACTTGTTGGTGATGAGCCAGCAAGACCCACAAGCGCCGGACGGCTCGGCCGACGGACTGCTCGGCCGCTTGCTGGTCTCGGGCGGCTGCCCGATCTTGTTTGTGCCCTACGTCAACGACACGCCGCTGGAACGCTGCGGCGAGCGCGTGCTGGTGGCTTGGTGTGATAAGCGCGAAAGCGCGCGTGCCTTACGTGACGCGCTGCCGTTTTTGCAGCGGGCCAAGCACGTCGAGCTGGTGCGTTTTGCCGAAGTTGCCGAACTCGGCCCCGAGCCGCTGCTGCGCCCGCAAGCTTATCTGCGTCTGCACGGCATTGAGTCCACGCTGAAGGTCTTGCATCAGCGAGAGCCCTCGCTGGGCGAGCGGCTGATGTCGTCCTTCATGCCCGACGCCTCGGTCGCCGAAGCCTTGCTTTCGCATGCTGCCGACAGCGACAGCGACCTGATCGTAATGGGCGGCTACGGCCAAACCCGGCTGTGGGAGTTAGTGCTGGGCGGCGTCACGCGCCAGGTGCTGCATTCAATGACGGTGCCGGTGCTGATGTCGCACTGACAGTTCGGCGCCGTCAAAGCAGGTCGAGCGCCGCGCTTCCAGCCACCGCAGCAGTTGCGCCAAAGGCATCGGCCGAGCGTTCAAATAACCCTGAATCAGGTGGCACCCCAAGGCCCGCAGGCGCGCTTGCTGCGCGGCCGTTTCTAAGGGTTGAAAACGGCAGGCTTTGCAGGCGATGCAAGCATGACTAGCCGCTGCCGAGTCATCCAGCTGGAGGTGGAAGCCGGCCTCGCCGAGCGGGTCCAATTGCTGCTTGGCAAAGTCGGCGTTATGGGCCAGCGCCGACTCGGTCAATTCGAAATGACACCAATTACTCGCTCATCAACGGCTTGGGCGAGCAATTGATGTGGACTACATGGGCCTGACTAACGGCCAATAACACCGGCAAGGCTTTGATGGCTTTGCGCGGCATTGGCCGCACCCTACTCGGTGATCAGGCCGGTCTCCTCGGCCACCGGAATAGAGCGCTCGGGCGAACAATAGCCGCCGTCCAAAGGTCAGCGCGCCAGCGCCTCGACGCGGCGCGCAAACTGCTGCCCGCCCAAGCGCGTCACGACATTGAACGCCCGCACCCACTGCTCCAGCGTACGAGCGACTTGCACCAGCAGGAAGTAGCCGGCCTCATGACCGAGTGAGTCATTGATCAACTTGAAGTCGTCTTGTCGATCAAGAGCGCCGCCCTTGCTGCCCCATCAGATGGTCAAGCCGCTCAAACAAGAGGCGCCGGTTGCCCAGGCCGGTCAGCGCGTCGGTGCACACATTGCGCTCCAAGTCTGCGCGGCAGCGGTCGATTCACCTAGGAGCCCGGGCGGCAGAAAGCGGCAATAGCGTTCTCGAAGAGCGACGAAGTCAAAAATGGACCGCTGCGGCCGACTTGCAGCCGCCGATTTTTCTGCCCCCGGGCTCCTTGGCGACGCGGTGATCCAGGCCCGCAACTTGGCCGAGAGCCTGCAAGTCGTGTTTGATGCCGGCGCCAAGCGAATCTTGTTGCCCATGTCCAGCTTGACCAACATCCCATCGGTACCAGGCGAGCTGTTCGCCAAATTCCAGAGCCGCCTATATTCGAACCCGGTGGATGCGGTGTTCAAGGCGCTGGCGGAGGAGCGAGGGGCGGGAGGCTTTGCTTGAGCCGAAAACGATAGGGTAATGCAGGCCCAGCGCTGATTTTTCCACTCACCGATGATCAGGCGGCGTACTCCTGATCCCCAAAAAACCGCCGCTTCGGT
>NZ_JANNMI010000234.1:0-22317 GCF_031397715.1 Roseateles sp.
GTCGAGTTTGTTGTCGGCAAGGACCAGAGCTTCTATTTCCTGGAGATGAATACGCGGCTGCAGGTCGAGCACCCGGTCACCGAATGCATCACCGGCCTGGATCTGGTCGAGCTGATGATTCGCGTCGCCGCCGGTGAGGTACTGCCTTTCACGCAGGCACAGATTCCGCGCCGCGGTTGGGCGATGGAATGCCGCATCAATGCCGAGGATCCGTTCCGCGGTTTCCTGCCGTCGACCGGCCGGCTGGTGCGCTACCTGCCGCCCCTGCAGACCATGGAGGCTGCGATGCCGGTCCCCGAGGGCGGTGGCGTGCGCGTCGACACTGGCGTGGTCGAGGGCGGCGAGATCCCGATGTTCTATGACTCGATGATCGCCAAGTTGATCGTTCACGGTAAGGACCGCGCCGAGGCGATCGCCAAGATGCGCGAGGCGCTGAACGGCTTTGTGATTCGCGGCATCTCCAGCAATATTCCTTTTCAGTCGGCGTTGTTGGCGCATGCGGATTTCCAATCGGGAGACTTCAACACCGGCTTTATCGCCCAGCACTATGCCGCAGGCTTCAGGGCCGAGGACGTGCCGCATGACGACCCGCTGTTCCTGGTCGCGCTGGCCGGTTTCATTCGGCGCAAGGCGCGCGAGCGCGAGGCCGGTATCACCGGTCAGATGCCCGGCCATGAGGTGCGCATCGACCATGACTATGTGGCCTTGGTGTCGGAAGGCTCGGCCGGCCAGCAGACTCGCCACGAGCTGCACATCTCCGAGTTTGTCGGCCATCTGGGCGAGGCGCTGGTGCGGGTCGGTGATAAAAACTTCCGCATCGTCTGCAATTCGCGCCTGAACGACATCCGGCTCACGGGCACGGTCAACGGTGAACCCTTTGTCGCCCAGGCCGAGCGCGGCGCGCCCCGGCAGCCGCTGGCCTACCGGTTGCAGCACAATGGTTACGCCATCGTCGTCAATGTCTTGTCGCCGCGTGCGGCCGAGCTGCAGGCCAAGATGGCGTTCAAGGCGCCGCCTGACACCAGCAAGTTCCTGCTCTCGCCGATGCCTGGTTTGCTGGTGCAGATCGCGACCCAACCCGGTCAGGTGGTGCAGGCGGGCGAACGGCTGGCGGTGATCGAGGCGATGAAGATGGAGAACATCCTGTTGGCCACGCAGGACGTCAAAATCGCCGAGGTGCTGGCCAAAGTAGGCGAAAGCCTGGCGGTGGATCAGCTGATTTTGCGGTTTGAATGATGATGACCACTAACGCCAAACCCTATCGCATCCTCGGTATCCAGCAAATCGCCATCGGCGGGCCGGACAAGCAGGCGCTGCGTCGGCTCTGGGTCGATGTGCTGGGCCTGACGGTCACCGGCAACTTCGTTTCCGAGCGCGAGAACGTCGACGAGGACATCTGCTCAATCGGCACAGGCCCGCACAAGATCGAGGTCGATCTGATGCAGCCGCTGGACCCGGACAAGAAGCCCGCCGTCCACACCACGCCGCTGAATCATGTCGGTCTCTGGGTCGACGATCTGGCCCGGGCGGTCGAGTGGATGACGGCCCACGGTGTGCGCTTCGCACCCGGCGGCATCCGCAAGGGCGCGGCCGGCTTCGATATCTGTTTTATCCACCCCAAGAGCAGCGCCGAATTCCCCGTTGGCGGGGAGGGCGTGCTGATCGAGCTGGTGCAGGCGCCGGCCGAGGTGATCGCGGCGCTGGGCGGAGCCGTTGGCAATTGAGCCGCGCACCCAGCCACGCCGAGATTGCCGCTTTTTTGGCCGCAAATTTACCGCAAACCAAGTGCACGGTCGAAGCCGTGTCCTCAACCGGCACGGCCACCGTCCGGCACCCGGTGGGCAGCGCCGAGTTGCGCCCCGGCGGCACGGTGTCGGGGCCGGTGCTGATGACGGTCGCCGATGTGGCCCTGTATGTGGCCTTGCTGGGCCAAATCGGCATCAAGCCGCTGGCTGTCACGACCAGCCTGAATATCAACTTTTTGCGCAAACCGGCCGCCGACAAAGACATCCTGGGGGTGTGCCGGATGAAGAAAGTCGGCCGCACGCTGGCCGTCGGCGAAGTGGATCTGTTCTCCGACGGCGATCCCGAACCTGTTGCGCATGCGGTGGGAACTTACGCGATCCCGCGCGCTTGAGCAGGCAATGGCCGACAGCTGACCTCGCTTGGCTTTACAAAAACTCTTGCCGGATGTCGACCGACGACTCGACCCCGACCTTGGCGCCATGCTGCTCCAGCCAAGCCAGCGCCTGCTGCCGCCCGGCGTCGCGCAGCTCGGTCAGATAGGGCCAGGCGGTGTCAATCTTGCTTTCCACCGCTTGCGCTGCCATCAGCTCGTCGCAGCGGATCGAGTGGATGCGCATGCGGCGGGCGTCCTCGGGCTGCAGCTTGCCGCGGTCGATCAGGCCGGTGACAAAAGCGATCGCGCGCATCTCACGCATCAGCGAGGAGTTGAAGCTGATCTCATTGACGCGGTTGGCGATTGCTGCCGAGCTGCGCGGCACGCCTTGGCGCAGGATGGGGTTGACATGAACGATCAACACATCCGCCGCCACGCTCTCATAAATCAGCGGGAAGATCGCCGGGTTGCCCATATAGCCGCCGTCCCAGAAATACTCGCCGCCAATCTCAACCGCCTGAAACAGCGTCGGCAAACAGGCGCTTGCCAGCACCGCGTCGACGCTGATCTCGGCCCCGCTGAAGACGCGGATCTTGCCGGTCTCGACATTGGTGGCACTCAGGAACAGCTTGATGGGCGAGCCTCGCCGCAAGGCCTCGAAGTCGATTTGGTTTTGCACGATCTGGCGCAGCGGATTCAGGTTCAGCGGGTTGAGCTGATAGGGCGAGAACATCTGCAGCATCGCCGCTGCCCATGCATGCGTTGGTGACCATGCAGCCTGCGCTGATTGCCGAATGCCGTGCATACCGTGCATAAAGGCGTCCAGCCAGGGCGGCTGCAAGGGGTTCAGGCGGCCGGCATCGGCGACGGCGCGCCATAGCTCGCTCAGCGCTTGGCGGGCGCCGTCGCAGCCCGCTTTGCGCAGGCCATCTGCCAAGGCCACCGCATTCAGGCTGCCGGCGCTGGTAGCGCTGACCGCCTCGATCTGCAAGCGCCCGTCCTCCAGCAAGGCATCCAGCACGCCCCAGGTGAAGGCGCCATGCGAGCCGCCGCCTTGCAGGGCAAGATTGATGACGGGGCTGGCACCGGCTGTCATGGTGTCAGTTGCGGTGGCGGTGGCGGACTTGCGTCGATTGGCCATGGTGAATGCTCCCTACGCTGTGTAGGAGTATGCCCGGGTGTGCCCGCCGGGATGCGCAGAAGTTGCTCGTTAAGATGCCGGCACAATCCTGCCGCCCACCCAGATGCCCGAACTTGCCGCCTCCGCTCCGAAAAAATTTGACCCACGCGCCTGGGTCACGCCGGATGATTTGAACGTCGCCCCGAGCTTGCTGGGTCTGCCCCTGGCCACGCCGCGCCAGCGCCTGTTTGCGATGGCTGCGGACCTGGGCTTGTTGGCGCTGGCGATCCAAATGGGCAATTTCTGGCTGCTGTTGGCGGCCGGGCTGGCGCTGTGGCTGTGGTTGCGGCAGCACCGGCCCGAGGTGTTCGGTCAGTCGCGATGGTTATTCGGGCGCAAGGCCGTGACCGGCCCGCGGCCTTGGGGTTGGCTGTGGGTGGCCGTGTTTGCCATCGGCGGCACGGTGCAGGCTTGGCATGATGCGGGCGAACCGCCAGCAGCGCTGCCCGTCGTGAGCGTGGCCTTGCCTGCCGATGCTGCGTCTGCTGCATCTGCTGCCTCCGCGGCGGCTGCCGTGCCCGCAGTCAGCGAGGGCTTTGAGTTCCATGATCCTCAGGCGCGGCGGATTGAACGCCTGGAAGCGCAGCTGGAGCGAGCCCGGGCGCCGCTCTTTTATGCCCTGCATGATGAGTTCAGGTACTGGGTTGACAAGATCGGCCTCAGCTACTTTTGGGGGGCGCTCTATTTCACTCTGCTGCCGCTGCTTTGGCCGGGGCAAACGCCGGGCAAGCGTTTGCTCGGGCTGCAGGTGATGGAGCTGACGGCCAAGCGGCTGACGCCACTGATTTTGTTCAAACGCTTCGGCGGTTATGCGGCCGGCCTGGCCACCGGCGGCAGCGGTTTTGTGCAGCTGATCTGGGACAGCAACCGCCAGGCAATTCAGGACAAGACCGCCCATACGGTGGTCATTGATGCGCGCAGCCAGGCCCGCATGAGCGAGCCGCAACGCTCAGACTCACTCTAAACCCCCCATGCTGCTGATCTGAAAGCGGTTCTTGCCCTCATGCTTGGCGCGGTACATCGCCTGGTCGGCTTGCTGCAGCAACTGGGTCGCATCGATGTCCATGGCTTGGGGGTAGTAGGCGACGCCCAAACTGGCTGAAATCTGCAGGCTCAAACCGTCGTAGTCGACCGGCTCGGCCGCGGCGCTCAAGACGCGCTCCAGCATCGGCTTGCAATCGTTGGGTGTGTGCAGGTCGACCAGCAAGATGATGAACTCGTCCCCGCCCAGGCGGGCCAGCGTGTCGCCCTCGCGCAAGGTCTGCTTGATGTTTTTGGCAATGCCGATCAGCAAGGCGTCACCGCATGCATGGCCGTGCCGGTCATTGATGGTTTTGAAGCCGTCCAAGTCAAGATAGACCAAGGCCAGCATGTCTTTGCGCCGTTTGCATTGCTGCATGCCGTGTTGCAGCCTGTCGTGCAGCAAGAGCCGGTTGGGCAGGCCCGTCAAGGCATCATGGTAGGCGATGCTCTCCAGCCGCGACTCATGTTCTTTGAGGGTGGTGATGTCGGAGAACAGCGACAGGTATTGTTTGACCTGGCCCTGAGCGTCGCGCACCGCGCTGATGGTCTGCATCTCGGCATAGATTTCACCCGATTTGCGGCGGTTCCAGATTTCGCCGGTCCAGCTGCCCTGGTTCAGCAAGGCGCTCCAGAATTCGGCGAAAAATGTTGCGTCATGGCGGCCCGAGCTGAGCAAGCGAGGGTTGCGTCCCAAGACCTCTTCGCGGCTGTAGCCGGTGATCAGGGTGAAGGTTTCGTTGACATCAAGTATGGCGCCGTCCGGGTCGGTAATCAGGATGCCTTCACGGGCGTGAGTAAACACACTGGCGGCCAGTTGCAGCTGCGCTTCGGCTTGTTTGCGCACCGCCACCTCGCGCCTGAGTTCGCCGACCAGGTCCACGGCCATGGCATCGAAATGGGCCGACAGGTCGCCGAATTCATCAACCGTCCGGGTGGCACTGCGCTGGCTCAGATCGCCCTGGGAAATGGCGGCAATGGTGCGGCCAAGATGCTGCAGCGGCTTGAGGACCCGCCGGTTCAGCAGCCACGCCAGCCCGGCCAACATCAACAAGGTCAGCATGGGAATAGCAATGGCCAACTCGCGGGTGTTTTGCTCAAGCCGGCGCCGGCCTTGGTCGGCCTCTTCGCCGCGCCGCTGCACCGAGTCGGCCAAGACCTGCGAGTTCAACAGCAGCTGGTCCAGCAGCAGGCTGCTGCGGCGCTGGCGCAGGTCTTGCTCGGCCGCGTCGTCCAAGGCACCGGCAGGGGGCTTGCTGGCTTCGAGCAACTGCGCGAACAACTGGTCCAGCAGCGCGGCGCTGCTGAGCGACTCGACCGACGTCAGGCTATTGCTTTGCAGCCCCGTGACGATCTGGGCATGCAGGGTGCGCCATTGCTGCGCCGTCCTGGCCTCGCCGTGTTGCGCATATTCGTGGGCCAGCACCAGCAGCGCCGACACCTGCTGCGAGCTTTTGCGGGCTTGCTGCTCAGTGCGCGCCAGCTCGGCGCTCTCGGTGGCCAGGCGGCTGATGCCGACGCCCAGGCCCAGGGTCAGCAGCAGCGCGCCGGACATAAAAGAGATCAGCAGGCCACGGATGCGCATGGGCTATTCGATCAGGCCCACACCACTGGGCAAGGCCTTGCGCAGCGGTTTGGCATAGATCAGGTCCAGGTAGTTAGGCAGGGCGGCGCCCTTGACATAGTCCTTGGCCAGCCCACCTTGGCGGGCCCAGCGAGATTCGGCCTCCATGCTGGACAGCAGCCATTGGTCGAGGTTGAGCCGGTAGTGGTTGTCGGCCCAGATCCAGTCGACGAAGGCTTGATCAAGTTTGAGGCGCTCGCGCAGCAGCGTTTGCGCCTGGGCGGGTTGGGTGGCGATGAAGCGTGCCGCCCGGTCCAGGGCGCGCAAGAGCTTCTCAAGCTCGTCGTCACGCCGACCCAACAAGTGCTTGGCCGCGATCAGATTGAAGCTCAGCCAATAGCTGCCGACCGTCGGCAAGATGCTGCTGCCGGGCACCGCCTGCAAAAGTTTGAAGGGCAGCGGCTCCCAAATCGCGACCGCGTCGACCGCAGCGCTTTTCAATGAATCGGCCATCGCCTCCGGCTGCACATGAATGATTTTTACGTCTTTGGGATCGACGCCGCTGGCCAGCAAGCTGAGCTCCAGCATGTAGTGGCTGGAGGTGCCCAAAACGGTGCCAATGCACCTGCCTTTGAGGTCCTTGATCTGCTTGATGCCGGTGTTCGGGCGCAACACCAGCTTGCTGTTGTTGCTGCCGCTGACGAAGCTGGCCAGCACGGCGAACTGCGGCGGGCTGAAGCTGTTGAACATCACCACCACTTCGGAGACGGTCGCCAGATCGGCCTTGCCTTCGTTGAGCAGCTGCAGCGCACGGTGCCCGCCGACAACTTCTTGCAGCTGCAGCTGCAGGCCTTCGGCGGCAAAGTAGCCTTGGCTTTCGGCCACAAAAATCGGTAGCGCCAACGGCGTCATCGAAATCACCATGCGCAGCGGTTCGGCGGCGTTGAGCGGCGCCAGACACAGCGCCAGCAGCAGGCCGCAAACCCAGTTGCGGCTCAGGCTTGCTAGACGTCGTGTGCTGCCGGCTTCAATACTCGTCATAAACCCGCCTTGGCTTGCCTATGGGTCTATTTTGGCATGGCAGGCTTGGCTGGACTTGCAAAGCGTCCCTAGGGGTCAGGTGTTGCCAGCTTGCTGCGCACCAAGTCCACATGTTGGCGCAGGGTGTAGACGCGGTCGCTGAAGTCGAGCGGAAAGCGGGTGGACTGAATGTCCTGCTCAATGCGGCTCAGGCGCTCTAAGGCGTGCTGGCGCTCGGGCGCGCTCAAGGCGCGGGTCATCAACTCTTGCTCCAAGAATTTCAGCTCGCCGTAATGCCGGTACAAACGCCGGCTCTGGCGCCACACCCGTAGCCAGGGCAACAGGCGCAGCATCGGCAGCAGCAGGGCCAGCAAAGGCAAGATCAGCAAGGCCATGCGTTGCACCAAATTGGCCAGCCAGAAGGGCAGATAGGTTTGTAAAAAAGGCCGGCCGTTCTTGAAGTAACGCGCCGATTCGTCGGACAAGGGAAAGTCCGTGCCTTGCGGGCTGGGGAATTCACCCGGCCGCGCCAGCAAGCTGGGTGTACGGTGAACCTGGCGCGCGGCCTCCAGCAGCAAATAGGCCAGCGCCGGGTGCAAATCTTCCTGCACGACCAGATTGGTGGTGGTGGACAGCAGGGTGATGTCGTCGGCCGGGCGGTCGAGCAGCGGGCTGACCGAACCGCGTTTCAGGACCACGGTTTGAAAGTAGGGCAGGCGCCGCGCCAGACCTTCCGCCTGGACCAGCGAGGCCAGGCTTAGGCCGTCGCTGGCCAGCAGTTTTTGCACCGCCGGCGCCTGCACCGACGCCACCAGAATAAAGGCGTCGATCGCCTGATTTATCAGCAGGTCGGCGGCCGACAAGCCGCCCACCGTCAGCAGCTCGGTGCCACCCAGTGGCTCAAGCTGCGCGCCCAGCAAACCGTAGTTCCCCAGCAGCTCCAGCGCAATGGTCTGATTGCCGCTGCCGGCCACGCCCACGGCCACGCGCCGCCCGCGCAGGGCGCCCAGGCCGGCCGACAGCTTTGGCTCACGCGAAAAAATCCAGACCGGCTCATGCCCAATGGTGGCCAGCGAGCGCAGCGGCGTGGCCTGGGCCCAGTCGTCGTCCACGGCTTCAAAATTCGCCGTCCGGGTATGGGCGGCCGTGGCCATTGGCCCCAAGCCCCCTTGCACAAAGCCGACATCGGCCGCGCCCGCTTGCAAGCGCGCCAGATTCTCCACCGAGCCGGTCGAGTTGCTCAGCGTCAGCGCAACGCCGTGCAGTTTCAGCAAGGCCTGGTACTTGAGGCCGAACTGGTGATAAGCGCCGTCTGCGCTGCCGGTCGTCATCACCAGGGTTCTGGGCGGCGTGGGGCTCATTTTTTTCGCCACCAGCCAAAAGCTGATGAAGGACGCGATGGCGAGCAAAGCGAGCAAGCCCCAAAAAACGAGTCCGCCCTTGTCGTGCTTGCGTGGCATGGGGTGGCTTGGCAGCTTGGGCGTGGCGTCAATCACGTTGGTAGTCGGGCAGCGGTGCGCCGCAATGGCGGCAATAGTGCGAGTCGACCTGCAGGCCTTCGCGCAGGCAGGCATGGCAGGTGCGGGTGGTCGGTGCGGCGGCTTCACCGATGCGCTGGGCCGCCATTTCGGCCGTCATGATGCCGGTCGGCACGGCCAACACCCCCCAGCCCAGCAGCATCATGACGGAGGCAATCGCGCGGCCCAGATCGGTCTTCGGGGTGATGTCACCGAAGCCCACCGTCGTCACCGTGGAGATCGCCCAGTAGACGCTGACCGGGATGCTGGTGAAGCCGTTCTCGGGCCCTTCGACCACATACATCACCGTGCCCATGATCAGCACAATCATCAACACCGCCGACAAAAACACCAAGATCTTGCTGGCGCTGGCGCGCAGCGCACGCCCCAAGCCCAGGTAAGCGTTCACGTAGTTGTTGAGTTTGAGTATCCTGAAAACCCGCAGCAGGCGCAGCACCCGGATGTCAACCAAGGCATACAGATCGGGGAAAAAGAAGGCCAGATAAATCGGCAACACGGCCAGCAGGTCGACGATGCCAAAAAAGCTGGTGGCATAGCGCAGCGGCCGGCGTACGCAGGCCAGCCGCAGCAGATACTCCAGCGTGAAGAGGGCGGTGAAGGCATATTCCGCCCAGGTCAGCCAGGTCTTGTGCGCCGCTCTGAAACTGGCCACGCTCTCCAGCATCACCAAGGCCAAGCTGAGCAATACGGCCGCGATCAAGGCCAGATCGAAGCGCCGCCCGGCCCGGGTGTCGGCCTCAAAGATGATGGTGTAGGCCCGCAGCCGCCAGCCCTGCAAGGGGCGGCCGAACTCGGCCACGCCTGCGGACTTTGCCGATCTTGCCGGCTGCGCTCTGGTCGTCGTCGAATCACTCATGGGTGTGAAGCGTAACCGAGCAAGCGTGTAAGTCCAGGGATGGAAGGCGGTTTCGCGGGGATCAAGTGCGTGGCGTCGGCGCGCCCCCAGCAGTAGGATCAGCTTGAGTCTTCCCTGACTCAACGGCCTCACCCCCAAGTTCGAGCAAGGAGCCGCCATGAAGTTCTGGAGCCGCTCAAAGGTCAGCCTGCTGCTGTGTCTTAGCCTTTTTCTACCTCTGACTCTGTTCGGCTGTGCCACCGCACCACCGCCGCCGGTGCCGGTGCAACTTTTTCATGATGGCTTGTTCAAGCCGGCGGCGCAGGACTTGGCTGCCGAGCAGGTGTTCGCTTTCAGCCCGGCGATGCAGGCCTATCTGGACTTCGGCATGCGCGCGCAACTGCGCAGCAAAGGCAGCCGCCAGGGGCTGTTGGATGCGCTGTACAACAAGAGCGCCTTGCAGCTCGAGTACGACACGGGCGACACCCGCAGCGCCGCCCAAGCCTTCGCTGACCGGCGCGGCAACTGTTTGTCCTTGGTCATCATGACGGCGGCCTTTGCCAAGCAGCTGGGCCTGCCGGTGCGCTATCAAAGCGTCTATGTGGATGAGCTATGGAGTCGCAGCGGGGATCTGTATCTTCTGAACGGGCATGTCAATTTGAGCCTCGGCCCCAGCCTGTCGGAAGGCCGCGATTCGGCCGGCGACAGCCGCATGTTGACGGTGGACTTCATGCGCTTGCCGCCGGGCAGCCGCCAGCGCGTGCAGGTGATTGAAGAGCACACCATCGTGGCGATGTTCATGAACAACCGTGCGGCCGAGAATCTGCAGGCTGGCCAGATTGACGCGGCCTATTGGTGGGCCCGCGCCGCGCTGCAGTCCGACCCCAAAATGCTGGCCGCCTACAACACGCTGGGCGTGATCTACCGTCGTCATGGAGATCTGGGCTTGGCCGAGCCGGCGCTGCGCCATGTCCTGGCCCAAGAGCCCGGCAACACCCAAGCGATGTCGAATCTGGTGCTGCTGCTGAAGGAGTTGGGGCGGGAGGCCGAAGCGACGCAATGGGCACAGCAGCTCGCGCAGCTGCAACCTTATCCGCCCTTCCGGTTCTTTGACTTGGGGCAGGCGGCGATGAAGGCGGGCGACTACGCAGCGGCCAGCGACTGGTTCAGCAAGGAAATTGCGCGGTCGGCCTATGTGCACGAGTTCCATTTCTGGTTGGCGCTGGCGAATTACGGTCTGGGCGACTTGGGTGCAGCGCGCCGCCAAATGAACCTGGCGCTGGAAAACAGCACGACCCAGCAAGACCGGCTGCTTTACACCAGCAAACTGGACCTGTTGAAGCAGCACCGAATGCCGTTGAGGTAAGACGTCACTGTAGGCGTCAATTCAACGCTGCCAGCCCATGCCGGGCGCGTGCGCGGGCACAGGCCTCATCACCGATGCCCAGCGGTGCGCGCAGCCCGAACTCGCGGCACGGCGCCGGCCGCCATTCATAGATGCCGCAGCCGGCTTGCACGCCCACCGTGCCGACCAAGGCCGCGCAGCGCGGCGCCAGATGGTCGGTACCGCGCATCCGGCTCAGGCGGGCGTTCAACTCGACCGTGAGGCCGTCGGGCACGCAGCCGCCTTGGCTTTGCAGCTCTTGGGCGGCGAAATCGACCCGGAAACTGGCGCAGCAGGCGCCGCAACTCAAGCAGGGGTTGGCGGACATATCAGTTGGCCCGCGCCACTTCGCGCACCACGGTCACGGTGCAGGCCGACTGCGTCACCACCTCGGCCGACACGCTGCCCAGGTAGCGTCGCAAGGTCGAGGCCCGGCGCGCGCCCATGACAATGTGATCGCAACCGCTCTTGGCCGCGAACTCGAGGATGGCGGCGGCGGCGTCGGGCGCTTCCAGCACATGAAAGGTCAGCCGTCCATCGCCTAACTCCAATGCCCGGCTGATCGGTCGCGCCCAATGCTTGAGTCCGATCAGCTGTTTGACATGCACGCTCTTGCCCTCCTTGTCGGTCAAGGCGTCCATGCCGATGCGCTGCGTTTTCATCACGCTGACGCAGGCCAGCCGGGCGCCCGGCTCGGCCTGCACGATGCGGCGCACGGTTTCGCCGAGCTTTTCCAACAGGGCGGGTGTGGCGTGTTGGATATCGACGGCCGCCATGATGATGGGGCTGCGCGCCAGATGGGCGGCCACGCTGACTTGGGCCGAGGGCTCGGCACCGAGGGCAAAAAACCAGCGCTTCAAACGTTTCAACAGGCCGCTGCTGCTGATCTTCTCGCTGCGCTTGGTCAGCGGCACACCCTCGGGGTGCTGCAAATCTAGCGCCAATTGCGCCGCGCTTTGATAGCGGCGCTCGGCCTTGACCTCCAGGCAATGCAGCACGATCTCTTGAAACCAGGGCGGCAAATCAGGGTCGATGGCACGCGGCGGCACCGGCTCGACATACAAGCGTCGGCGCAGACCCCGTACGGACGAGGGCTGGCCAAACGGGCGCTCGCCGGTAGCCAGGTGGTACAGCATCACGCCCAGCGCGAACAGGTCGCTGCGCGGGTCGTTACGCACAAACTGCACCTGCTCGGGCGACATATAGGGCCCGGTGCCCATCGGCAGCGAGAACTCCTCCTCCAGCAAGTCAGGCAAATGATCATGGCGGGACAGGCCAAAGTCGACCAGCACCGCCGTACCGTCGGGGCGAAACATGATGTTGCTGGGCTTGACGTCCAGATGGACGACATGCTGCAGGTGCAGGTCCTGCAGGGCCAGCGCCACCTTGATGCCGATCTCGACCACCTCGTCCAGGGGCAGCGGTGCCTCGTCAAAGCGGGGCCGCAGCGATGCCCCGCCAATCTGTTCCATCACGATATAGGCCTGGCGCGTCCAGTCGCCGCGGGCCACAAACTTGGGCACATGCGGGCCCTTCAAGGCCGGCATCAGCATCTGCTCGGTCTCGAAGCCGACTATTGTTGCGGGGTCCTCGCCGCCCTTGATGCGCGGCACTTTCATGATCAGCGGGAAGGGCTCAAAGGCCAGCGGCTCGACCCGGGTCACGCGCCACAAATTCGCCATGCCGCCCTGATGCAGGCGCTCCTCCAGGCGGAAGCCGTCCAGCACCAGCCCGGGCTCGAGGATGCCAATCGGTGGGAACAGGGTAGTGGCTGCGCCGAACGTGGACTCAGCGCTCATGCTATTGCCCCGTCAGCAGGCGCTCGGCCAAACGCTCAGCCAGGGCTGGTGGCAGATCGGAGGCGCGCACGCTGGCGGCCGCACCTTCGACGTCATAGGGCACACGCTGGAAGCTCAGCTCGCTACTGCGGCTGTCGAAAACGGCATAGCAGGCCGCCGGGTTGCCGTCGCGCGGCTGGCCGCACGAGCCGGGAATCACCAGCCATTGCCGATTCGGCAGCAAGGGAATGGCGATGCCGGGGGTCGGGGTGAACTCGCCGGCCTTGCCGGTGCCCGAGAGGTGATACAGCATCGGCTCATGCATATGCCCGCAAAAAGTGAAGCGGCAGGTCGTCGCATGCAGGCTGCGCATCGCCTCCAAACGCCCCTGCACATAGGCCCAGCCGCTGGGGTCGAAGGCATTGGCATGCACGAACAGGCGGTCTTCCACGGTCACGCTGAGCGGCAGCTGGTCGAGAAAGGCCAGCTGTTCGGCGTTCAACCGAGCGTGCGTCCATTCGATGGCGGCGCGGGCCTCCTCGCGCATGCTCGGCGCCTCGCCCTTGACGACCGCCGCGTCGTGGTTGCCCAGCACCGCGACGGCGCCCTGCGCTACCAGCTCGCGCACCTTATCGACGACCCAGCCGGGGTCGCCGCCATAGCCGACGAAGTCCCCCAACAAGGCGTAATCAGTAACGCCCTGGCTCTGCGCATGCTCGAGCACCGCGGAGAAGGCTTGGGCGTTGGCGTGCAAATCGGTGATGAGTGCAATTTTCATGACCGGATCAGCATGCCATGCTTGGCTGACGGCTACGGTACAGCGGGGAAAAAATATTGATGCAGCCTTACTCGCCGCACAGCAGGCGCATGCGGCGTTCGCCCAGCGCGAAGGCCTCGTCGGTTTCGGCATTCAACAACATGGCTTTGGCCTGATCGCAAGCGCTGGCGGTTTCCACGGCAGCGGCCTGGGCCGGGGGTCGCGCCGGCGCGGGCGCGGGTGCCGGTGTCGCTGCGCGCGCAGGTGGCGGGTTGCAGCGGGCATCATCAACCAAGCGGATATTGCTGAACTGGCCCTGCTCAACGGCAACGCAATCGCCGACCCGTTTGCCGGCCTGGTCCGACACGATGCGGGTGGTGGTGGTGCCGCCGACCAGCACCGTGTATTCAAACGCCTGTGTGCGGCCGGCCATATTGCCAATGCCGCGACCGGCCGCGGCGCCGCCGACCGTGCGCAGCGCCCGGTTGCTGCCCGACTGGCCGCTGCCGCTGGCCAGGCCGACACCGCCGCCGACCAGCGTGCCGACGGTTTGCGCTGAGCCACTGTTGACTTGGGTGGCGGTGACGTTGGTGATGCGCCCGTACTGAACGCGTGACTGCGCTTCGACGGCGTTGTGGCTGAAGCTGAGTGCGAGCAGAGCTGCCGCTGCCGAGCTGTAAGCGATTGGTGTCATCGGTGAACTCCTAAAAAGGTTAGGGTAGGAACGATTTGACTTCACACAGAGTAAGCGCGTCAGGCCACGCCGGCTTTGAGCGGCGCCCAGTATACGGGCCGAGTTCTGGCCGAGCAGGGGTTTTTCCCTGCCCCTCGGCGAGCCCGCGCGGGCCTGCCAATGATTTAGTATTCGCGGCGGTTCTGCCTTCAGTTAAGGAGTTGGTGCATGAGCGGTTTGACCTTTGGATCTGCAGGGCCCACGCTGCTCAAAACGATCGCCATAGGCTGGGCAGCGGCCAGCCTGTCGGCGCTGGCCGCACCGACCGAGGGCGGGCTGTATATAGCCGGGGCCGGCTTCAGCTTTCAGACCGCCGCCAAGCGGGCGCTGTCGCAAAACCCGGGTGGGCGACGTTTCTTTTTGTTGGCTCTGCCGCCCGAAACCGCGGCCCTCAAGTCCGCCGCCAATGCCAACCTGACCAGCCTGCGCGGACGTGTGCTGGCCGGCAACGGCGTGCTGCTGGTGTGCCAGCGGGATGTCGACAAGGGCCGGGTCAGCTTGGCCCAGCTGGTGCCGGGCGTGGTGGCGGTCAGGGGCTGGCCGCCGGCAGGCAGCACGGAGCTGCAACATGGCGAACGCTATTTCGCCGCTGAAACCCCGGCCAATTTGCCGGCCGACAATGTGGCCCTGCGCCAGCTGCGCTCGACTTGCTCTTGAGTAAGTTCGCGGCGCCTTAAAATTCAGCTCACTTCAAGTCAGGCGCAGGCCGCAAGCTTGACCCCACCGCCATTTGCGCCGCCGTCGGCGCCAGGAAATCTCATATGTATTCAGCCGTCATCAGCGGTACCGGCCTTTATCAACCGCCGCACGTCATCAGCAATGCCGAACTGGTGTTGGCCTTCAATGCCTATGCCGACTTGCAGAACGCCGAGCACGCTGACGCGATCAAAGCCGGCGAGCGGGTCGCCCTCACTCATTCCAGCGTCGAATTCATCGAAAAAGCCTCCGGCATCAAACAGCGTTATGTGATCGAGAAGGCCGGCGTGCTGGACCCGACCCGCATGTACCCACGCTTCACCGAGCGGGCCGACGACGAGTTGTCGCTGATGGCCGAAATCGGCGTCGACGCTTGCCGCAAAGCCTTGGCGGCGGCCGGCAAACAGGCCAGCGATGTGGACGCGATCTTCTGCGCCAGCGCCAATATGCAGCGCGCCTACCCGGCGATGGCGGTGGAGATTCAGGCCGCCCTGGGCGCCGGCGGTTACGGCTTTGATATGAATGTGGCCTGCTCCTCGGCCACTTTTGCGCTGGAGCAGGCCTTCAACGCGGTGCGCTCGGGCGCCAGCCAATGCGTGCTGGTCGTCAACCCCGAGATCACCTCGGCCCATCTGGAATGGCGTGACCGCGACTGCCATTTCATCTTCGGTGATGTCTGCACCGCGATCGTGGTCGAGCGGGCCGATAACGCCACGGCGGCCGACCAATGGGCAATTGTCAGCACCAAGCTGGCGACGCAGTTCTCCAACAATATCCGCAATAACTTTGGCTTCATGAACCGCGCCGAAGACAGCGACCCGCTGGCGCGCGACAAGACCTTCCGCCAAGAGGGCCGCAAGGTGTTCAAGGAAGTGGTGCCAATTGCCGCTGCGCACATTGAAGCGCATCTGGCAGCCGCCGCCGCCGTGCCCGCCGATGTGCGGCGTTACTGGTTGCACCAGGCCAATCTGGGCATGAATCAGCTGGTGATCAAAAAACTCATCGGCGAGACCGGCGCGACAGCGGGTTCTGACGTCGCGCCGCTGATTCTGGACACCTATGCCAACACCGCCTCGGCCGGCTCCATCATCGCGTTCCACGAGCACCGCGCCGATTTGAAGGCCGGCGACCTGGGCGTCATCTGCTCCTTCGGCGCCGGCTACTCGGTCGGCAGCGTGCTGGTGCGTAAGCTCTAAAAAGCAGGCGCCGACGCCGGCAGGCTGGGCGCGGCGTCCAGGCCCAAGGTCCTGATGCCTGCTTCGCCGGCGAATTCCTCAAAGCTCCAGTCGCCATGGTCCTGCACCAGGCCATCTCCGGCCAAGAGCTCGCGCACCGGCTGATTCTTCAACGCGACCGCCATGAAGTCGATCCAGACCGGCAGCGCCAGGCCGCCGCCGGTTTCTCGGTCGCCCAGGCCGCGCGGCTGGTCATAGCCTATCCAGACCACGGCCACCAGGCCGGGCTGAAAGCCGGCAAACCAGGCGTCGACCGCGTCATTGCTGGTGCCGGTCTTACCGTACAGGTCGGGGCGGCGCAACTGCGCCTGAGCGCGCGCGGCCGTGCCGCTGCGTGTCACTTCCTGCAGCAAGCTGCTGGTCAAAAAGGCATTGCGCTCGGAGATGGCGCGGTTTTCTTCGCTGCGGCTCGGCTCGGCGGCTTGAAAGACCACGGCGCCTTTGTTGTCGATGATCTTGGTGATCAGCTGCGGCGCCAGCAGGTGGCCGCCATTGGCAAACACCGCGTAAGCGCTGGCCAGCTGCATCGGTGTGACGCTGCCCGAGCCGAGGGCCAGAGTCAGATCCTCGGGCTGACGCTCGGGCTCAAAGCCGAAGCGGGCCGCCCAGTCGCGCGCCTTGGCCGGGCCCAGCAACTCCAGCAAGCGAATCGTCACCATGTTTTTCGAGCGCGCCAGCGCCTGGCGCACCGTCATCGGACCATCAAACTGCCCGTCGTAATTCTTCGGCGCCCAGTCACCGAACACCAGCGGTGCGTCGTTGACGAGGGTGCTCGGCGTGACGCCTTGCTCAAGTGCGGCCGAGTAGACAAAGGGTTTGAAGCTGGAGCCGGGCTGGCGCCAGGCCTGGGTGACATGGTTGAACTGGTTCTTGGCAAAGTCAAAACCGCCCACCAGCGCATGGACGTGGCCGTTACTAGGCTCCAAAGCCACCAAAGCGCCCTCGGCCTCGGGGGCCTGCACGATGAGCCAGGCGCCCTTGGGCTCGGCCTTGGTCGGCGCGCCGCGCAACACCCGGATGATGGCGCCGGGGCGGATTCGCAAGCTGTCTTTGGCCTTGGGGGATAGGGCCGCTTGCAGGCCGCGCAGGCCGTCTCCAGCCAGCACCAAGTCCTCACCGCTTTGCAGGCTGGCCATCACCTTGCCGGGGCTGACCTGGGTCACCACCGCCGCGCGCAGCTCGTCGTTGTCCGGGTGCTCGGCCAGCGCCTGGGTGATGGCGGCGTCTAGTTTGGCAAGCTCTTGCGGCAGGTCGACGAAGCCTTCGGGCCCGCGGTAGGGCTTGCGCCGCTCCAGGTCCATCAGGCTGCGGCGCAAGGCCTTGTAGGCGGCCGCCTGCTCGGTCGATATCAGCGTGGTGTAGACCTTCAGGCCCAAGGTGTAGGTCTCCTCGCCATAGCGGGCGTGCACGACCTGACGCGCCATTTCGGCGGCAAATTCGGCATGCAAGCGCGGGTCTTGTGCGCTGCGTATATGCAAGCTCTCGGCCTTGGCGGCCTGGGCTTGCTCGGGTGTGATCAGCGCCAGTTCCTGCATGCGGTTCAAGACCACCTGCTGGCGTTTGCGGGCGCGCTCAAAGTTGACGATCGGGTTGGCATAGGCCGGGTTGGGCGGCAAGCCCGCCAGCATCGCGGTCTCGGCCAGCGACAAGTCCTTCAGCGGTTTCGCAAAATAGGCGTTCGCCGCCGCCTCGAAGCCATAGGCGCGCTGGCCCAGATAAATCTGGTTCATATAGATCTCAAGAATCTCGCGCTTGCTCAACTGGCCCTCCATCTTCAAGGCCAGCAGCACCTCAACGAACTTGCGCGAATAGATCTTCTTCTTGGTCAGGTAGAAGGTGCGGGCGAGCTGCTGGGTGATGGTGGAACCACCCTGGCTGCGCGGCTGCAGCAGATTGGCCAGCGCGGCCCGCGCGATGCCGGTGTAGTAGAGGCCGCCATGCTCGTAGAACTTGTGGTCTTCGACCGCCAGCAGCGCGTCTTGCATCAGCTGCGGGATCTGATCCAGGGTCTGAAAATTGCGCCGCTCGGCACCGAACTCGCCGATCTGCACGCCGTCGGCGGTGAACACCCGCAGCGGCTGCTTGGGCCGGTAGTCGCTCAGCTCGTCAATAGCGGGCAGGGTGGGGTAGACAAAGGCGGCGGCCATGGCCAGCAGCAATAGCAGCAGGCCGGCAGCCGCGGCGCCATAGATCAGCAATTTCTTCAAGGACGGTGCGCGCGGTTCAAGCGGGCTCAATGGCAAAGCTGGGATTATGGCGGCGGCCGCCGGGGCCATCGGCGCCGTCGCATTTGCGCCAGCTCAAACCCGCAGCGCCCTGTTTGGTGCAAGCTGGATGCCTTGAATTGAGCAAAAGGGCGGCCCTGCAGCAGGGCCAGAAGGTGTTCAAACGCTGGGCGCCGCTGACGCCGCGCGACTACCGCAATCGCTTTGGAATGCCGGTGTAAACCAGACTGGCCTCAATGCACGCCGCTGCCCAGATAAGCGGCTTTCACGGCCGGATCGTCGCGCAGCTGGTGCGCCGGGCCATGCACCGAGATACGGCCATTTTCCAGCACATAACCGTAATCGGCCACGGCCAGCGCGGCGGCGGCGAACTGTTCCACCAGCAGCATGGTCACGCCTTCGCTCTTGAGTCGGGCAATGATCTTGAAGACCTCTTCCACCAGCACCGGTGCCAGACCCATGGACGGCTCGTCCAGCAGCAGCACCTCGGGGTTGAGCATGACCGCACGGGCCATCGCCAGCATCTGCTGCTCACCGCCCGAGAGCGTGCCGGCCAGTTGCGTGCGGCGCTCCTTCAGGCGGGGGAAGAGCTCCATCGCCCGCTCCAGGTCGCGTTTGACATCCCCCCGCGGGCGCGCGCCGGTGATGCGCGGGAAGGCGCCGAGCAAGAGGTTGTCGGCCACACTCATGGTCGCGAACACGCGCCGGCCTTCCGGTGAGTGGGCCAGCCCCTTGCGGGCGATGTAGAAGGATTCGAGGCCGCCGATCGCTTGGCCGTTGAGGCTGATGTCGCCGCTGCTCGGCGCGATCATGCCGGAGATGGCGCGCATGGTGGTGGTTTTGCCGGCGCCGTTGGAGCCGATCAGCGTCACCACCTGGCCCTTGGGCACCGTGATGCTGATGCCTTGCAGCACTTCGACCTTGCCGTAGCCGGCATGCAGATTGGTAATTTGGAGCATTTTGGCTTTTCCGGTTAGACGGATTCGGCGCCGAGGTAGGCCTCGATCACTTTGGGGTCGTTGCACACGGCGGCGGGGCTGCCTTCGGCGATCTTCTGGCCGAAGTCGAGCACGCTGACGGTGTCGCAGATGGACATCACCACATCCATATGGTGTTCGATCAGGATCACCGTGATGCATTGCGCCTTGATCTTTTCGATGATGGCGATCAGCTCTTTGATGTCCGGCGCGGTCAGGCCGGCGGCGGGCTCATCCAGCAGCAGCAATTGCGGATCGAGCGCCAGCGCGCGTGCAATCTCCAGCAGCCGTTGTTTGCCGTAGGGCAGGTTGCGCGCTTCTTCCTGGGCGAGATCGCTCAGGCCGACAAAGCGCAGCAGCGCCATGGCGCGCGCGCTGGCCTGCGCATGCTCGCGCCGATAACGCGGCAACTGCAGCGCCACATCCAGCAAATTACTGTTGAAGCTGTGGTGCAGACCGACCATCACATTGTTGAGCGCCGTCATTTCGCCAAACAGCTGCACGTTCTGGAAGGTGCGGGCAATGCCGCTGAGCGCGATGTCGGCCGGCGTGCGCCCGTTGACCGCGCGGCCGCAGAAGGCGACCTTGCCTGCCGTGGGCTCATAAATGCCGGTCAGCACATTCATCATCGTGCTCTTGCCCGAACCGTTCGGCCCGATCAGGCCGTGTACGGTGGCGCGCTGTACCCGCAGGTCAACCTGATTGAGTGCCTTCAGGCCACCGAACTGCATCAGCACGCCCTCGGCCACCAGCAGCTCGGCGGGTGTGTCTGCCTGGGCGCGCATCAATGCGTTCTCGCCCGCAGCCGTGTCCGCGGCCAGCGCAGCGGCGTCGTGCGCCGGCTTGATACCGAGTGCTTGACGCACGAAGCCGACGATACCGTCCTGCAGGTAGTAGACGACGAACAGCGTGATCACGCCGAACACCGACAGCCGCCATTCCGTCATGCCTTGCAGCACGAAAGACACACCGGCCAAGGCGATGCTGCCGAGCACCGGCACGGCCATCCGCTGCCAAGTGCTGCGGCCCTTGACCAGCAGCACGACGGCGCCGACCAGCATCAGCAGCGCCAAACCGACCGCGCCGATGCGAAACCACGCCAGGTCGTCCAGCAGCTTGGGCAACAGCACGATGATGGCGGCACCCAGCAGCGAGCCGACGCGGCTCTTGCGCCCCCCCATGATGACCGCGAGCAAGAACATCACGGTCAACTCGAAGTTATAGGTGTTGGGGCTGATGTACTGCTCGGAGTAGGCATACAGCGCGCCGCTCAAGCCCGCCAGGCCGGCGCTGATGACAAAGGCGTAGACCTTGTAGCGGTAGACCGACACGCCCATGCAGTCCGATGCCACCGGGCTGCCGCGCAAGGCCTCGAAGGCGCGCCCCAGATGCGAGCGCAGCACGCGGTGCACGAACACCAGCGACAGCACCAGCATCGCGGCGACCACCCAGAAGAATTCGACCTCATCCAATTTGTGACCGAACAGCGCCGGCTTGGCGAGCTTGATGCCCATCGGCCCTTCGGTCAAGAAGCTCATTTCATTGATGAGGATCTGGATGATGGTGCCAAAGGCCAGCGTCACCATCGCCAGATAGGGCCCGGAGACGCGCAGTGCCGGCAAGGCCAGCAAGGCGCCAAACAAGGCGGTCACCGCGATCGACGCCGGCAGCGTGACCCACAGCGAGGCGCCCAGTTGGAACACCAGCACGCCGGCCGTGTAGGCACCGATGCCGAACAAGCCGGCATGGCCCAGTGAGACCTGGCCGGTGTAGCCGACCACGATGTCCAGGCCGAACAGCACGATGGCGTAGATCAGAATCGTCTCGACCAGGTGGACGTAGTAGGGGTTGTGCACCACCAGCGGGAAGGCTGCCAGCGCCAGCACGGCCAGCACGCCGAGCACCCAGGGGCCGAGGACGTTAGGGCCAACCTTGCGCGCGGCAGCGTTGGCTGCGACGGCGGTGTCAGGGGTGCTCATGTGATTGATCGGGGTCTGCATACAAGCTCCTTAAACCTTCTTGATGGCGGTCTTGCCGAACAGGCCGGCCGGTTTGATGGCCAGCACCATCAGCAGCAGCAACAGGCCCGGCACATCCTTGTAGCCGGTGGAGAGGTAGTAGCCGGTGCAGGTCTCGGCGATGCCCAGGATCAGCCCGCCGACGACGATGCCCATGCCGCTGTTGAGCCCGCCGATGATGGCCACCGCAAAGGCCTTCAGCCCGAGCACGGCACCCATGGTGGCGCCGGTCAGCGTCAGTGGCGCGATCAACATGCCGGCGAAGGCGGCGGTCAGCGAAGACAAGGCGTAGGAAAAGGTGATGACGAGGCCGGTGTTGATGCCCATCAGCTTGGCCGCGTCGCGGTCATTGAAGGTCGCCACCACGGCCTTGCCGTAGATCGAGCGGCGGTTGAATACCTCCACCGACAACATCAGGGCGAGGGCGCCGAACACGACCAGCAGCTCCATCGGCAAGACATTGGCACCCAAGAGTTGAATCGGCGCTTCGGGCAGCGGGGAAGGGAATCTCAAATCATCGCGACCCCAGACGTTTTCGGCCACGTTCTTGAAGATGATGCCGAGCGCGATGGTGGACATGATCCAGCCGAACTCGCTCTTGATCTTGATCGCCGGGCGCACGCCGATGCGCTCGACGAACATGCCCTGCACGGCGCCAAACAGGCACACCACCGGCAGCGCCAGCCAGTAGTTCAGCCCCACCACGGTGACCAGGGTGAGGCCCACCAGTGCCCCCAGCATCAGCGCGTCGCCTTGGCCGAAGTTGAGCGTGTCCGAGGTGGCGAAGGTGAGTTGGTAGCCGAAGGCAATGACGGCGTAAATCATGCCAAGGGCAATGCCGCTGAAGACGAGTTGGGTCAGAATTTGCATGGGTGCGCTCCGGCGCGCCGCCAGGGGCGGCGCGCGAGGGTTCAATCAAAAAAGGGCTGCCGAGGCCGCAAGGCCCCGGTAAAAGCAAGCCGTACAGGCTTACTTCTTGACCAAAGCGCCCTTGGCGTTGGCGTCCTTCAGGCGCACTTCCGAGGCCCTCTTGAAGTCCTCCGGGTAGGCGTAGACGACGCGCTGGCCCTTGACCTCACCGAACACCGGGATGTTGGGCGTGATGGCCTCGTGATCCTTGGCGCTCGACGAACATGCCCTGCACGGCGCCAAACAGGCACACCACCGGCAGCGCCAGCCAGTAGTTCAGCCCCACCACGGTGACCAGGGTGAGGCCCACCAGTGCCCCCAGCATCAGC
>NZ_JANNMI010000251.1:0-12972 GCF_031397715.1 Roseateles sp.
GGCAGCAAAAAAATAACCATTTACAGGCAATGGAACGTGGATCAAGTCTGATTTGAGCGGATTTACGCGGATTTCAGAAATCTGAAGCCGGTTATAATATCCGCTCAATCCGCGTTCGATCAAGATCCAGGCCTTTATAATTCAAGGAGTAAAATATGGCTCAGTTTTTCATCAATCGCCCGATCTTTGCCTGGGTGATTGCCATCATCATCATGCTGGCGGGCGCCCTGGCGATCAAGAAGCTGCCGGTTTCCCAGTACCCGGCAATCGCGCCGCCTCAGGTCTCGATCAACGCAGCCTATCCCGGCGCATCGGCGAAAACCGTCGAGGATACGGTCACTCAGGTTATCGAGCAGAAGATGAACGGGATTGACCATCTGACCTACATGTCATCTACCAGCGATGCGGCTGGCAACGTCGGGATCGCTCTGACCTTTGAGGCCGGTACCGATCCGAATATCGCCCAGGTGCAGGTGCAGAACAAGTTACAGCTGGCCGTGCCGCTGCTCCCCCAGGCGGTCCAACAGCGGGGCGGCGGTGGCGGCGGTGGCCGTTCCGGCGGTGGCGGCGGCTACGGCGGCGGCGGTGGCCGTTCGGGCGGCGGCGGCTATTAATTAGCCCTGTAGCTTGAAATCGAAAAGGCGCCCGCGGGCGCCTTTTTCTATGGGCGTTTCAGATCAGGGTTGATAGGCGAAGGATGCCTTGGCGAACAGCTCCGTATCGCGTTGCTGCGAGGTTTTGTCCAGCACCGAAACCAGCCCCAGGCTGAACAGGCGTGAGAGGCCAAAGCGGTGCTGAAACACCAGCGATAGATGGCTTGAGCGCTCGTCGGCAGCGGCCAGGCTGGCCTCCGCCACGCGTTGATAGCGAGTCTGCTGCGCGATTGCCCTGAGCGAATCACGAGCGCTCAGATGCAGCACCGCCAAGGTCTGTGCATTCGCTTCGATATAGCTGCGCTGACCTAATGGGTTACGCACATGGCTCTGGCCGAGCTGCTGTTCCAGCTCCAGCCACCAGCCCCACGGCAGCGGGCTGCGCAGCTTGGCCTGCAGCAGCAGACTGGCGCCGCGGCCGAGCCGGTCGGCCTCGACGTCGAGGCGCTGGCCCCAGCTCAGCTCGGCGCTGAGAAAGGTCAGCCAGGCGTTCGGATTCGACTCAAAGCCCAGGTTCAGGGTGCGCGGCTGATGCAACGGGCCGCCGCTGCGGGCGCGCTGCTGGTCCAGGCCAAGATGGCCCCAGACGCCGGTATTGCGTGCGGCTGCGAACCAAAAGCCCGGCTGCAATTGCCGCTCAATCACCTCGCCGGACTTGACCGCTTGTTGAGGGTCATCCAGCGTTTGCGATTGCATCAGCCTGAGCTGCAGTTCCAGCTCATCGGCTTCGAGCGCGGCCCAGTCGCCGAGGGCCGGCAGGGCCAAGGTCTGTGCGGGCAGACGTCGATTTAGATGAACGGTCGCGCGACGCAAGCCGGTTTGGCTGACAAAGCCGTTGTCGTTGGCAAAGCGCGGGCTCAGCTGTTCATATTGCGCGCTGTTGTTCCAGTCCTCGCTGCGCCGGCGCCACTCCGACCAGAGCTTGTGGCCGCGCTCCGCCGAGATGCGTGTCATATCGCCGTTAGCATCGAAGCCGGCGCTGGTGCTGGACAGCAGCAGATGACCGCGCAGCAGATCGGTGCCGCCCAGGGGTGCGGCAAAGTCGCTGCCCAGCACCCGGTTGTTGGCACCCCCGCCATAGTCACGTTGCGAGGCCAGCAGGCAGACCGAGCGCCTGGCCGGCGGGTGCCAGCTGTAAACGGGTGCGCGCGAAACTGGCGCGCGAGCCCTTGCTTTGTGTATAGCTTTGGGTGCCGTAGGCGCTGGCGCGGCGGATCTCGCCGCCGCCCGCGTCATGCAGGCTCAGCACCGTCGCTTCCGCCGCCGCGCCGCGCCAGGTCGCCCGCAAACCCCAGTCGGGATCGGTGATCGCGCGCGAGTAAAAGGCCGCCAGGCTTGGTTGCTCCTGGTCGCCGTCGGACTGGCTCTGGCCGACCACATCGGTGCTCTCCAGAAAGAAGCTGCGTTTTTCCTGCACGCTCAAAGCGAAGCGGGTGTTGCCGGCCAACTGGGGGGTGTCGAGCTCAACCTGCGAGAAGTCGGGGTTGAAAGTCGCGTCTATCACCCAGTCCGCGCGTGGCCGCCATTTCAGCTCCATCCCGAGCGACAGTTCGCGCTGCTGGCTGCTGCCCAGCGGATCTGACTGGCGCTCTTTGCGGGCCGTCAACTCGGGGCGGATGCTGAGGAAGCTGCGTGCGCGCACCTGCTCGACCAAATCGCCCAAGCCCTCCAAGGGCTGCAACTCGGCAATGAAGCTGAGCGAATCCTTGCTCAGCGGTGCGGAGACGTCCAGCCGGCTGCTTTCGCGCGGCGTGTTGCGCGTCACCATCAGCAGCCACGGCGCGCCGTCCGCATAGGGAAAGCGCAGCGCGGCGAGTGGCCAACGCAGCTCGACGCTATAGCCGTCGGGCAGCATTTGCACGGCCGCCTGCAGATCGAAATCGGGCGCGAAATCTTCGCTGTCGTCATCGGCGCTGAACAGGCCGTCGGCGATCACCCCGGCCGCGCTGATGCGGGCAAACTGGGCCGAGCGGCGCTGCCCCACCGGGTCCAGCACGACCCCGACAAAGTCCTGATCGCGCCACACCTTGTCACGGCGCGAGAGCGGCGCGCGTATCAGCTCCGGCGCCGGGTCATAGGCGCGGATGCCGAAAACCAGCGCGTCCTCACTGACCAGCACCTGCACGGTGGTGCGCCAGCGCGCGGGCCGCTGGTCCTGCGGCTGGAATTGCACAAATTGATCGAACAAGGGCGCGCGCCGCCAAGCGGCTTCATCCAGCCTACCGTCGATCTGCGCGGAGGGCTCGCCGGCTTGCAGGCGCAGCGCCTTGATGGCCGCTGTTGAGGCCTGCGCCGACATGCCGAGGGCAGCCAGGGCGATGCCGTAGATAAAGATATTCATCGGAAGGACCAGCAAAAAGGCGCGGCGTTTTCTCTATGAAAAAGGGCCGCGCTGATCTGACACTCGTGCGGCGACGTTCGCGGCACGCTCGAAACTCAGCGGAGCGCACGCAGATGGATGCGCGCGGCGGGCTGGGTCACTAGCAGGGGTGTAGAACTTTCATCAGGGTGGGCCTCATACGCCGTCACGGGTTTGCGTGGGATGGGTCGGGCAGCAGTGTAAAGGCTTTTCGTCCAGAACCCTACTCGCCCTGCCGATGCTTGCGCGGCCGCCCGGCCAGCAGCCGGTCGAACCAGGCATTCGGCAGCAGGCGCAAGAGCCTGGCCACCACGCCCATCTGCCAGGGGATGACGCGAAAGCTGGCGCCGTCATTGATGGCTTGAAAGGCGTGCGCCGCAAAGTCCTCGGCCTGCATCAGGAAGGGCATGCTGTAGCGGTTCTCGCGCGTCAGCGGGGTGTCGATATAGCCCGGCGCAATCGTCACCACCTTGACTTCGTGCGGCCGGCATTCGCCGCGCAGGCTTTCGCAATAGCTGATCACGGCCGCCTTGCTGGAGCAATAGGCGGCATGCCCGGGCAGGCCGCGGATGCCGGCCACGCTGGCGATGCCGACCAGGGCGCCGCTGCGGCGCTGCTGCATCGGTGTGATGAAGGGCTGGAAGGTCGCGGCCAGGCCGATATTGTTGGTTGCAAAAACGCGCCGCATCACCTCGATATCGCCCAAGACCGCGCTGTCGATACCGACGCTGATGCCGGCATTGGCGATCACCACATCCGGCAAGCCCTGGGCGGCAATGCAGGCCTGGCCGGCGCCGGTGATGGCGGCGATATCGCAGACATCGGCGGCGTAGACGGCACAGCGATCGGGCTCTAGGTTTTGCGCCTGCGCCCAGGCCTGCAGCTCGCTGCCGCGCCTGGCCACCAGGGCGAGCCGCCAGCCGGCACGGTAATACTGCAGGGCCAAGGCCTGGCCGATGCCGCTGGACGCGCCGGTGATGTAGACCAAGCCGCTCATAGCGCTGCCCCTTTTTTCTTGTCGGTGGCCGCTGCGAAGCGCGCTTGTGTGCGGCCACCAAAGCTGAGTCGACTGGTTAAATATTGGTACTCAAAGCTCTGTGCTTTCAGCTCCCCGCCGGCGTAATTTATTTGCACCGGCAGATGTGAGCGCAGGATCTCGGTGTTGGTGAAGGCATGCAAGAACTCACCGCGCACCTCCAGCTTGGGCGCGCCGTTGGCCGTGCCGTTGGTAGTGCCCTTGGCCGCAGGATCAAAGCGCTGCACATGCACGCCGCCGAGCAACTGCACCTCGCTGCCGTCGCTATTGCTGATGGCGCGATTGGCGGTTGCAATCGTCAACCCGCCATCTGAGCCATAGCTGCGCAGGCTGATGCCGTCAATCTCCAAGGTGTCGGTGTCGGGGTAATGGCGCAGGGCACGGCCTTCGATGCGCACCCGCATCAGGCCATCGGCGCCGACCCGCTGCAGATCGAAGTTCTGCATCTGATAGTCCGGCTCATGCTTGGCCGGCGGCAGCACGTCCACGCCATCTCGTTGCGGTGTGTTCTTGAGCAACCACCAGCTGCCCACAGCCAGCAGCGCCATCACCAGCAAGGGCAGGTAATTGGCCAGCAGTGACTGCAAGGGCCACAGCCAGGATCTGGCCACGCGGGGCCGGGTGGCGGCAAGCGGCGGCGCCAAGCGTGCTGTCGCACCCGCGCCCTTGACCATCAGGCCGCGCCCCCGTCCAAGGTGTCCAGCTGGCTGTTCAACAACCCTTGGTAGCGCCCACAGGCCTGCAGCATCAGGTCGCAGCATTCACGCGCCGCGCCATGGCCACCGGCGGCTTGCGTGACGTAATGCGCGACGGCCTTGACCTCGGCATGCGCTTGCGCCGGCGCGCAGGCAAAGCCGACCCGGGTCAACAGCGGCAGATCGGGCCAGTCATCGCCCATCGCCGCGATCTCGGCCCATTCCAGGCCCAAGCTATCGAGGATGGGCTGGGCGACCGCATATTTGTCCTTGGCGCCATAGGCCGCGTGCTGCAGGCCGAGGTCGGCGACGCGGCGGCGCACGGCGGGCGAGTCGCGGCCGGTGATGATGATGGGCGTGATGCCGGCCTCTACCAGCAGCTTCAGGCCATGGCCATCCAATGTCGAGAAGGCCTTGAAGCTCTCGCCCTGCTCGCCGATATAGATGCGGCCATCGGTCAGCACACCGTCGACATCGAAGATCGCCGCTTTCAGACCAAGCCCCGTGCCCTGCGCCTTCAGCAGAAGCTCGGGCGCAAATTTCAGCGCTGCTTGCAACATCTCCATCAGATCACCTTGGCTCGCATCAAATCATTGATGGTGATGGCGCCTTGCAGGCGTTGTTCGGCATCGACCACCAGCACCACGGTGATGCGGGCCGCTTCCATCAAATCGGCCGCGACCACCGCCAGCTCGTCGGCCGAAACGGTGCGCGGATTTTTGGAGCAGACATCGGCGGCGCTGAGCCCGCGCAAGTCCTGACCCTTCTCGACCAGGCGGCGCAAATCGCCGTCGGTGAAGATGCCCTCGACTTGGTCGTCGGCGTCGACCATGATGGCCACGCCCAAGGCCTTGGCCGACATCTCGCGCATCAGCTCGGTGAACGGCGTGGCGGCGGCCACGCGCGGCAGGTCCTTGCCCACCCGCATCAGATCGCGTACGTGGGTCAAGAGCTTGCGGCCGAGCGCGCCGCCGGGGTGCGAGCGGGCAAAGTCTTCGGCCTTGAAGCCGCGCGCATCGAGCAGGGCCACGGCCAGCGCGTCGCCCAGCGCCATCTGGGCGGTGGTGCTGGCGGTGGGGGCGAGATTGAGCGGGCAGGCCTCCTCGGCGACGGCGCTGTCCAGCACGATATTGGCGTGGCGCGCCAGGCTGGATTCGGCCCGGCCGGTCATCGCCACAATCGTCACGCCCAGCCGCTTGAGCACCGGCAACACCACGTTCAGCTCATCGCTCTCGCCCGAGTTCGAGAGTGCCGGCACCACATCATTGGGCGCCACCATGCCGAGGTCGCCATGGCTGGCCTCGGCCGGGTGGACGAACAGCGCCGGTGTGCCGGTCGAGGCCAGCGTGGCGACGATCTTGCGGCCGACATGGCCGCTCTTGCCCATGCCCATCACGGCGACGCGGCCGCTGCAGTTGAGCATCGCCTGCACAGCGCGTGCGAATTCGTCGCCCAGTCTAGGCGCCAGTTCATGCAAGGCCTTGGACTCGATCAACAAGGCCTTGCGGGCGATGTCAACGGCGCGTGTGGGGTCGAATGGAGGGGCTTGCGTCATGGGCGGAAGTATATCGACGGGGTGCCGGATTGCAGCCTGGCGGCAGAGCCGCTTGCGATGAATGCTTTACCCTCGCGTTATGTCAGACCCCACCACCGATCATTGCCAGCCCTTTGTGATCGAGACGCCGCTGACCACCAGCCTGCACTTCTCCTTCGCGTCGATTCAAAGCCGCATGGACGCGAGCCGGCCCGATGCGCTGGAGCTTGACTACACCGCCTTGATGATGGGTTTTTTGCTGTTCCAGCCGACGCCGGCGCGCATCGCCATGGTCGGCCTGGGCGGTGGCTCGCTGGCCAAATTCTGTTACCGCCACCTGCCGGACAGCCAGATCGAGGTGGCCGAGATCAACCGCCACGTGATCGCGCTGCGTGAGCGCTTCAATGTGCCGGCCGAGGGCCCGCGCTTCAGCGTTCACTGCGTCGACGGGGCCGTGTTTGTGCAGCAGGCGGCGGCTAGCTTTGATGTGCTGCTGGTGGACGGATTTGATTTGAGCGGCACGCCGCCGGCGCTGTGCTCACAGCGCTTTTACGACGACTGTTTTGAAGCGCTGGGCGAGCAGGGTTGGCTGGTCGTCAATTTGCACAGCGGCCATCTTGACTACCCACTGCATCTGGCGCGGCTGCGGCAGCGCTTTGGCGAGCAGCTGCTGTGTGTAGGTCCGGAGGCCAGCGGCAACAGCATTGTGTTGGCCTGCCGCAGCGCCAAGCCGCTGGCGCGGCCGCGAGCCAGCCTGTTGCGCAAGCCCGCCGGCTTCAATCAGCAGGTTTGGGCTCAGTTGCTGCCCGCCTTTGAACGGGTGCGCGATACCTGGACGGCGTGGCAGGTCGAGGCGTTGGCTCAGAGGCTGTGAACTTTTGTAGCGAGCGGCCGTCAGGCTAGACGGACGGAGCACAGAAACCGGAACGTACTCCCTGTACGTGAGGATTTCGAGCATCCGGCCAACGACGCATGGCGGTCGCGCAGTAAAAAGTTCTCAGCCTCTCAATGGAAATCGTAGGAGAACTGCAGCATCAAGCCCGAGTTTCCCAGCAGATTCACCTGCGCCGCGGTCTCCTTATTGAAGGCCCAACCGACCGAGAACAAGGCGCCGGGCGAGAATCCGCCATGATTGAAGGGCACCTTGTTCTGGAATTCGCCTTTGTAGCCGTACAGCACGCCGGCCGACCATTGCGCAAACAGCTGCGGCTGGGTGGGGAACAGGTCGGTATAGCGCTTGCCAAGATAGACATAGCCGCTGGGCTGGCCAAAAGAGTTGCTGAAATACGATCCGCCCCACAGCCAGTCGTTGTCAAGCTGACGTTCCGCACCGATGGCCCAAACATAACGATGCTTTTCGTTGTGCGTGAAGTGCAAGCTATAGGGCGACACCACCAAGCGCCAATGGCCGGGCCCGGCCAGGTCGAACATGCCCTCGGCGCGCGCATGCAGTGGTGAGGCCAACGCGGAGGCGGCGATGATCAACGGGGCAAAAAAGCGGGATTCGGATATTTTGGGCAAACAAATCATGGCGCGCATTCTCGCTGAAACCTATTTCATATGGCGGGCACTCGGTGCATGGTTGTTGGGGCTGGCGCTGATATCAAGCTTGAGTGGCTGTGCCTGGCTGAGCGACAAGGAGCGTGAACTCGCCTTGCGCCCATCGCCGGGCCGGCCTGCCGCTTTTGCCGACGACAAGCATGGCCTGCGCGCCGGTGACCAGCGGTTTTTGCAGGCGCTGAGCGCTGAGGGCGGCGGCACCCAGCAACTGGCGCTGTGGTGGTTGCCCCACCCCGACCCCGCCGCGCCCACGCTGCTGTATCTGCATGGCACTTTGCGCAGCCTCTATGGCAATCTGCCCAAGATCGAGGCGCTGCGCGAGGCGGGCTTTGCCATTCTTGCGGTGGACTACCGCGGCTGGGGCGACAGCAGCTTCATCATTCCTTCCGAGGCCAGCATCAATGCGGATGTACGCACCGCCTGGGCCGAGCTTGTCAAACGCCAGCCCGAGGCCGGCAAGCGCGTGATCTTTGGTCACTCGATGGGCGGCGCCGTGGCGGTGACACTGGCGAGCTCGCTGCATCATGGCAGCGACTACGGCGCCCTGGTGCTGGAATCGACCTTCACCCGCTTGCCGGACGTGGCGGCCGAGGCCGGCACGCTGGGCAAGATTGGCGCCGCCATCACTAGCCTGGAGTTTGATTCGCTGGCCAAGATTGGCCGGGTCGATGCGCCGATCTTGATGTTGCATGGCTCGGCCGACAAGACGGTGCCGGTCGTGCTGGGACGGCGGCTGCGCGACGCGGCTCCCTTGTCCAGCACCTGCTGGACAGAAATCGAAGGCGGTTCGCACAGCCGTCTGCATAGCGAGTTTCCGGCGCAGTACCAGCAGGCGCTGCAGGCCTTGATCGCCGGCATTCAGACCGCAGCGCCTTGGCCAGGCGAATGCCGTACAGTCTCGGCCCCACCCTCGACAAAACACCACCATGTTGATCATCAATAAATTACTCCCCCAAGGTGCCGGCCTGGCCCCGGTGCTGCTCAAGCGCGCGGGCGTGCTGGCCCTGCCTTTTGCAGCGCGCCAACACCATGAAGCCAATCTGAGTGATGGCGAAGGTGCCGAGCTGGGCCTGCGCTTGGCCGCAGGCAGTACCTTGCGCGGCGGTGATGTGCTGGTGGCCGAGGACGGCTCGCTCTTGCGCGTCGAGGCGGCGCCGGAGGCCTTGCTGCTGGTGCGCGCCTCGGCCACGCAAAGCCTGGCCGATCTGCTGCGCCTGGCCCATCAACTGGGCGAGATGCATGTGCATATGGAGGCCGCCGACGACCACCTGCGTTTGCCGGGCGACCCGGAGCTGGCGCAATGGCTGGAGCGCCAGGACTTTGCGCTGGAGCCGACCGAGGCACCGTTCGATCCGCCCATCTTGCTGAGCCAATTGCCCGAGGTGATGGCGCAACAGCATGAGCATGACCACGCCGGCCATGTGCACGGCCCGGGCTGCAATCACGGCCACTGAAGTCAGCTCCTGGAACTTGTAGTCGGCGCCGACGTTGGCCCCCCTGCACAGCGTCGAACTCCGGGCCGAACGCTCCAGGGGTTCCGCCAGCAAGTGGCGAAGTATGCACCTTGGGGTGGCGTTTTGCGGGCCGCCAAGCGGTGGGCATCCGCATATCCGCCGCCATGCCTGCTAGCTTGAGTTCTGCTTGAACCAGGCGGCCACCGCCGCCCGCTCGGCCTCGCGGTAATGCAGGCCCAGCTTGGAGCGCCGCCACAGCACATCGTCGGCGCTGCAGGCCCATTCCTCGCGCTGCAGATAGCGCAACTCGATCGCATACAGCCCTGGGGCCACCTCTTGCCCCAGGTCATTCAGGCAGGCGGCAGTGCCCAGCACTTGGTCGACGCGCGAGCCATAGGCGCGCGCCAGGCGTCGGGCCAGCTTGGGCGTCAGGTAGTCGTAGCGCTGCTGCACGGCGACCAGCAAGCGCTCAAAGTCTTGGTCCGGGCGAACCGGCGCGCCGATCCAGTCGCGCAGGTCGCCGCCCGGCAGAAACGCAGCCTGGGTCCACGCCGCCCGCTTTTCACCCAGCATGGTGCCGATCAGATGGGCCGCGTCCTCAGCCAGCTTGCGAAACGTCGTGATCTTGCCGCCCCAGACACTCAAGAGCGGGGCGGCCTGCGTATTCGTTTCCAGCAAATAGTCGCGCGTCACGGCCGATGGGTCACCCGCGGCGTCGTCCAGCAGCGGGCGCACGCCGGCATAACTCCACACCACATCGGCCGGCAGCACCGGCTTGGTGAAGTAACGGCTGGCCTGGCTGCACAGATAGGCGATCTCGCTCTCATCAATGCCGGCCTTGGCGAAGCCGTCCAACGCGGCCGGCGCCAGTTCCACATCGGTGGTACCAATCAAGGTGTATTCGCCCTCGTAAGGAATCGCAAAGATGATGCGCTTGTCGGGGTTCTGGAAAATATAGGCATGGTCATGCTCGAAGCAGCGCTTGACGACGATGTGGCTGCCCTTGACCAGGCGCAGATGCTTGGTCGCCAAGGCCTCGCCCTGCGCCGGCTTAGCCACTTGGCGCAAAAAGCGCTCGGCCCAGGGGCCGGCGGCGTTCACCAGCGCGCGCGCGCGCACTTGGCGCGCGCCACGCGGCGTGTTGATCTGCGCCGTCCAGCCCTCAGCGTCGCGCTGCACCGCCGTGACCGGGCTGCGCGTCAGCAGCTCGGCCCCTTTGGCACGCGCATCGAGCGCGTTCAGCAGCACCAGGCGCGCATCGTCGACCCAGCCATCGGAGTAAACAAAACCGCGGTGGTACTTCGCCTTCAACGGCGCGCCCAGCTTGGAGCTGCGCAGCTTGATGCTCTTGGAGCCGGGCAGCACCTCGCGGCGCGCCAGATGGTCGTACAGAAACAGGCCCAGGCGCACCATCCAGGCCGGCCGCATGGCCTCGTCATGCGGCATCACAAAGCGCAACGGCCAAATGATGTGAGGCGCGCTTTTGAGCAAGACCTCACGTTCTTGCAGCGCCTTGCGCACCAGCGAGAACTCGAAATACTCCAGGTAGCGCAGGCCACCGTGAATCAGCTTGGTGCTGCTGGACGACGTGTGGGCGGCAAAGTCCGAGGCCTCGGCCAAGATCACTTTCCAGCCGCGCCCGGCCAGGTCGCGCGCGATGCCGGCGCCGTTGATGCCGCCGCCGACGATCAATACGTCAAAATGTTCTTCCATCGCCCGACTCTAAGGCATCACTGATGACATACCTGCTCGCGCTTGACCAAGGCACTTCCAGCTCACGCGCCATCGTCTTTGACGCGAGCGGCCAGATTGTCGCGATGGCGCAGCGGGAGCTGCGTCAGATCTACCCGCAGCCGGGCCAGGTCGAACATGACGCGCTGGAGATTTGGCAGGGTCAGCTCGCCACCGCCCGGGAGGCGCTGGCCAAGGCCGGCTTAGCTGCGGCCGACATCAAGGCCGTCGGCATCACCAACCAGCGTGAAACGACGGTGTTGTGGAACCGCAAAACCGGCCTGCCCGTCCATCACGCGCTGGTCTGGCAAGACCGGCGCGCCGAGCCGACCTGTGCCGCGCTGCGCGAGCAAGGTCTGGCACCCGTGGTGCAGGGCAAGACCGGCCTGGTGATCGATGCCTACTTTTCGGCCAGCAAACTCAAATGGCTGCTCGACCATGTGCCGGGTGCGCGCGCGCAGGCCGAACGCGGTGAGCTGGCCTTCGGCACCATCGATTGCTGGCTGGTCTGGCAGCTGACGAAGGGCGCGGTACACGCCACCGACGTCAGCAATGCCTCGCGCACCATGCTGTTCAATGTGCACACAAACCGCTGGGATGAAGAGTTATTGGCCGCGCTGGATATTCCGCCCGCGGTGCTGCCTGCCGTGTATCCGTCCGCGCATCAGTTTGGTGTGGTGGCCGCCGAGCATCTGGGCGGCGAGATCGTCATCGGCGGCATCGCCGGCGATCAGCAGGCCGCGCTGTTCGGCCAGGCCTGCTTCAAGGCCGGCATGGCCAAGAACACCTATGGGACAGGATGCTTTATGTTGATGCACAGCGGCGCGCAGTTCCAGACCTCGGCCAATGGCCTGATCACCACCAGCGCCGCGCAGATCAGCGCCGCGCCCGAGTTCGCCTTGGAAGGCAGCGTCTTCATCGGCGGCGCGGTGGTGCAGTGGTTGCGTGATGGCTTGCAAGCCGTGCATACCAGCGGCGAGGTCGAGGGCTTGGCCGAGAGCGTGCCGGACGCCGGCGGCGTGATGTTTGTGCCGGCCTTCACCGGCCTGGGCGCTCCCTACTGGCGGGCCGAGGCACGCGGCGCCATCGTCGGGCTAACGCGCGGTTCAACCGTGGCGCATATCGCCCGCGCCGCCTTGGAAAGCATTGCCTTTCAAAGTGCCGCCTTGTTGCAGGCGATGAGTCTTGATGCGGTGGAGGCGGGGGGGGCGGCGGTGAGTGAGCTGCGGGTTGACGGTGGGGCCTGCGTCAACAACCTCTTGATGCAGTTCCAGGCCGATCTCTTGGGCATCCCGGTCGTGCGGCCGCGGGTGATCGAGACCACCGCGCTGGGCGCCGCCTATTTGGCGGGTTTGAGCAGTGGCGTTTACCGAGACTTGGACGAGCTCAGCGGCCATTGGCAGGCCGAGAGGGTGTTTACACCGACCCTGCCGCGCGAGCGGGCGCTGGAGCTGATGGCGAACTGGGCCTCGAAACCACCATCTGCTTCCGTTGCCTTTCCCCAATCAGTGCTGCTCGTGATGGAAGCAACGTCCTTCTCCCATGAAATCTCTCCGCAACACCCGAGAAAGTGGTACGGTATTTCTGTATGGGTGAACGGACGATGATCACTGAAGCAGATTCCACGGATCTTGAAAGCCGAGGCCCTTCGCTCAGTAGGTGTACAGTCGTCGAATGCGCGCACTACCCACACGTGGTTGCTTGGGTCTTGGCTACTTGGCCTACGCCACAAAATACCGACATTGGCTCGATACATAAAATCTCCTGTGAGTTAAGAGCCCGATATTTGTAACTGTACTTGAATGAAGAAAGTTTATTAGGTAACTGAAGTGAAAGAAGAAACGGGCGCGATGTGCGCCCGTTGGTGGTGATAGTGGTCATGGTCAACGACCCTTTTTCCGGCTCTTGTTAGGTTTCCGAAAAGCGTAGTTGTCTGCTCGACCAACTACC
>NZ_JANNMI010000265.1:0-9446 GCF_031397715.1 Roseateles sp.
TTCAAGAACATCAACCGCTCCGTTTTGTCAGTCTGGCGTGGCAGGAGAGAGCGATTGCGTCCAAACGCACAAAGCGATCCAATTCGTCCTCAATCAGTGCCGGCAGTCGTTCGTGTAAATGTGCCCCTCGCTGCGCCAGCCAGATGATCAGCGCTGGATCGTTCAGATGCCTCACCAGCCAGCGAGCCAGATGGAACATCACGTCGTCCCAATCGCTGCCGGCAGCGCCAGCTGAAACCAGCGACATCCACGGCGCACGCCCATACGGCGCGGGGCGACGGATCAAGCTGAAGCGCAGCTTGTCGTCCACATCTGCTCGCCGCGGAACTTTGAAATGACTCCAGTCGCCGTGCTGGTAACGATCCTCCGAGAACGCCTCCAGCCATTCGATCGGTGGTGCGGGGTTGAAGTCCGCAAAGCGCTTTGCGGGTAGCCCTGATTCATGTGACAGCGCCCATAACATTCGCCCCACGAAGTCATCCTGCCGTGAGCTTGCGGAAGGGCGAGCTACGGCGTAGTCCACGACGATGCGTTCTTTGCCGAGGATGCCGTCACGATAGGTGTCAGCCCAGGCTGTCAAAGTCTTGTGCAGCGCCGAGTGATCTTGGCTGCCCCCGGGCACTTCGTAGAGGACGGGGCAAACGCCCTTGGCCTCCCATTCGACGGTCTTGACTTGCTCTTGTCCGGGCTCGCAGTCGCCCAAGGCATAAGCCTGTGGGGTGACTTCGCCCAACATTCGGTCGGCTGCCAGCGCGTCCATCATGTAGCGAAGTACCGGGTCATTGATGCTGTAGCCGACAAAGCAAACCACGTAGTTACGGAATAGCTCGCTAACGAAGCGAGCCGCCCAGCGTTCGGTCAGATAGGCGAGGCCAAAGTCGCCGCTGGTGAGCACCAGCCGGTGGAGCGTGCTGTCGTCCACCTTGGCGGGCAGCAGTCCGTGCAAGTAGACCAATCCGTCCCAGCGGCTGCTTTTCGGGATGGGAAGCATCGGCGCTGCATAGGCACTGAAACGCTGCTTGGTGCGGTGGGCGGCTCGTTCAAACACGCGGTCGAAGTTGGTGGTGACAAGGCGGATCGAACCCTCGCGGAGGCGGGCCAGTTGCAGTAAGGCGGCGTGTGTGTCCGTGGCGCCCTTGCTGCGCCAATTGGGTTGCAGGACTTCCGCGAGTGCTTTGCGCACCGCAATACGCTGCCCAGGCAGCCGTCGCTCAAGCAGGTCCAGGGTGGCATCGAAATGCTCGCGGTTATAGGCTTCCTGCTCAATGGCCGTACAGGTCGTGCCGACGCGTTGATAGATTTTGTCCACCAACCCCTTGAATCCCGGCAGCCCTGCGGGGTAAGAAATGCCAGCTCCACAGAACAACACAACGCGCCCCTCTTCGTGCGCTTGCAAGAGAGCATCTGGAATGTCAGGGCCGTTGGCGACGAATTGCATGGTCAAGCCGCTTCGACCGACTGGGACGGGTTGTCCGCAGAGCGACGGCCGATGTGGGTGAGGTGCCGCAGGTTCCGAATGAGCGTCTCGCGCAGTTCGGCCGGCAGCTTGCTGATCACGAAATTGCTTCCGCTTCTGTCAAGAGCGCTAGGTCGGTGGAGGTCGCGTGATGCAGCAGGCTCAGCTCGCAGATCAAGCTTCCCGGCGCAGCGCAGGGAACAAAATAACGTCCCGAATTGACGGCGAATCGGTGATCAACATCATCAGCCGGTCAATGCCGATGCCGCAGCCGCCGGCCGGTGGCATGCCGTATTCCAGCGCGCGGATGAAGTCGGCGTCATAGAACATCGCCTCTTCGTCGCCGGCTTCCTTGTTCGAGACCTGCGCCTGGAAACGCGCCGCTTGGTCCTCGGCGTCGTTCAGTTCGGAGAAGCCGTTGGCGTACTCACGGCCGGTGATGAAGAGCTCGAAGCGGTCGGTGATGGCCGGGTTGGCGTCCGAGGCGCGCGCCAGCGGCGAGACCTCGACGGGATAGTCAATGATGAAGGTCGGGTGCCAGAGCTTTTCTTCCACCACCGCCTCGAACATGCCGAATTGCAGCTCGGGCAGATTCCAATGTTTGGGCGCTGCCTCGCCTAGAGCCGCCAGGCGCTCGCGCAAGACCAGCGCGTTGTCGGCCTCTTCCGGGCTCAGGCCGGCATGCTCAACCAGCGAGTTGCGCACCGACAGGCGGGCGAAGGGCTTGTCCAGATCGACCGGTTTGCCGGCATATTGAATAGCGGCCGTGCCGGTGGCGGCGCGGGCAGCGTGGCGCAGCACTTCCTCGGTGAAGTCCATCAGTTCGATATGCGTCCAGTAGGCCGCATAAAACTCCATCATCGTGAATTCGGGGTTATGCCGAACCGAGATGCCTTCGTTGCGGTAGCTACGGTTGATCTCGAACACGCGCTCAAAGCCGCCGACCAGCAAGCGCTTCAGATACAGCTCGGGCGCAATGCGCAGGAACATCTGCTGATCGAGCGCGTTGTGATGGGTGATGAAGGGCTTGGCGTTGGCGCCGCCCGGGATCGGGTGCAGCATCGGCGTCTCGACTTCGAGGAAGTCATGCTCGACCATATAGCTGCGGATCGACGACACCGCTTTGGAGCGCGCGACGAAGCGGGCGCGTGCGGTCTCGTCGGTGATCAGGTCGACATAGCGCTGGCGGTACTTTTGCTCCTGGTCCACCATGCCGTGGAACTTGTCGGGCAGCGGCCGCAGGCTCTTGGTCAGCAGGCGCAGATTCGTGACCCGCACCGACAACTCGCCGGTCTTGGTGCGGAACAAGGCGCCTTCGGCGCCGACGATATCGCCCAGGTCCAGATGCTTGAAGGCGGCGTAATTTTCTTCGCCGATGCCGTCCTTGGTGATGAAGAGTTGCAGTCGCCCGGTGGCATCTTGCAGGGTGCCAAAAGAGGCCTTGCCCATCACCCGCTTCAACATCAAACGGCCGGCCACCGAGACCGCCACGGCTAAAGGCTCCAGCTCTTCATTCTCCAGATTGCCATAGCGCTGGCTCAGCAACAGCGCGCGGTGCTGGGGTTTGAAATCATTGGGGAAGGGGATGGGGTTGACGGCGCGAATCGCGGCGAGTTTTTCGCGGCGTTCGGTGATGAGCTGGTTCTCGTCAACGGCGACAGGTGCGTGGTGCGGTGCGGCGGGGGTGTGCTGGGTCATCTGAGGGCGTAGCCGGTTTGAATTTGCGGCGATTTTAGACGCACCCCCGTAGAATCGAAGGCTTACCTCCTTTCGGCCCACCATGCGCCTCAGTCTGCCCATTCTTGATCGACCTATCCGCTTCGCCCTGGTGGGCTGCGGGCGCATTTCCAAAAACCATATCGAGGCGATCGCGGCCCATGCCGGCGATGCCGAATTGGTGGCGGTCTGCGACAGCAAACCCGAGGCGCTTGCGGCTGCAGTGGCGCTGACCGGCGCGGCCGGTTTTTCCTCTCTCGACGCTCTGCTCGCCGGTTGTGAACCGGACAAAACGGCCGACATCGTCGTGCTCGCCACCCCCAGCGGCCTGCACCCGCAGCAGGCCATGCTCGTCGCCGCCGCCGGCCGCCATGTGCTGAGCGAAAAGCCGATGGCGACCAAGCTCGACGAAGGCATTGCGATGGTGCGGGCCTGCCGCGACGCCGGCGTCAAACTCTTTGTGGTCAAGCAAAACCGCCTCAACGCCACCGTGCAAAAGGTTCGCGAGGCGATCCAGCAAGGCCGCTTCGGGCGCATTTTTCTGAGCACCGTCAATGTGTTCTGGACCCGGCCGCAGTCTTACTACGACGCCTCGCCCTGGCGCGGCCGCTGGGACTTGGACGGCGGCGCCTTCATGAACCAAGCCAGCCACTATGTCGATCTGCTCGACTGGTTAGTCGGCCCGGTCGACAGCGTGCATGCTTACACCGCCACGCTGGACCGCGATATCGAGGCCGAGGACACCGGCGTGATGAGCGTGCGGCTGCGCCACGGCGGCCTGGCCTCGGTCAATGTGACGATGCTGACTTTCCCGCAGAATCTGGAAGGATCGATCACCATCCTGGGCGAAAAAGGCACCGTCAAGATCGGCGGCACGGCGGTCAACAAGATTGAGCACTGGCAGTTTGCGGACCAGCGGCCCGAGGATGCGCTTGTATTGAGTGCTAACTACGAGTCCAGCAGCGTCTATGGCTTTGGCCATCCGCTGTACTACGACAACGTCATCAAGACGCTGCGCGGCGAGGCCAACGCTCAAGTGGATGGTTATGAGGGCTTGCGCTCGCTGGAGATTTTGATTGCGGCCTATCGCAGCGCCCGCGACGGGCAGCGCGTTGGTCTGCCGCTGGTGTTCTGATCATGGGCTACTGGAAGCACGACAGCGCCATCGTTGACGACGGCGCTCAACTCGGCGAAGGCACAAAGGTCTGGCACTTCGCCCACGTCAGCGCCGGCGCCCGCATCTGCGAGCGCTGCGCCTTGGGCCAGGGCGTTTATGTCGGCAATGACGTGGCTGTAGGCAACAACGTGCGCGTGCAGAACAATGTCTCGGTCTATGACGCGGTGACGCTGGAGGACGATGTGTTTTGCGGCCCCAGCATGGTCTTCACCAATGTCTACAACCCGCGCGCGGCGGTGGCGCGCAAGAATGAATACCGCCGCACGCTGGTGAAGCAGGGCGCGACGCTGGGTGCCAACTGCACCATCGTTTGTGGCCACGAAATTGGCCGTTACGCCTTTGTCGGCGCCGGCGCGGTGGTGCAAAAAGACGTGGCTGACTTTGCCCTGGTGGTCGGCGTGCCGGCCCGGCGCATTGGCTGGATGAGCCGCTATGGCGAGAAGTTGGCCTTTGATGCCCAGGGTTTGGCCGAATGCCCGCATACCGGCGATCAGTATCAACTGGCCGGCGAGGTGTGCGAACTCGTGAAAGTGGGAAGCTTGTGAGCCTGCCCTTTATTGACTTGAAGGCGCAGTACGCGGCGCTCAAACCCCGCATCGACGCGCGCATCCAGGCCGTGCTCGACCACGGCCAGTACATCATGGGCCCCGAGGTCAAGGAGCTGGAGCTGGCACTTGCTGCCTACACCGGCGCCAAGCATTGCATCACCGTGTCCAGCGGCACCGAGGCGCTGTTGATTGCCCTGATGGCGCTTGACCTGAAGCCCGGTGACGAGGTCATCACCACGCCGTTCACCTTTGCGGCCACCGCCGAGGTGATTGTCTTGCTGGGGGCCAAGCCGGTGTTTGTGGACATCGAGCCCGACACCTGCAATATCGACACGCGCCTGATCGAAGCGGCCCTAACGCCCAAGACCCGCGCCATCATGCCGGTCAGCCTGTACGGGCAGGTCTGCGATATGGACGAGATCAATGCGGTGGCGGCCGCGCATGGCAATTTGCCGGTCATCGAAGACGCCGCGCAGAGTTTTGGTGCGACTTACAAGGGCAAGAAGAGCTGCGCCCTGAGCACCTTCGGCGCCACCAGCTTCTTCCCCAGCAAGCCGCTGGGCTGCTACGGCGACGGCGGCGCGCTGTTTACCGATGACGACGCGCTGGCGCAGGCCGCGCGTGAAATCCGCGTGCATGGCCAAAGCCAGCGCTACACCCATACCCGGCTGGGCGTGGGCGGGCGCATGGACACGCTGCAATGCGCGATCGTGTTAGCCAAGCTGGAGCGCTTTGAGTGGGAACTGGCGCAGCGCCGCGCCTTGGGCGCGCGCTACCGGCAGCTGATGCAGGACTTGCCGCTGCAAGGCTTGGGTTTGCGCCCCGATCGCGACTGCGTCTGGGCCCAGTTCACGCTGCAAGTAGAGCAGCGCGAAGCGGTGCAGCAAGCACTCAACGCCGCCGGCATACCGACCGCGATCCACTACCCCAAGCCTATGCATAAGCAGCCGGCCTATGCGCAGTACGGGCAGGGCAAAAGCTTCCCGCATGCCGAGCGTGCCGCCGAGCGCGTGTTGAGCCTGCCCATGAGCCCCGACCTGAGCGAGGCGCAGCAGGACAGCGTGGTGGCGGCCCTGGCGAGCGCCTTGCGGGTTTGATGAGTCGTCGTCCGTCCGATGGCTAACAAGGGCTTGCTGCGGGCGACCCTGACCCTGCTGGCCGGCGGCGCCTTGGCGCAGGCCTTGCCGCTGCTGCTCGGCCCTTGGTTGACGCGCGTCTACACGCCGGCCGAGTTCGGCCAGTTCTCGTTTTTATGGGCCTTGGCGAGCAATGTGGCCGTGGTCGGCTGTGCTCGCTACGAGTTTGCGCTGCCGTTGGAGGCCGAGGCTTCGCCGGCTGCCGTCTTGATGGCGCTGTGCGCCCGCGTGCTGCTGGTGGTGACGGCGGTCAGCGCCGTCGTCGGCGGGATGCTGTGGGCCTGGCAAGACCTGGCCTTTAGCTGGCTGATGCCGCTGGCGGTGCTGGCCGCTGCTGCCACGCAGTGGCTGACGCTGTGGGGCATGCGGGCCCAGCGTTTTCACTTGCTGGCCTGGGCGCGCGTCTTGCAATATGGCGGCGGCGCGCTGCTGCAGCTGGTGTTTGGCCTGCTCAGCCTGGGGGTGGTGGGCCTGCTCTTGGGGCCGATCTTGGCGGGTCTGGCGACAGCGGCCTTGTTGGCTCGGCCCGCACCACTGGGCGGCTGGGCCGGGCTGTGGCGCGTGCCGAGCCAAGCGCTGCGGGCGATGGCGACCAAGCACCGCGATTTTCCGCTCTTCAACACACCGCACGCCTTTGTTGGCGCCTTGCAAGACAGCGTGGCCATGCTGCTGATCGCGGCTTGGGCGGGGGATGCGGCGGCTGGCTTTTGGGCCTTGGCGCTGCGCTATTGCAAGGCGCCGGCCGGCTTGATTGGGGGCGCGCTGGCGCAGGTGTTGTACCCACGTTTGGTGGCCGCTGTGGACGGCCCTGAGGCGCTGCGCGTGGTGCGCCGGACCATGGCTGTCTTGCTGCTGCTGTCGGCTCCCTTGGTGCTGGCGCTGCTCTTGGGTGGGCCGTGGATGTTTGCGACGCTGTTTGGTCAAGCGTGGCAGCCGGCGGGCGAAGTGGCGCGGGCCTTGGCGCCCTATATCGCGCTGCACTTCGTCGCCTCGCCGCTGTCGGTGGCGATGATGGCTTGGCGGGCGCAGGCGTGGGGTCTGCGTTTGGCGCTGGCCGGGCAAGTCTTGTTTGTGCTGGGTCTGGCGGGCGGGCTGGCCCTGGGCGGCTTGGTCGGCGCGGCCTGGGGTGTGTCAGCCGCTATGCTGGCGTACTTCACATATTTTTTCTGGGCCTTGGCCCACTGGCAGAACTTTCCTCGAGTGGGTGAACATGTTTCGATCCCGGCTTAACCATTGGCGACGCCGCTTGCTGTGGGCGACCGGCCTGCGCACCGTCTTTGGCGAGCGGGCCGCAGATGGGCGCGCCTTGCTCCATAGCCGGATCGCGCCGAGTACCTGCATCGAAGGTGAGGGGGGCTTGATGCTGGGCGACCATGTCTTCATCGGCCAGTTCAATTTCATCGACGCCACCGCCGGCCTGCAGATCGACGAAGGTGTGCAGATCACCAATTTCGTCAGCATCGTCACGCACAGCTCGCACCGCTCGATTCGCCTGCTAGGCCGCCAGTATGTTGAGCATGTGGGCGAGCGCCCCGGCTTCATCAAAGCGCCGATACGCATCGGCGCTTACAGCTTCATCGGGCCGCATAGCCTGATTGAAGCCGGCGCGGTGATTGGCAAGGGCGTGGTCGTTTGTGCCTATGCGCAGGTGCGCGGCGAGGTGCCCGACTTTGCCATCATGGCCGGCCAGCCGGCGCGCCAAGTCGGCGATGTGCGTGCCGCCGATGCCAAGCTGCTGGCCCTGCACCCGATGCTGGCCGCTCACTACCAGGCCTGGGCCGGGGAGTTGCCGGTTTGAAAGCGATCAAGCTGGTCTTGATCGGCGACGCCGAAAGCCCGCATCTGCTCAAGTGGGCGCGCGCCTTGGCGCAATCGCCCGGGATCGAGCTTTGGGCGGCGTCGTCACGCGGTTTCACGCCCGAGTTCGAAGCCTTGCTGCCGGCGGCGCGGCGCTACGCGATGCAGACCCAGCCCGACCATGGCGGCGGCAACTTCGGCCTGTTCATGCAGCTGCCTGGCCTGGGCGCTTGGCTCAAGCGCGTCGACGCCGACTTCTTGCACGCCCACTACCTGACCTCGCATGGCACCCTGGCCTGGGCGGCGCGGCGCGGTTGGCGCTTGCGGGCGCGCATCATTGGCTCGGCGTGGGGCAGCGATATTTTGGTGACGCCCGATCTGAGCTGGGCCTATCGCTGGCTGACGACCCAAGTGCTCAAAGCTTGCGCGCTTTGCACCTCGGACTCACGCCATATGACGGCGCGCATGCACGATTTGGGCGCGGGCGAGGTGATGACCTTTCCGTTCGGCCTGGACGCGATGCCGAAGGCGAATGTGCGTAAGCAGCCTTGGTTGTTTTTTGCCAACCGAGGCTTGGAGCCGATCTACCGCCCGCACCTGGTGATGCAAGCTTTTGCGGCGGTGGCGGCGCAGATCTCCGAGGCCAGATTGGTGGTGGCCAATGACGGCTCGCTGCGCGCCGAGCTGGAGGCGCTAACGCATGAATTGGGCGTGGCGCAGCAGGTGCAGTTTGTCGGCCGCCTCGGGGCCAAGGCGCAGGCCATCCACTACGCCCGCTCGCGCTGGTACTTGAGCCTTCCGCAGAGTGATTCGGTCTCGGTGTCGGTGTTTGAGGCGATGGGGCATGCGTGCGTGCCGCTGTTGTCTGATCTGCCGGCCAATCATGAGTTGTTGGGTGACGGGGCGGGGCAGGGCTTGATCTTGGACGGCCTCGCAATGACTGCCTTGCCGGCGCAGTTGCTCGCGCTGGCAGGTCGGGCCGACGCCATTGGCGCCGTCAACCGCGCTTGGGTGGCCGAGCATGGTTTGTTTGCGCCGGCCGTGCAGCGATTTTTGAGCCGCTTGAGGGAACTGGAAACAAGCACGTGAAGATACTGCTGATCAACCACTACGCCGGCTCACCTCAGCATGGCATGGAGTTTCGCCCGTTCTATTTGGCCCGCGAGTGGCGGCGTGCCGGCCATCAGGTGCTGATCTTGGCAGCCTCGGAGTCGCATGTGCGCAGCACGCAGCCGCAGGCCGGCGGGCAGACCATAGCCGGTGTCGCCTATGTCTGGTACGGCACGCCCGCCTACGCAGGCAATGGCTTCGGCCGGCTGCGCAATATCTGGTCGTTTTGCCGCCAGCTTTGGAATGATGCCGATGCGCTGGCCGAGAATTTCCAACCCGACGTGGTGATTGCGTCGAGTACCTATCCCATGGACATTTGGCCGGCTCGCCGCATCGCCAAAAAGGCCCGAGCCAAGCTGGTCTACGAGGTGCACGATTTGTGGCCGCTCTCTCCGATCGAATTGAGCGGTATGTCACCGCGCCACCCCTTCGCGATGTTGTGCCAAAAGGCCGAGAACGAGGCCTACCGCGACGCTGATGTGGTCGTCTCGATGCTGCCCAAGGTG
>NZ_JANNMI010000328.1:0-3385 GCF_031397715.1 Roseateles sp.
ACACCCCGCTGCACCCGTTCCGCAGCTACTTCGAAGACCTGAGGATCGGGGACTCGCTGCTGACCCACCGGCGCACCGTCAGCGAGGCCGATATCGTCAACTTTGGCGGTGTCTCGGGTGACTATTTCTACATGCATTTCGACGCCATCGCGGCCAAGGATACGCAGTTCGGTCAGCGCATTGCGCATGGCTATTTCGTCTTGTCGGCGGCGGCCGGTCTGTTCGTGTCGCCCGCACCGGGGCCGGTCTTGGCCAATTACGGACTCGACACGCTGCGCTTCGTCAACCCGGTGGCGATCGGCGACACCATTCAGGCGCGGCTGACCTGTAAACGCCGCATCGACCGGGGCAATCGCCCGGATCAGCCGCCGCAAGGCGTGGTCGCCTGGGACGTGCAGGTGTTGAATCAGCGCGGCGAAATGGTCGCCAGTTATGACATCCTGACCCTGGTGGCCAAGCTGGCGTGATACCCTGGCTGTATGAATACACAGTTGACAGAGATGGTCCTTAACGCCGAAGACACCTGGGTCCAGGGCGATTTATGTTGGCGCGACGAGCGCTGGACCGCCCAGGTCATCAAGAATGAGGACGACGAGGGTTGGGCCGTGGCGATGACGCTGGCCGGTGAGGCCGAACCGGCGCTGGTCGGGCCCTGGACCATGGGGCGTGACAAGAAGAACCCCAAACCTTTGTCGGCACCGGCTTTTCACACCTTGGTGAAAACCGCCTCCGAGGTCTTGCGCCGGCATGAGCAGCAGTTGCATGCCCAGTTGCACAAGAGCCTCAAGATCGACAGCGAAAAGGGCCGCTTGACGGTGCTCTTGGACATCGTGCCCGATGAAGATAACCCTTATGCCACGCTGACTGCCAAGAATGCCGACGGCGAGGTCTTGGCCGAGGTGAAGGTCAGCGCCGGCTTTAAATTGACCGAGACTAGCGCCCAGGCCTGGGTTGAGCGGGACTTTCTGCGGCCTTGAGATCGGCCCGGCGCGCGCCGGTAAAGCGCTTGGCCCAATAGGCTTCACGCATATCTTCCACCCGCACGGCGCCGCCGACACGGGGAGAGTGAATGAACTTGCCTTCACCGACATAGATGCCAACATGCGAGAAGGTGCGCTTCATGGTGTTGAAAAACACCAAGTCGCCGGGCTTGAGCTCATCGCGCTTGACGGTCAGCAGATTCGACATCTTGGCCTGCTCATCGGCGCGGCGCGGCAAGATCATGCCGACACTGGACTCGAAAATATGGCGGGTAAAGCCACTGCAATCGAAGCCGCTCTCCTCCGACGAGCCGCCGCGTGTGTAGCGCACACCCAAGAAGTTCATGGACGAGATCACCAGGTTTGAGGCGGCGTCGCGCACTTGCTCCATCAAGCGTCCGGGCTCGGCCTGGCCTGGCGAGAGAAAACCACGTTCCTGCAAAAAACGACTGACCGAGTCAGCGGCAGGGTTCGCACTCGGGGCCGCCGTTGGGGTCACTAGGGCTGCCGAAGCAGGCGCAGCAGGTGGCACGACTTTGGTCGAACCGATAGCCTGCAACTGGCTGAACCCCCAGGCGCCGGTGACCATGCCGGGCGGTGGCGCGTTTTGCGCTTGGCTAGCCGTACTGACGCACAGAAGCAGCCCGACCGCGCTGGCCGTCAGGCGGCGCAGGGGCAAGAAACTTGTGAGCGGGGAGGGGCGGCGGAGGCGGGCGTCGAGCATGGTGTTCGGCGCGCAGCTTAGGCGGGGGCTGTTGCAGGTGTCAAGCAGTCGGTCGTCTAGCTAAGGAAAAGCAAGGGAAAGCCCGCAGCAAGTCGGGCCATGGTTTAACTATTTTAACGGGATTCCAGAGTAACCCCGAGTTTCACCCGATAGGGTTCGGCAGTCGGCAAAACCAGCAGGTCGGCCTCGGCGATTTGGCCAGCAAGCTGGGCGGCTTGCACAAGCGGGCTTGAGCTCTGCCTGTCGCCGCTGAATTGGATCCTCAGCGCTTCCAGTCGGCGTCGATAAAGCTCAGCACGCTGTCTTCATGGTGAGGCCCTATCACCTGGTGGGCCTCATCTTTGACCGCCGCAATGGCGTTAGCCACGGCAATGCCGCGGTGTGCCGCGCGCAGCATCTTGATGTCGTTGACATGATCGCCGAACACCACTACCTCGCGCTCCAGCAGGCCGTAGCGCTCGGCCAAGGTTTTGATGGCCTGGTCTTTGGTGGCGCGCCGGTCATGCACAGTCAGCCAGGGCCATCCGGGTTTGTAAAGATCCTCGGCGAGATGGGTTTCCACCGCATCGCCGCAACACTCGTCAATCGCAGCCTGCAGCGCCGCCAGGGGCGCATGGCGAGCCACCACGACAAAGGTCACGGCCGGCGTCGCTAACTCGTCTTGCAGACGGGCGGTATGGCGCAGGCGTGGGTCGGCATTGCGCTTGCGCTCGTCGACAAAGGCCTGCTGCGCCTCGTTGTGTACCGATTGGTAGAAGAGCTGATCGCCCTTGGGGCCGTGGGTCGAAACAAAGGGCATCAGGCCGTGCTGACGGATCAGCGCGAACACGGCTTGGCTCAAGGCCGGCTCGATCGCGTGCACCAGCTCGTGCCGGCCCGTGGCCATCTCGCTGATATAGGCGCCGTTCGAAGCAATAACGGGCAGGCGCAGCGGTAAGTCGCCCAGGATTTGGCGGATGGAAGAGACGTGGCGCGCGCTCGCAACGGTGAAGGTCAGGCCTGCATCAAGCAGGCGCAACAAGCCCGCTCGCGTGCTGGGCGCTAGCCGCCCCTCGGTGTCCAGCAAGGTGCCGTCAAGGTCTGAGATGTAAAAGCTCATTTTTCATTTCAGAAAGCAAGAAGGGCGACCGCTTGGCCGCCCTTTGGGATGATGGTCAGCAGACTTGGATGTCAGAGCACTTCAGAGGCAAAGTCGGCCAGCCGTGAGCGCTCGCCGCGCGCCAAGGTCACATGACCGCTGTGCGCCCAGCCCTTGAAGCGGTCGACGGCAAAGGTCAGGCCCGAGCTGCCTTCGGTCAAATAGGGCGTGTCGATCTGCGCCAAATTGCCCAGGCAGACGATCTTGGTGCCGGGGCCGGCGCGGGTGATCAAGGTCTTCATCTGCTTGGGCGTCAGGTTTTGCGCCTCGTCGATGATCACGTACTTGTTCAAGAAGGTACGGCCGCGCATGAAGTTCATGCTCTTGATCTTGATCTTGCTGCGCACCAGGTCGTTGGTCGCCGCGCGGCCCCATTCGCCGGCGCTGCCGTCGCTCTTGGCGAGCACTTCGAGGTTGTCGTCGAGCGCGCCCATCCACGGGCTCATCTTCTCTTCCTCGTTGCCGGGCAGGTAGCCGATGTCCTCGCCCACCGGCACCGTGACGCGGGTGACGATGATCTCGGTGTAGCGGCGGTCGTCCATC
>NZ_JANNMI010000333.1:0-8480 GCF_031397715.1 Roseateles sp.
GCGATCGAAAAGCCGCAAAGCTTCAGCGGTACTTCGCAGCTCAAGACCTGGCTGATCGGCATCCTCAAGCACAAGCTGGTCGATCAGATTCGCCGCAACTGCCGCGAAATGTCGACCACGCAAGAAGACGGTGAAGACCTCGATGATGATCTGTTCAAGGCCGACGGCCATTGGCGCGAGCGGCCCAAGGACTGGGGTGACCCCGACCACTGCCTGCGTCAGGTGGACTTCATGAAGGTGATGGAGGCCTGCGTCGAGCATCTGCCCGGCCAGCAAGGGCGGCTCTTCATGATGCGTGAATGGTTGGAGTTGGACACGGACGAGATCTGCCAGGAGTTGAACATCAGTCCGAGCAATCTGTGGGTCATGTTGCACCGGGCGCGGCTACGGCTGCGCGAATGTTTGCAGTTGAACTGGTTTGATGCGCAGGAGTTGCAGGCGGGGGCTGCAACATGATGGGCCTGCCTGATTGCAGGGAAATTACCCGCCTGGTGTTGGAGGGTGAAGACCGCCCACTCGGCCACGCTGAACGGCTCACCGTTCGAGCGCATTACTTGATCTGCAAGGGCTGCACCAACTTTGGCAAACAAGTCGAGTTGATGCGGCGGGCTTCCAAGCACTGGCGCAGTTACAGCGGAAACAGCGATGGCGGGAACAGCGATGGCGGGAACAGCGGTAGCGGGAATAACGATAGCGGCAATAACGATAGCGGGAATAACGATCGCTCCGGCAGCACGGACAATTGACGGCCCTTGTCTGGCGCATTTTTTGCGCCAGCCCCCTATTTGAATCTCCTTGATGAACCAACAAAACCTAGCCGACTTCATCTGGAGCGTGGCCGACACCTTGCGCGGCCCATTCAGGCCCTCGCTGTATGGCCGCATCATCCTGCCCTTCACCGTGTTGCGCCGCTTGGAATGCGTGCTGGAGCCGACCCGTGACGCCGTACTCAAGCAGCATGCCGCGCTGAAGAGCAGCAAGGTCGACCTGGACCTGCTGCTGCCGCAGGTGGCCGGCGCACCGTTCTACAACGTCTCGCGGTTCAGCCTGGCCACGCTCGGCTCCACCAGCACGCGCGCCAATCTGGAGGACTACCTGGCCAAGTTCTCGGCCAACGCAGGCCAGGTATTCGGTCACTTCGGCTTTGATAACTGGTTACTTAAGCTTGAAGAAGCCAATCTGCTCTACCTGATCACGCAGAAGTTCGCCGCCATCGACCTGCATCCGGACGCGATCTCCAACCACGATATGGGCCTGGTGTTCGAGCACCTGATCCGCAAGTTCGCCGAGGCCGCCAATGACGACGCCGGCGAATACTTCACCCCGCGCGACGTGGTGCGCCTGACCACCACCTTGGTGTTCGCGCCCGACCATGACGCGCTGGCCGGCAAGGGCGTGGTGCGCACGGTGTACGACTGCGCGGCCGGCACCGGCGGCTTCTTGAGCTCGGCCATCGAGCAAGTCAAGGAGTGGAACGCCGACACCACGCTGGTGCCCTACGCGCAAGAGCTCAACCCCGAGACCTATGCCATCTGCGTCGCCGACAAGCTGATCCAGGGCTATAACGTCGCCAACCTCAAGCTCGGCAACACGCTCAGCCATGACATGCTGCCGCGCGAGCGCTTCGACTACTGCCTGGCCAACCCGCCCTTCGGCGTGAAATGGGAGTCGGTGCAGAAGGCCGTGGCCACCGAGCACAAGGAATTCGGCCTGGCCGGCCGCTTTGGCCCCGGCCTGCCGCGCGTCGGCGACGGCTCGCTGCTGTTCCTGATGCACCTCTTGTCCAAGCGCAAGCCGGTCGAGCTGGGCGGCAGCCGCATCGGCATCGTGCTGTCGGGCTCGCCGCTGTTCAATGGCGGAGCCGGCTCGGGCGAGTCGGAGATCCGCCGCTGGATTTTGGAGCGCGACTGGCTGGAGGCCATCGTGGCCCTGCCCAACGATTTGTTCTACAACACCGGCATCGGCACCTACATCTGGGTGCTGTCCAACCACAAGCCCGCTGCGCGCGCCGGCAAGGTGCAGCTGATCGATGCAAGCAGCCTGCACAGCCCCATGCGCAAAAGCCTGGGCAGCAAACGCCGCCAGATCAGCCAGGCGCAGATCGACGAAATCGCCCGTTTGGTCGAGGCCTTCGAGGATGGGCCGCAGAGCAAGATTTTTGACACCACCGACTTCGGCTACCGCCGCATCACCGTTGAGCGCCCCTTGCGTATGCGTTTTGCCGTCACGCCGCAGCGGCTTGCCCGGTACGTGGAGGCCAAGGGTTCGGACCAGGTCGAGCGCTTCATCACGCTCAAGGACAAGGGCGCCAGCTTCGACTCTTTCGATGCGTTTTTGAAGGCGGCCGGCGTCAAGGGCAAGCTCGGCAAGCCGACCCGCAAGGCCGTGCTGGATTGTTTTGGCGAGCGTGACCCGGCGGCTCAAGCCGTGATGGAGCCGGACGGCAAATCGGCAACACCTGACCCCGAGCTGCGCGAGTTCGAGAACGTGCCGCTGAAGGAAGGCATCGAGACCTACTTCCAGCGCGAGGTGATGCCGCATGTGCCGGATGCCTGGATCTTGCGGGACAAGACCGACGAGAAAGACGGCAAGACCGGCATCGTCGGCTACGAGATCAACTTCAACCGCTATTTCTACGTCTACCAAGCGCCCCGGCCGCTGGCGGAGATCGACGCGGAGCTGCAGGCGGTGGAGGCGGAGATTGCGGCGCTATTGGGGGAGGTGACGGCGTGACGGCTCTTGAGCTGCTGGAAAGTCTGAACCTGCTGGACGAGCACGAACACGTCGAAGCCAAGACGGCACAGGACGTCGGCAAGTCCTTGCTCGAAACCATTTGCGCATTCGCCAACGAACCCGGCCTGGGCGGCGGATGGGTGTTGCTGGGCGCGCAGCGCGATGAGCGCGCGCCTGATCCCAGCTACGAAGTGGTGGGTCTGCGCGACCCCGACAAGATCGTCAGCGATCTGGCCAGCCAATGCGCAAGCATGTTCAATCAGCCCCTGCGAGTGGACATCCGCACCGAGTCGCTGCGCGGCAAAGTGGTGGCCGTGGTCCATGTCCCGGAACTGGCCGGTCACGACAAACCGGTCTTTCTGAAAGCGCAAGGCCTGCCGCGCGGCGCCTTCCGTCGCATTGGCAGCAGCGACCAACGTTGCACCGAAGACGACCTGATCGCGCTCTACCAAGGCCGGCAGCAGGAAAGCTTCGACGCCGGCCTGGTCACCGACGCCGAACTGGATGATTTCGCCCTGGAGGCTTTGGCCGAATACCGCCAATCCAGAGCCGAAGCCAATCCCGACGCCGAGGAACTGCGCTGGAGCGACGATGAGTTGCTGCAGGCGCTTGGCGCGGTTCGCCCCGGCCAAGCGGGGCGCTGGCTGCCTACGGTGGCCGGGCTGATGCTGTTTGGCAAGCCGGCCGCGCTGCGGCGTTGCTTTCCGATGATCCGGGTTGACTACATTCGCGTGCCCGGCCGCGAATGGGTGCCCGACCCGGAGCGCCGATTCGACACGCTGGAGTTGCGCGACCCGCTGTTCAGGCTCATCCGCCGCGCGCAGGCGGCCATTCTGGACGACCTGCCCAAAGCCTTTGGTCTGGCCGACGGGGACTTGCAGCGGCAGGACCGGCCGGTCATCCCGCAACGAGTGATTCGGGAGGCCGTGGTCAATGCACTGATGCACCGCAGCTACCGCAGCCATGCCCCGATTCAGATCATTCGTTTTGCCAACCGGCTGGAGATCCGCAACCCCGGGTTCTCGCTGAAATCGCCCGAGCATCTGGGCGACCCTGGCTCCACCCCGCGCAACCCCAAGATCGCCTCGGTGTTGCACGAGACCCGTTTCGCCGAGACCAAGGGAAGCGGCATCCGCGTGATGCGTGAAATGGCGGAGGCTGCCGGACTGGCGCCGCCGCTGTTCGAATCCGACCGGGGCCAGGACCTCTTCGTTGCGCGCTTCTTTTTTCATCACTTCCTGGGGGAAGACGATCTGCGTTGGCTGGCCGGCTTCAAGGATCTGGGCCTCAACGAGGCCGAGGCCCGAGCGCTGGTCGTGGCCCGCGAGGCCGGTGCCATGGACAACGCCACCTACCGCGACCTGAACAAGCTGGACACGCTGACGGCCAGCAACGCCCTGCGGCGGCTGCGAGATGCCGGCCTGTTCACGCAGCAGGGCCGGGGCTCCGCCACTTGGTACCGGCCGACCGCAAAACTGAGGGGCGAGGCTTTGATCCCGGCGAGCTTATCCAGCAACCCCCTGGCCTTATCCAGTAAGCCCGGGCCCTTATCCAGTAACCTCGGGCCCTTATCCAGTAACCCCCCGGTCTTATCCAGCAAGCTCGATGGTCTGCAGCATGCTCAACGGGCGCAACAGGCGCAGCTCGCTCGCGCGGACTTGGTGGCCGAGATGCCGGTGGCGCTGGCCGGCCGGTTGGCGCAGCTGGGCAAGCGGCGCCCGCCTCAGGACGTGCGCAATTTGGTGGAGGATCTTTGCGCCTGGCAGGCCTTGCGGGCCGACGACTTGGCCCTGCTCCTCCAGCGGCAACCCGAGACGGTGCGGCAGGACTATCTGCGCCCGCTACTCCGGCAGGGCCGCATCGTCATGACCCGGCCGGACAAACCCAATGATCCGGCGCAGGCGTATCGGGCGGTGGGGGCGCAGTTGTGAAGCCCAACAAGTTCTCAATGGCCGAACACTTACCCCGGCAATGGCAGCTCAAACGCCTGAAGTTCATCGCCATGGTCCAGACCGGCATGGCCAAAGGCAAGGATCACGGCGAGGCTGAAACCGTCGACGTGCCGTATCTGCGCGTGGCCAATGTGCAGGACGGCTACCTTGCGCTCGACGATGTGGCGACCATGACGGTGCCCGTGGCCGATCTGGAACGCTATCGCCTGCAGCCCGGCGATGTGCTGATGAACGAGGGCGGCGACTTCGATAAGCTCGGTCGCGGCCATGTCTGGCACGGCCAGATCGAGCCCTGCATCCATCAGAACCATGTGTTCGCGGTGCGCCCACACGGCGTCTCGCCCGAATGGCTGAACGCCTGGACCGGCTCGGCACCGGCGCAGTTCTACTTCATGGGGCGGGCCAAGCAAAGCACCAATCTGGCCTCGATCTCGTCCAGCAATGTGATGGAGCTGCCGGTGCCGGTGCCGCCTCCGGCCGAGCAGGTGGCGCGGCTGGCCCTGATTGACCGCGCAAGCACCCGTATCGATGCGCTGATCGCCAAGAAGACCCGCTTCATCGCGCTGCTGCGCGAGAAGCGCCAGGCGCTGATCACGCAGGCGGTCACCCAGGGCTTGGATCCGACCGTACCGATGAAGGATTCTGGTGTTGCGTGGCTGGGGCGGGTGCCGGCGCATTGGGCAGTAACTCGCATCAAATACGTCATCTCTTCCATGAGCCAGGGCTGGAGTCCCGAATGTGAGGCACGGCCAGCTGAAGGAAATGAATGGGGCGTGATGAAGGTTGGTTGCGTTAATGGTGGAACCTTTGATCGGAGTCAAAACAAGGCATTGCCGGCATCGCTGCAAGCGAGAGCTGATTTGGCGTTGAAGAAAGGTGACGTGCTGGTGTCCAGGGCGAATACGCGAGAACTTGTCGGTGGCTGTGCTGTCATCGAGCAAGATGAGCCTACTTTGATGCTGTGCGACAAGCTCTATCGTCTCGTGGTTGGCGCAGATGTTGTCCCGGCTTTTCTGGCCGCAGTCATCGTCGTTCACGGCAGGCGTCAAGTGGAAATTGAGGCTACCGGGGCAAGTTCGTCCATGGTCAATATCTCGCAAGAAGTTATCCGAGATCTCCCTGTGGCGATGCCACCAATGGGCGAGCAGAGTTTGATCATGGATCGAGTCGCACTTCGATCGGGTCAACTTGACAGCCTGATGAAGCGAGTCGTAGCCAGCGTGGCTTTGCTCAAAGAACGCCGCGCCGCCCTCATCACCGCCGCCGTCACCGGCCAGATCGACGTCCGAGAACCCACATGAGTAGGCCCGCCTCACCGCCCACGCCAGCCGACGCCGCCACGCTGCGGCCGCTGCTGGCCGAGCTGCGCACGCTGATCCGCCAGGCCCGCCAGCGCGCGCTGCGGGCGGTGGACGCCGTCCAGGTGCAGACCTGCTGGGAGCTGGGTCGGCATATCGTCGAGTTCGAGCAGGGCGGCGAGGCGAGGGCGGCCTATGGCCAGCGATTGCTGCCGATGCTGGCTGAAGGGCTGACGGCAGAGTTCGGCAAGGGCTTTGACGCGAGCAATCTTCGCTATATGCGGCTGTTCTTCAACGCCTTTCCAATTCGTGACGCACTGCGTCACGAATTGAGCTGGACGCATTACCGCAGCCTGCTCAAGCTGGAGAGCGGCAGTGCCCGCGACTGGTACATGAACGAGGCCGCCACGCAGAACTGGAGCACCCGCGCGCTGGAGCGTCAGATCGGCACGCTGTATTACGAGCGTCTGCTGGTGAGCCAGGACCGCGCCGCCGTGGTCGAGGAGGCCGGGGCCAATATTCAAAGCGAGGAAGGTGCGCCAAGTTTCAGCCCGCGCGAGTTCGTGCGCGACCCGGTGTTGCTGGAGTTTCTGGGCCTGCCGAACGCCGGCGCGCTGCTGGAGAGCGACTTGGAGCAGGCGCTGATCAAACAGTTGCAGGGCTTCTTGCTGGAACTGGGCAAGGGCTTTGCCTTCGTAGCACGCCAGCAGCGCATCAGCACCGAGAACAAGGATTTCTATGTGGACCTGGTGTTCTATAACTATCTGCTCAAGTGCTTTGTTATTTTTGACCTCAAGCGCGGCGAGCTAACCCACCAAGACATCGGGCAGATGGACATGTATGTGCGCATGTACGACGAGCTCAAGCGCGGGCCGGACGACGGCCCCACGGTGGGCATCATCTTGTGCGCGCAGAAGGACGCGTCGGTGGTGCGCTATTCGGTGCTGCAGGGCCATGAGCAGCTGTTCGCCAGCAAATACAAGCTGGTACTGCCCAGCGAAGAAGAGCTGCGCGCCGAGCTGGACCGGGAGCATGACCGGCTGAGCGGATGAGCGAGCTTGCGAGAACCCTTTTTTTACTTTGCGCCCGCCAAGTCAGCAACGCAATGGCATTGACAAGCATGGCTGCACGCAAATCTCTTCCATCCCCTTCATCCCCTCCATCCCGGCTAAATTTCTTTCTGTCTGCCTTCGCACGAGATCGATTTGATCGGCCCGGAGGAAATTTTTGGCCTGGATGGAGGGGATGAAGGGGATGAAAGAATAAGGTCGACGCCAAAGACTAAATAGAAGCAAAACCGGTCAGGGAGGACCATGTCAAAGATCCATCACGAATGCGAGCTGGAACGCCACATCGTCGAGCAGCTTCGCGCTGCCGGTTGGCTGGTCGGCGTATCGGCCGTCTATGACCGGGCGCGGGCCTTGTACCCGGAGGACGTAACGGCCTGGCTGCAGGACAGTCAGCCTGAGGCTTGGGAGAAGCTGCTGCGCCTGCATGCGGGTTCAGCGGCGGCGGCTGAAACGGCGCTGCTGGACCGGCTGGTGAAAACACTGGAGAGTGCCGAGGGCGGCACGCTGGGTGTGTTGCGGCGCGGCTTTGCGCTGGCCGGTGCGGGGCAGCTGGCGATGAGCCAGGCCCTGCCGGAAGATGCGCGCAACGAGACCACGGCGCGGCGCTACCAAGCCAACCGTTTGCGCGTGGTGCCGCAGCTGGGCTATTCGCTGGAGTCCACCGAGCGCATCGATCTGGTGTTCTTCATCAACGGCCTGCCGGTGGCGACCGTGGAGCTCAAAACCGACTTCACCCAGTCGGTCGAAGCGGCGATGACGCAGTACCGGCAGGACCGGCCAGCGAAGAACGGCAAGACCGGCCGGGCCGAGCCGCTGCTGAGCTTCAAGCGCGGCGCGATCGTGCATTTCGCGATGAGCGACAGCGATATCCGCATGACGACCCAGTTGAGCGGTGCCGCCACCTCTTTTTTGCCCTTCAATCGCGGCAATGATGGCGCGGCCGGTAACCCACCCGGCGCGGACGGCGCGTACCCGGTGGCATATCTGTGGGAGCGGGTGCTGCAAAAGGATGCCTGGCTGCGCGTGTTCCACCGTTTCGTGTTGCTGGAGCGCAAGCAGGTGCAGGATGCCAATGGCCGCACGCAGTTCAAGGAGGCCCTGATCTTCCCGCGCTTTCATCAATGGGAAGCGGTCAGCGCCCTCGTGAGCGCGGTGCGCGCCGAGGGGCCGGGCCAGCCGTATTTGATCCAGCACAGCGCCGGCTCGGGCAAGACCCACACGATCTCGTGGACGGCGCACGAGCTGATCCGCATCCGCCGGCCCGACGGCGAGCCTGACTTCCACAGCGTCATCGTCGTCACCGACCGCACGGTGCTTGACAAGCAGTTGCAGGACGCCATCGCGCAGATCGAGCACCAGACCGGCGTGGTGCGGGCGATCGACCGCGAAACCTCCAGCCTGCCCAAGAGCCAGCAACTGGCCGAGGC
>NZ_JANNMI010000409.1:0-4141 GCF_031397715.1 Roseateles sp.
GTTCGCTTTGATCCGGATGGATCAGCAGAACGATTTCATAGTGACGCATAAATACTCCTTGTGGATTCCAGGCAGCTTGTGATCGTTCGAACCTTTTCAAATGATCCCTGCCTGAGGAAGCCGAGCCACAGCGTCAGTCACGTGGTCACGGCAAGGTGGAACCCGCTATTCTAGCGCAGGTTCAGTGATTCGGCAAGGCCGAGCGACTGAGCGAGGCCAGTCCTAGCTGCCGTCCGCGGCCAAAGGACGGCGCATCCGGTCAAGCATGGACAACTGCTCCGGGCTCGGTGCAGGCGTCAACCAGCTGACCACAAGCAAGGCGGCGAAGCCTGCCGGCACGCCAAACAAGCCGGCCGAAATGGGCTGAATCCCCCACCACAGCTGTGCCGGCCCCGGCACACCCAAGGCGAGACGCAAACCCGGCATCGCGTGAACCATGTAGTAACAAGTGACACCTAGGCCCACCGTCATGCCGGCCACCGCTCCCCAGCCATTGGCCCGCCGCCAAAATATGCCCATCACCAAGGCGGGGAAGAACGCCGCCCCTGCGACCGAGAAAGCGGCGGCGACCAAATACAAAATATCGGCCGGCCTGTGCGCAGCGACCGCGGCCGCCGCCAACGCGGTGGCCAATAACAAGGCCTTGGACAAGGTCACGCGCCGGGTCATGCTCGCATTTGGGTTGAGTACGCGGTAATAGACGTCATGGGACAGGGCCGATGAGATGGTCAGCAGCAAGCCGTCGGCGGTGGACAATGCGGCCGCCAAGCCACCTGCGGCGACCATGCCCGACACCACATAGGGCAGACCCGCAAGCTCGGGCGACATCAGCATGATGATGTCGCTGCTGATGCGCAACTCACCCAGCTGCAAAATGCCGTCCCCGTTGACATCACTGACCGACAGCAAGCCGGCATCAAGCCTGGCCCATTGGCCTATCCAGGCCGGCAAATTGGCGATCGGTGTGCCGACCAAGCCGGTAAAGACTTCGTACTTGACCATCACCGCCAACGCGGGGGCAGTCAGATAGAGCAAGGCAATGAAGAACAGCGACCAAGCCACCGACTCCCGCGCCTCTCGAACCGAGGGCGTGGTGTAGTAGCGCGTCAAGAGGTGCGGCAGGCCCGCCGTCCCCACCATCAAGCAAAATATCAGCGCCATAAAGTTGCGTCGCGACTCATCGAACTCTTGTCGCTCCAGCGCTGTGCCCGCCGGGTCGCCGCTGAATTGCCGGGCGTGCGGCGGCATGCCGGCCAGCGGCTGGCTGCGCGCTTCATTCAGCGTTTGAGCGCGCTGCCATTGTTCACGCGCCTCGTTGGGCGTACGCGGCAACACCGCTTGACTCTTCTCGGCCGCCTGTACCAAGGCCAGCGGCGTATCCGGTTGGCGCTTCAAGTCCGCTACCCGCTGGGCCGCTTCGGCCCGCTCAAGGGCAAGCGTTTGTGGCACGTTTTGCAATTTTCGCTCATAGTCGGCCGCACGCTGCTGAAACACCGCGCGCACCTGCAATTCAGCCGGGTCGGTCAGCAATTGCTGCTCCCGCTCGCTCAATTTTGCTAACTGCTGCCCATAGACTATCTGGGGCAATGGTGATCCGGTTTGTTTCGCACTCAGCCAGACCACCGGCACCAGATAGGCACTCACCAACACGATGTATTGCGCCACCTGAGTCCAGGTGACCGCGCGCATGCCCCCCAAGAAGGAGCACACCAAGACACCGCCCAGCCCGACGAAGACGCCGACCTCAAAGGTCAGGCCGGTCAAGCGGGAGGTAATCAAGCCGACGCCGTAGATTTGCGCCACCACGTAGATAAAAGACACCAGGATGGCCGCGGCAGCGCCGATCAGCCGCGGCGCCGTGCCGCCATATCGCGCGCCCAAAAAATCAGGGATGGTGAACTGGCCAAACTGACGCAGATAGGGCGCCAAGCACAGCGCAACGAGCACAAAGCCACCGGTCCAGCCCAACACGAAGGCCAAGCCGCCATAACCCGAAAAATACAGGGTGCCGGCCAAACCGATGAAGGACGCCGCGCTCATCCAATCGGCACCGGCCGCCATGCCATTGAAGACCGCAGGTACGCGCCGGCCGGCCACGTAATACTCGTTGGCATCGGTGGTCCGGCTCAATAGACCGATACAGGCGTAGACGCCGACAGTGGCGGCCATAAAGCTGAAGCCAATCCAGCTCTTGGCCACACCCGATTGCTCCAGCATCGCCAGCATCAGCACAAACAGCACAAAGCCCAAGGTGTACCAGGCATAGATACGCGTGAGCTTGGGGCTCAGGTTGGCGCTGTCCGTGGCGGCGTCTGCATCTGCGTGAGGCGAATTCATTTTTCTATCTGCGGCATTGGCCCGGCATCATGCAAGTCTGCCGAGCCGCTGGCTATAGTCACGAACCCGAAGCCGGCCTTCGACAAGCAAAATAGAAACGGCCCCGAGGGGCCGTTCTCAACTCAACACAAAATTACCCTCATCAACGCTTGGCCAAGCGCTGCCAGGTCTCGATGACCGAATCCGGGTTGAGCGAGATCGAGGTGATGCCCTCGCCGGCCAGCCAGTCGGCGAAGTCGGGATGGTCACTCGGGCCCTGACCGCAGATGCCGATGTTCTTGCCGGTCGCGCGGCAGGCGGCAATTGCACGGGAAATCAAGGCCTTGACGGCCGGATCGCGCTCATCAAAGTCACCGGCCAGCTGCTCCAGGCCCGAATCACGGTCCAGGCCCAACGTCAACTGCGTCAAGTCGTTAGAGCCAATCGACATGCCGTCGAAATGCTCCAGGAACTGCTCGGCCAAGATCGCGTTGCTGGGCACCTCGCACATCATGATGACGCGCAAGCCGTCTTGCCCGCCGGCGGCCGCACGCTTCAGACCGCGTTCGGCCAGCATCGTCACTACCCGCTCGGCCTGACGCACGGTGCGCACAAAGGGCACCATGATTTCGATATTAGTCAGGCCCATCTCATTGCGCGCGCGCTTGAGCGCCTCGCACTCCATTGCAAAAGCGTCCGAGAACTCGCCGCTGATGTAGCGCGAAGCGCCACGGAAGCCCAGCATCGGATTCTCTTCATCGGGCTCATAACGCGAGCCGCCGATCAGCTTGCGATACTCGTTACTCTTGAAATCCGACAGACGCACGATCACCGGGCGCGGGAAGAAAGCGGCCGCAATGGTAGCGATGCCCTCGACCAGCTTGTCGACATAAAAAGCGCGTGGCGAGGCGTGACCTCGGGCCACCGACTCGACCGCTTTCTTCAGATCGGCGTCGATGTTCGGGTAGTCCAAAATCGCCTTCGGATGCACGCCGATATTGTTGTTGATGATGAATTCCAGCCGCGCCAAACCAACCCCGGCACTGGGCATCTGAGCAAAATTGAAAGCGAGCTGTGGGTTACCCACATTCATCATCATCTTGATCGGGCAGTAAGGCAGCTCGCCGCGATGGACTTCGCTAACTTCGGTCTCCAGCAGGCCGTCGTAGATGAAGCCGGTGTCGCCCTCGGAGCAGACCACGGTCACCAGCTGACCCTCCTTCAACTTCTCGGTCGCGTCGCCGCAGCCGACCACGGCCGGGATGCCGAGCTCGCGCGCGATGATGGCGGCGTGGCAGGTGCGCCCGCCACGATTCGTCACGATCGCCGAGGCCCGTTTCATCACCGGCTCCCAGTTCGGGTCGGTCATATCGGTCACCAGCACGTCGCCGGGCTGCACCCGGTCCATCTCGCTGATATGGGTGACTAGGCGGACCGGGCCGGTTCCGATCTTCTGACCGATCGCGCGGCCTTCCACCAGCACCGCACTGTGGCCCTTCAATTTATAGCTCAGCTCAACTTGGCCGGCTGCCTGGCTCTTCACCGTCTCGGGGCGAGCCTGCAAGATGTAGATCTGACCGTCGATGCCGTCACGGCCCCACTCAATGTCCATCGCACGGCCGTAATACTTTTCGATGATCAAGGCATAACGCGCCAACTCGATCACCTCGGCATCATTGAGCGAATAGCGGTTGCGCGCCTCGGGCAAGGTGTCGACGGTCTTGACCAGCTTGCCGCTCAAAGCCTTCTCGGCGGCGGAGGTGAACTCCATCCGAATCAGTTTGGATCCGAGGTTGCGCCGGATGATCGGCAGCTTGCCTTTTTG
>NZ_JANNMI010000414.1:0-2851 GCF_031397715.1 Roseateles sp.
CCCCGTTGTAGGTGTTGGTACCCGTCAAGGTAAGCGTGCCCGCGCCCGTCCCGCTACCCGTCAAGACAAGCGTGCCTCCGCCCGTCCCAGTGCCCGTCACGGCCAGTGTGCCCCGGCCGGTGGGGGCCAACCAGAGCTCCCAGGCTAGGCTCAGGAAAAAGAGGGCGGTCAAGGCGCCGAGCGCCAAATTGCGGGAAAAAGCTTCGCGCTGGCTGGCTTGGGTGCGCAGCGGCTGAGCTGGGGAGGGGGGAGTCTGAGAGGAGGAGGCTGACATGCTGGCATCATAGCCAGCATGCGCGATTCATCCCCCGACAAGCTCGACCTGAAAAGCTCGGTTCAACTGCTGATTTCGACCCTCAACAACTGGCCTTGGCGGCAAACCGTGCAAAGCCTGCGCCTGCGTTTTCGTGAGGGCCATCTGGGCCTGACCGCCGGCAGCCTGACCTTCACCACGTTGATTTCGCTGGTGCCTTTGTTGACGGTGATGCTGGCCTTGTTCACCGCGTTCCCGATTTTTTCATCCTTTCAAAGCGCGCTGGAGCAGTACTTCGTCAAAAGCCTGATCCCGGCCAATATTGCCAAGCCGGTGTTGGGTGCGCTGACCCAATTTGCGTCCAAGGCGAACCGGCTCGGCGCGGCCGGTTTGGTTTTTTTAGGCTTCTCAGCGCTGGCCTTGATGCTGACCATCGACCGCACGCTGAACTCGATTTGGCGGGTGCAGCGGCCGCGTCCGATGGCGCAGCGGGTGTTGGTCTATTGGGCCAGCTTGACACTCGGCCCCTTGCTCTTGGGCGGCAGCCTGGCCTTGACCAGTTATGCGGTGACGACGGGCCATGGCCTGTTCCGCAATGTGCCCTTCAGCGTCAGCGTCTTGTTCAGCGGCATTGAGTTTTTGCTGCTGAGTGGCGGCGTGGCCGCCTTGTTTCACTATGTGCCCAACACGGTGGTGCGCTGGCGCCATGCCTTGGCCGGCGGCGTGTTTGTCGCGGTGGGATTCAATTTTGCCAAGAGCGTGCTGGCCTGGTATTTCAAGTCGGTGCCGACCTTCTCGACCCTGTATGGCGCATTTGCCACCGTGCCGATTTTCCTGGTCTGGCTGTATGCCGGCTGGGTGATCGTGCTGCTGGGCGCCTTGCTGGCCGCCAATGCGCCCAGCCTGAGCAGCGGCATGTTGCGCCGCCCCGATGTGCCGGGCCTGCCGCTGGAGTTGAGTCTGGGTGTGCTGCGCGAGTTGCGCCTGAGCCAGCAACTCGGCGAAGGCGGCGTCAGCAGCTTGGGGCTGGCGCAAAGACTGCGCATCGACCCGCTGCAGTTGGAGCCGGTGCTGGACCAACTGGGCGATCTGGACCTGATCGCCAGGCTGGAAGAAAGCGGCGCCCAGCGCCTGGTGCTGTTGGTGGTGCCCGGGCAGACACCGGCCGCGCCGCTGCTGAATGCCTGCCTGGCTCAGCGCTCACCGGCTTTGCTGCCCTTATGGCAGCGCAGCGACTGGGAAAAGCTCAGTCTGGCTCATTTGTTAGGGGTGTAGCACCACCAGCAAGGCCACCGCTTGTTGGCCCGACAGATTGCGAATTGCGTGCGGGCCGTCGACCGCATAACGGGCAGTTTCCCCGCAGGCCAGTGTCTGGCTGCTGCCGCCGGCCGTGATCTCTAGGCTGCCGCTGAGCAGGCTCAAGTGCTCGCGCGAGCCCGGCTCATGGGCGGCCGACTCCAGCGCGCCGCCCGGCTCAATCGTTAGCTGGTACCACTCGAACTGGCCGGCCAGATCGATAGGCCCCAGGATGCGCAACTGGCACAGCCCGTCCGGGCTGCTCATGCTGGGGATTGAATGCGCGGCGACGCGTTCGATCGCCGGCGCTGGCGGGCGCTCAACCCCCAAAAGCTCGGACATCTCCACCCGCAAGGCATTGGCCAAGCGCCACACCACGGCCACCGTCGGGTTGGCCTGATTGCGTTCGATCTGCGACAGCATCGACTTACTGACCCCGGCGCGGCGCGACAACTCGTCCAGCGACAAAGCCTGCGCCTGCCGCAAGGCCTGCAAGGTGGCGCCGACCTTGGGCGGCTCCGGACTGTCTAGACTGGGTGTGGACATGCTTGACCTCGCATCGCTAATCTTGGATACTGCACGCGAGTTCGATATATCGAACGGCGTCCAATTTACCGAATTGTGCATCAGGAGCCCTCAATGACCAACGCCGCTGACTTTTACGCCCATCTGAACACCGAGTTGCAGGGCATTCGTGCGGCCGGCCTGTACAAAACCGAGCGCGTCATCACCGGCCCGCAAGGCGCTTTGGTGCACACGCAAGACGGCCGCGAGGTGATCAATCTCTGCGCCAACAACTATCTGGGTTTGTCCTCCCACCCGCAAGTGATAGCAGCCGCTCACGAGGCCTTGCGCACGCATGGCTACGGCCTCTCGTCGGTGCGCTTTATCTGCGGCACGCAAGACCTGCACAAGACGCTGGAGCAGCGCTTGGCGCGCTTTCTGGGCACCGAGGACACCATCCTCTACGCGGCCGCGTTTGATGCCAATGGCGGCCTGTTCGAGCCGCTGCTGGGCGAGCAAGACGCCGTCATCAGCGACGAGCTGAACCATGCATCCATCATCGACGGCATCCGCCTGTGCAAGGCCAAACGCTTTCGCTACAAGCACAACGACATGGCCGACCTGGAGCGCTGCCTGATCGAAGCCAAGGCTGCCGGCGCGCGCTTCACCCTGGTCTTCACCGACGGCGTGTTCTCGATGGACGGCACGATCGCGCAGCTCGACAAGATCCGCTCGATCACCGACCGCTACGGCGCGCTGCTCGGCATCGACGAATGCCATGCCAGCGGCTTTGTCGGC
>NZ_JANNMI010000375.1:0-2496 GCF_031397715.1 Roseateles sp.
TCCGCGTACTTGCCGATGCCCACATAGTCCAGCAGCTCCTGCGCACGTTTGGCGATGGCGGCCTCTTCGCTCTTGAAGCCGGGGGTGCGCAAAATAGCGCCCAATAACCCCGATTTCGTGCGGATGTGGCGCCCCACCATCACGTTCTCCAGCGCCGTCATCTCGGCAAACAGCCGGATGTTCTGGAAGGTGCGCGCGATGCCGGTCTTGGCAACTTCGTGCACCGCGGTCGGCGCATACGGTGTGCCGCCCAGCTCAAACGTGCCCGCGTCCGGCGTGTACAGGCCGGTGATGACGTTGAAGAAGGTCGTCTTGCCGGCTCCGTTGGGGCCGATCAGGCCGTAGACCTGGCCCTGGTTGATTTGAATGCCAACGTCGGCCAGCGCTTGCAGGCCCCCAAAACGCTTGGAGACACCGCTGACTTTGAGAATCACTTGTTCGCTGCTCATGACCGAGCTCCTTCCACGGGGCTAGGTGCCGCCTTGCCATGCTCAGGCGACGGCCACAGCCCGCGTGGGCGCACCAACATAATGCCTATCATCGCCAGCGCCACCAAGAGCTGGCGCAAGATGGAGGCGTCGAGCCGCCCGCCGGTCATCTCCTGCAAGGGTCCGGCCACGTAACGCAATACTTCGGGCAAGGCCGACAACAGCAAGGCACCCAGGATCACGCCCGGGATGTGGCCGATGCCGCCCAGCACCACCATCGCCACAATCATCACCGACTCCTGCAGGCTGAACGACTCAGGAGACACAAAACCCTGGAAGGACGCGAACATGGTGCCGGCCACGCCGCCGAAGGTGGCGCCCATGCCGAAGGCCAAGAGCTTCATATTGCGGGTGTTGATGCCCATCGCCTTGGCCGCAATCTCGTCCTCACGGATGGCCATCCAGGCGCGGCCGATGCGGCTGTTCTCCAGCCGGTAGCAGATGATCACGCTGATCACCACCAGGGCCAGGAACAAGTAGTAGTACAGCGTCACCGAGGGCAATTTGAGGCCGAACAACTCGGTCCCCTGGCCCAGATTGAGGCCGAAGATGTGGACCGAGTCAATTTGCCCGATGCCGCGCGGGCCGTTGGTGATGTTGATCGGATGCTCCAGGTTGTTCAAAAACACCCGCACGATCTCGCCAAAACCCAGCGTCACGATGGCCAGATAGTCTCCGCGCAGTTTCAGCGTTGGGGCCCCCAGCAGCACGCCGAACAAGCCGGCCAAACCGGCGCCCAGCGGGATGATCAGCCACAAGGGCGAATGCAGCCCATCAGGAAATGCAGCCCGGAAGGCCTCGAAGTTCTCGCTCAAATGGGGGCTGGCCAGCAGCGCGAACATGTAGGAGCCCACCGCATAAAACGCCACATAACCCAGATCCAGCAGACCCGCATAGCCGACCACGATGTTCAGCCCCAGCGCCAACAGCACATAGAGCAGGGCCAGGTCGATGATGCGCACCGGGCCGTTGCCGAACTGTTGCGCGAACAGCGGCAGCACCAGCAGGCCCAGGGCCGCCAGCAGGAAGACGAAGACTTTGTTTTTTTGCTGTGATTGCATAGTGTTCTCCTCAGGGCCGCTCAAGCTCGGTCCGCCACACGCTCACCCAGCAGACCCGAGGGCCGCAGGGTCAGCACCAGGATCAGCGCCACGAAGGCGAAGATGTCGGCGTAGTGGCTGCCCAGCACACCGCCGGTCAAGTCACCCAGATAACCGGCGCCGATCGCCTCGATCAGGCCCAGCAGAACACCGCCCACCATCGCGCCGGCCAGATTGCCGATACCGCCCAAGACGGCCGCCGTGAAGGCCTTGAGCCCCGGCATGAAGCCCATCGTGTGCTGCACGGTGCCGTAGTTGGCGGCCCACATCAGGCCGGCGACGGCGGCGAGTGCGGCGCCGATCACAAAGGTGGTGGAGATGATGAAATCCGGCTTGACGCCCATCAGGCCGGCGACCCGTGGATTCTCGGCGGTAGCGCGCATCGCGCGGCCCAGCTTGGTGTGATTGACCAGCCACATCAGGGTCGCCAGGATCATCACCGTGCTGCCCAGGATCACGCATTGCGTGACCGTGATGACCGGGCCGCCGAGGTCAATCGGCTCGGTCGGCAGCAGCAGCGGAAACGGCTTGGGGTTCGGTTTCCAGATGATCATCGCCAGCGTTTGCAGCAGCAAGGACATGCCCATGGCGGTGATCAAGGGGGCCAAGCGCGGCGCATTGCGCAGCGGCCGGTAGGCGATCTTCTCGACCAGAAAGTTCAGCGCCGTGCAGACGACGACGGCGCAAGCCAACGCGATCAACATCATGGTCCAGCCAGGCATGCCGGAGTCGGCAAGTGCGCTGACGACGGTCCAGCTGACCAGCGCACCCACCATCAAGATCTCGCCGTGGGCGAAGTTGATCAAGTTGATGATGCCGTAGACCATGGTGTAGCCCAAGGCCACCAAGGCATACATGCTGCCCAGCACCAGACCGTTGATGATTTGCTGGAAAAAAGTTTCCATTGA
>NZ_JANNMI010000413.1:0-17212 GCF_031397715.1 Roseateles sp.
TGTGGCGGTCAGGGTTCATCGCCACGAAGCCGGTGTGCTGCAGGAAGCCCGGGTACACCCGGCGGCCGGCACCGGCAAAATTGTTCGGCACGCGGTAGATCACGTTGTTCTCGAACCACTCGTAGCTCTTGTTCATCGCCAGGTTGTTCACTGCCGTGGGCGATTTGCGGGCGTCGATCGGCCCGCCCATCATCGTCAGCGTGCGTGGCGTGAACTCACCCTGCGTGGCCAGCAGCGACACCGCAGCCAGCACCGGCACCGTGGGCTGGCAAACCGAGATCACGTTGACCTCGGGGCCGACATGGCGGATGAACTCCTGCACATAGGCCACGTAGTCGTTCAAGTGGAACGGGCCGGCGCTCAGCGGCACGGTGCGGGCGTCGGTCCAGTCAGTGACCAGCACCTTGTGGTCACGCAGCAGGGTGCGCACGGTGTCGCGCAGCAGCGTGCTGTGATGGCCGGAAAGTGGTGCCACGACCAATACAGTCGGCTGGTCTTTCATCTTGGACAGAACGGCCAAATCGTCGGTATAGCGTTTGAAACGCAAGAGGCGGCAAAAAGGCTTGATCAGCGGCACCAGCTCCTGCACGGCCACTTCCACGCCGTCCACAATGACGCCCCGAATATCAAACTCTGGCTTTTCGTAGTCCTTGGCCAAGCGGTGCATCAAGTCCAAACCGGCCGACATACGCTGCGACATCGGCGAATGCGAGAACGGTGACAGCGGATGGGTATACAGCTTGGCTGAGGCGCTGGAGAACTCGGCGAACGGACTCATCAAAGCGCGTTGGGTTTCAAAAAGCTGATAGAGCATGGTTTGCCTTTGGGTTCAGGTGAGACATCGACAGATCGTCGACGCAAGCGGCGCGGTCTCAATACCGTAATATTTTGTGCGCTGCAGCATTTTATGATCAATTCGCTTGCGCTAGGCTTGCAATGGCCCAAGATTTCGAACGAGCGAGTTAACAAAGTCAACGCAAACAATTGGCGAATTATGGCGGCGTGCCGCCTGCGCTTTCGCTCGAACAACCCTGTAAAGACTCGGCTGCTGACAGCACGGTGGCAGCAAGAAGGGCCACTGTGCTCAACGCTTTGCCTGCGTCTAGGCTACCCTGTCGGGTTAGGCAGGCCGCTGTTGAGCAGTAGCTTGCCGCCAAATTTCAGAGTACACGCTATGCAAGATTCCGATCGCCTGATACAGAAAACCGACGCTCCGGCGGATGCGAATACAGAGGCACTTCAAGGCGAGTTTGTTTCGTTTGAAGGCTCGCCGTTCCAGCTCTTTCAGCCTTTTCCGCCCGCCGGCGACCAGCCCGCGGCGATCGCCAAGTTGGTCGAGGGCATCAATGACGGCCTGAGCTTTCAGACCCTGTTGGGCGTGACCGGCTCGGGCAAGACCTTCACCATGGCCAATGTGATCGCTCAGCTGGGTCGCCCGGCCATCATCTTTGCCCCCAACAAGACGCTGGCCGCTCAGCTGTACGGTGAGTTTCGCGACTTCTTTCCGAACAACGCGGTTGAGTATTTCGTCAGTTATTACGACTACTACCAACCCGAAGCCTATGTGCCGCAGCGCGATCTGTTCATCGAAAAGGACAGTGCGATCAACGAACATATCGAGCAGCTGCGGCTTTCGGCGACCAAGAGCTTGATGGAGCGCCGCGACGTGGTGATCGTCGCCTCGGTGTCGGCGATTTACGGCATCGGCAACCCGGTCGACTATCACCAGATGGTGATGACGTTGAGAGGCGGCGACAAGATGGGCCAGCGCGACGTGATCGCGCAGCTGATCCGTATGCAGTACACCCGCAACGAGGTCGAGTTCAGCCGCGGCGCCTTCCGCGTGCGCGGCGACACCATCGACGTCTTCCCGGCCGAGCATTCGGAGCTGGCCTTGCGCATCGAGTTGTTCGATGACGAGGTTGAGACGCTGCAGCTGTTCGACCCGCTGACCGGCAAGATTCGCCAGAAAATTCCGCGCTTCACCGTCTACCCGAGCAGCCATTACGTGACCCCACGCGAGCGCGTGCTGGCCGCGATGGACGGCATCAAGGAGGAGCTGCGCGAGCGCCTGGGCCAGTTCATCCAAGACGGCAAACTGGTCGAGGCGCAGCGCCTGGAGCAGCGCACCCGCTTTGATTTGGAAATGCTCAACGAGGTCGGCCATTGCAAGGGCATCGAGAACTACACCCGCCATATTTCCGGCGCCCAGCCGGGCGAGGCGCCGCCGACCCTGGTCGACTATCTGGCCAAGGACGCCTTGATGTTCCTGGACGAAAGCCATGTGCTGATCGGCCAGTTCGGCGGCATGTACAACGGCGACCGGGCGCGCAAATCAACCCTGGTCGAGTACGGCTTTCGCCTGCCCTCGGCGCTGGACAACCGGCCACTGAAGTTCGCCGAGTTCGAGCGCAAGATGCGCCAAGCGGTGTTTGTGTCGGCCACGCCGGCTGCCTATGAGCAGGAAAATTCCGGCCAGGTGGTCGAGCAGGTGGTACGCCCCACCGGCCTGGTCGACCCCTTGGTCGAGGTGCGCCCCGCTACCCATCAGGTCGATGATGTGCTGCAGGAGATTCGCGAACGGGTCGAGCTCAATGAGAGGGTCTTGATCACCACCTTGACCAAACGTATGGCCGAGCAGCTGACCGATTACTTGAGCGACAACGGCTGCAAGGTGCGCTACTTGCACTCGGACGTGGACACGGTCGAGCGGGTCGAGATTTTGCGTGATCTGCGCCTGGGTGTGTTTGATGTGCTGGTCGGCATCAATTTGCTGCGCGAGGGACTGGATATTCCCGAGGTGTCCTTGGTGGCGATCCTCGACGCCGACAAAGAGGGCTTTTTGCGCTCCGAGCGCAGCCTCATCCAGACCATAGGCCGGGCGGCGCGCAATATTCGCGGCAAGGCGATTTTGTACGCCGACCGCATCACCGAGTCGATGAAGAAGGCAATCGGCGAAACCGAACGCCGGCGCACCAAGCAGTTGGCCTTCAATGAGGCCAACGGCATCACGCCGCGCAGCATCAACAAGCGCATCTAGGACATGATTGACGGTGTCTATTCGGAAAAGAGCGGGCGCGACGATCAGAAGCTGCTGCAGGTAGCGGCTGTCGAGCAAATGAGCGAGAAGGACCTGAGCAAACGGATGTCGCTGCTGGAGAAGCAGATGTTGGAGCACGCGCGCAACCTCGAGTTCGAGAAGGCTGCGCGGGTGCGAGATCAGTTGGCGCAACTTCGCGAGCAGGCCTTTGGGGCCGTCGTGCACGACCATCTATAGCCTTTCGGACGCCGGGCTTTAGCCCGCGCCTGCAGGCTTGGTAATAATTGAGTAAAATAGTCGGAATTGATCAAGGGTAAACCCGTTTACGGGCTCGCCTTCGGACGAGGCGGCGTTCAAGCGCTGCCGACTTGTGCTCACTTGGACCCAAAGGAGGTTTTATGCGTCTCACCACCAAAGGTCGTTTTGCTGTTACCGCGATGATTGACCTAGCGCTGCGCGAGAACGGTGGGCCAGTGGCGCTGGCAGCCATCAGCCAACGCCAGCAGATTTCGTTGTCCTATTTGGAACAACTGTTCGGCAAGCTGCGTCGGCATGAGTTGGTCGAAAGCACGCGCGGGCCCGGCGGCGGATATTCCCTCGGCCGCAAGGCCAGTGACATCACCGTGGCGGACATCATCGTGGCAGTGGATGAGCCACTCGACGCAACCGGCTGCGGCGGGCATGAGAACTGCATGGGCGAGAATACCGGGCGCTGCAGCACGCACGAGTTGTGGACCAGCTTGAACGCCAAGATGATCGAATATCTCAGCTCCGTGTCACTGCGCAAGCTGGTTGAAGATCAATTGGTCAAGGGCGTGACGATAGAAGAGTCGCCGCTGAAGCGGGCAATTTCTTCGCAACCGGTGCTCAAGCCCATCCGCATCACCGCGCCCAATTCGGTCTTTGCCCTCGGCAATAGTTTCACTAAATAAGCCCCACTGAACAAGCAACTAGAACATGGACATGACTCCGCATTTCCCGATCTATATGGATTACGGCTCCACCACTCCGGTGGACCCCCGCGTTGTGGCGGCGATGGTGCCGTGGCTGAGCGAGCATTTCGGCAACCCCGCGTCGCGCAGCCACGCCTGGGGCTGGGAAGCCGAAGCCATCGTCGAGAAGTCACGTGAAGAAGTCGCCGCCCTGATTGGTGCCGACCCGCGCGAAATCGTCTGGACCTCCGGCGCCACCGAGTCGATCAATTTGGCGATCAAGGGTGCGGCGCAGTTCTACAAGACCCGCGGCAAGCACATCATCACGCTGAGGACCGAGCACAAGGCGGTGCTCGATACCTGCCGCGAGCTGGAGCGCCAAGGCTTTGAGGTGACTTATCTGGAGGTCGAGGCCAACGGCCTGCTCGACTTGGAGCGCTTCAAGGCGGCGATTCGCCCCGACACCATCCTGGCCTCGGTGCTGTTTGTCAGCAACGAGATCGGTGTGATTCAAGACATCACGGCGATTGGCGCGCTGTGCCGCGAGCACGGCATCATCTTCCACGTTGACGCGGCGCAAGCAACCGGCAAGATCGCCATCAACTTGGCCGAGCTGCCGGTTGATCTGATGAGCCTGGCCTCGCACAAGACCTATGGCCCCAAGGGCATCGGTGCGCTTTACGTGCGGCGCAAGCCGCGTATCCGGCTGGAAGCGCAGATGCACGGCGGCGGGCAGGAGCGCGGCATGCGCTCCGGCACCCTGGCCACGCACCAAATCGTCGGGATGGGCACGGCGTTTCGCTTGGCAGGTGAAGAAATGGCGGTCGAGGGCGAACGCATCCGCATGCTGCACAAGCGTTTGTTGGATGGCCTGAGTGGCATCGAGCAAGTCTTTGTTAACGGCGATTTAGAGCGCCGCGTGCCGCACAACCTGAACATCTCCTTCAACTATGTGGAAGGCGAGTCGCTGATCATGGGCGTCAAGGGCCTGGCGGTGTCGTCCGGTTCGGCCTGTACCTCGGCCAGCTTGGAGCCCAGCTATGTGCTGCGCGCCCTGGGCCGCAGCGATGAGCTGGCGCATTCCTCGCTGCGCATGACGATCGGTCGCTTCACCACCGTGGAAGAAATCGATTACGCGATCACGACCCTGAAGTTCCGGGTCGCCAAGTTGCGCGAGTTGTCGCCGCTGTGGGACATGTACAAAGACGGCATCGATATCTCAACGATTCAGTGGGCTGCCCACTGATAGACGACAGTCCACTGCGGACTGTTGTCTGCGGTGGGCAGGATTGAACGCTTGCAAGCGTTCAAGTGACAACAAAAGGAGCACATCATGGCTTACAGCGACAAGGTAGTTGATCACTACGAAAACCCCCGCAATGTCGGTGCCTTTGAAAAGGGCGACGATACGATCGGCACCGGCATGGTCGGCGCGCCGGCTTGCGGCGACGTGATGAAGTTGCAGATCAAGGTCAACCCGATCACTGGTTTGATCGAGGATGCCAAGTTCAAGACCTATGGCTGCGGCTCGGCGATTGCGTCGAGCTCGCTGGTGACCGAGTGGGTCAAGGGCAAGTCCTTGGACCAGGCGCTGGACATCAAGAACACCCATATCGCCGAAGAGCTGGCGTTGCCGCCGGTGAAGATCCACTGCTCGATCTTGGCCGAAGATGCAATCAAGGCTGCGGTGGATGACTATCGCGCCAAGCACGCCAGCACCGCACAAGCGGCACATTAAGAGGAGCTCAGCGCATGTCCGTGACGATGACCGAAGCCGCTGCGCGCCATGTGACGCGCTACATCACCAAGCGTGGCCGCGGCGTGGGCGTGCGCTTGGGCGTCAAGACGACCGGCTGCTCCGGCCTGGCCTACAAGCTGGAATATGCCGACGAAGTGGCGCCCGAGGATATCGTCTTCGAAGGCCATGGCATCAAGATCTTGATTGACCCCAAGAGCCTGCCCTATCTGGAAGGCACCGAGCTGGACTTTGTGCGTGAAGGCCTGAACGAAGGTTTCAAGTTCCGCAACCCGCGCGAGAAAGACCGCTGCGGTTGCGGTGAGTCCTTCCGCGTGTAAAGTGCGCATCCAATGTGGAGGGCGCGGCCGCTTGCCGCGCCTTTTTTCTTTGCGCTGAGACCTACTTTTGATGAAGCTTGACGACGACGATTTCAACCTGTTTGGCTTGCCGCAGCGGCAGGCGCAGGCGCACGCCGACATCGAGCGCCGTTGGAAGGAGCTGCAGGCGCAGGTGCATCCGGACAAGTTTGCGACCGAGGGCGGCGCCGCACAACGCATTGCGATGCAGTGGGCCGTGCGCGTCAACGAAGCGCACCAGCGTCTGCGCGATCCGCTCAAGCGCGCCGCTTATTTGTGCGAGCTGCGCGGCGCGCCTCTGCGCCTGAACGAAAACACTCGCATGCCGACGGCGTTCCTGATGGAGCAAATGGCTTGGCGCGAGGCCCTGGATGAAGCGGCTGGTGCTGCGGCCGTGCAGGCGCTGGATGCCCAGCTGGCCCAGCGCGAAGGCAAGCTGCTGGACGATGTGCAGCAGTTGTTGGATGAGCAAGGCCGCACCGAGGCGGCCGCCGAGCAGGTCAGGGCGCTGATGTTCATCGCCAAGTTCCGCTCCGATATCGACCGGCGCCTGGACGCCCTAGGACAATAAAAAAATGGCATTGCTGCAAATCTCCGAACCCGGGCAATCGCCCAACCCGCATCAGCGCCGCATCGCGGTGGGCATCGATCTGGGCACCACGCATTCGCTGGTAGCGGCCGTGCGCAGCGGCGTGGCCGAGTGCCTGCCCGATGCGTCGGGTCAGGTCATCCTGCCTTCGGCCGTGCGCTACCTTGAGAACGGCGGGCGTCAGATTGGTGCCAGCGCGCTGGCTGCCCAGGCCGACGATCCGCTCAACACCATCGTCTCCGTCAAGCGCTTGATGGGCCGGGCACTAGCCGACATCGCCAATCGCGAGCAACTCCCCTATCAGTTTGATGACACGCCCGGCATGGTGTCCTTGCGCACGCGCGACGGCTCGAAATCGCCGGTCGAGGTGTCGGCCGAGATTTTGGCGACGCTCAGATTCAGGGCCGAAGACAGCTTCGCCGACGATGTCTTCGGCGCCGTCATCACCGTGCCAGCCTATTTCGATGACGCTCAGCGTCAAGCAACCAAGGACGCGGCCCAGCTGGCCGGCCTGAATGTGTTGCGCCTGATCAATGAGCCGACCGCCGCCGCGATTGCCTACGGCCTGGACAATGGCAGCGAAGGCCTTTATGCGGTCTACGACCTAGGCGGTGGCACCTTCGATATCTCCTTGCTGCGCCTCAGTCGGGGCGTGTTCGAAGTTGTCGCGACCGGCGGCGATGCCGCTTTGGGCGGCGATGACTTTGATCGGCTGCTGGCCGATTGGGCGCTCGCTCAAGTCGGATTTTCTGTCATCACGCCGCATGACAAACGCGCCGTGCTGGTGGCCGCGCGGGCGGCCAAGGAGTCATTGTCCGGCGCCGCCAGCGTGCAGTTTCAGGCCAAGCTGGATTGCGGCGATCTGCAGCTACAGGTCACGCGGGCGCAGTTCGAGGCCTTGAGCCAGCCCTTGCTGGACCGCACCCTGGCCTCGGTGCGGCGCGTGCTGCGCGACGCCAAGACCAAGGCGGATGAGGTGAATGGCGTGGTGATGGTCGGCGGTTCGACCCGCATGCCTTGCGTGCGCGCGGCCGTCGGCGGCTTGTTCGGCCGCGAGGTCTTGACCAATTTGAACCCCGACGAAGTGGTGGCACTTGGTGCGGCCATCCAGGCCAATCAGCTGGCCGGCAATGCGGCCGACGGCGATATCTTGTTGCTCGATGTGATCCCCTTGTCGCTGGGGCTGGAGACCATGGGCGGCCTGGTCGAACGCATCATCGAGCGCAACGCGACCATTCCGGTCGCGCAGGCGCAGGACTTCACCACCTTCAAGGACGGTCAAACGGCGCTGGCCCTGCATGTGCTGCAGGGCGAGCGCGAGCTGGTCAGCGAATGCCGTTCGCTGGCGCGCTTCGAGCTGCGCGGCATCCCGGCGATGGTGGCCGGCGCAGCGCGTATTCGCGTTACCTTCCAGGTCGATGCCGATGGCCTGCTCAGCGTCTCGGCCAAGGAGCTGATCTCGGGCGTGGAGACCGCCATCGTCGTCAAGCCGAGTTATGGCCTGAGCGATGACCAAATTGCCGGCATGCTGAAGGACGGCTTCGCCAGCGCCGAGGCCGATATGGCCGCGCGCAAATTGCGCGAAGCCCGCGTTGAAGCCGAGCGCATGACGCTGGCCACCCATTCGGCCCTGGCCGCCGACGCCGACCTGCTCAGCACTGCCGCACAAGACGAGATCGCGGGCCTGCTGCAGGCCTTGGCTGTGACGGCCACGGCAGAGGACGGCAACGCCATCGACGCCGCTGTCGAGGCGCTGGCCAAGGGCACCGAGGCCTTTGCCGCCGCGCGCATGAACCGGGGCATTCAACGCGCCCTGACCGGCCGCAATATCGAGCAGCTCTGAACATACAGCCCAAGGACCGCCATGCCCGTCATCAAAATTCTCCCTCACGCCGAGTATTGCCCCGAAGGCATGATGCTCAGCGCCCCGGCCGGCACCTCGATTTGCGAGGCCTTGCTGGACAACAACGTCGCCATCGAACATGCCTGCGATATGGTCTGCGCCTGCACCACCTGCCATGTGATCGTGCGCGAGGGCATGCGCTCCTTGTCCGAGATGGAGGAGGGTGAGGAAGATATGTTGGACCGCGCCTGGGGCCTGGAGCCGGATTCGCGCCTGAGTTGCCAGGCCATCCTGGGCCAAAAAGATGTGACGATCGAGATCCCCAAGTACTCGATCAACCACGCCAAAGAGAACCACTGAGCTTTGCCATGTTGGTGTTGGGATTCGAATCGTCGTGCGACGAAACCGGCGTGGCCTTGATTGATGTGCCAGGCGACGCGTCGCAGGGGCCGCCGCGTTTGCTGGCGCAAGCCTTGTTCAGCCAGATCAGCATGCATCAGGCCTATGGCGGTGTGGTGCCCGAGTTGGCCTCACGCGACCATATCCGCCGTGTGCTGCCGCTGACGCGCGCGGTGCTGGCCGAAGCGAATGTGCCGCTGTCGGCGGTCGATGTGATCGCCTATACCCAGGGGCCAGGTCTTGCCGGCGCCTTGCTGGTCGGCGCCGGGGTGGCAGTGGCGATGGCCGCGGCTTTGGGCAAGCCGACACTGGGCATCCACCATCTGGAGGGGCATTTGCTGTCGCCGTTTTTGTCGGTGGACGCGCCCGAGTTCCCTTTTGTGGCGCTGCTGGTGTCGGGCGGGCACACCCAGCTGATGCGGGTCGATCAGGTCGGCAGCTACGCAATGCTGGGCGAGACGATCGACGACGCGGCAGGCGAGGCCTTCGACAAAAGCGCCAAGCTGTTGGGCCTGCCCTATCCCGGCGGGCCCCATCTGGCGGAACTGGCGCTCAGGGGTGATGCCAAGGCCTTTGATCTGCCGCGCCCGATGCTGCGCAGCGGCAAGCCCGACTTCAGCTTTGCGGGTTTGAAGACGGCGGTGCTCACGCAAGTCAAACGCCTGGGCGAAGCGCCGACCGAGCAGCAGCGTGCCGATCTGGCCGCAGCCACGCAAGCGGCCATCGTCGAGGTGCTGGTGCGCAAATCATTGCTGGCGCTGAAGGAGACCGGGCTCAAGCGCCTGGTCGTCGCCGGTGGCGTGGGCGCCAACACCAGCTTGCGCGAGCAGCTGAACGCCGCCTGCGGCAAACGCGGCGTGCGCGTCCATTACCCCGAGCTCAGTTTGTGCACCGACAACGGCGCGATGATCGCGATGGCGGCCGCCATGCGCTTGCAGCGCGGCATGGCGACGCTGCAAAACGATGGCGGCTTTGCCGTCAGGCCGCGCTGGACCTTGGGCACGGCCTGACGCCCATCAACTAACCGTCAGTTGAGACGCACCGGCCGGCTGACGCTTGACCAAGGTCAGCGTCAACACACCATCCTCCAGCTGGGCCTTGGAGTCCGACTGGTTGACCTCGGTGGGCAGGACGATGCTGCGCGAAAAGCGCGTGACGGCACGTTCGCGGTGCAGTACGCGCTCGGTTGTGGTTTCGGGTGCAGGCCCGGCCTGGACCGCGTCAATATTGATGCGACGGCCCTCGATGCTGATCTTGACCGCTTCCTTGGCAATGCCGGGCATGTCGAGCTGCAGGCTGTAGGCTTGGTCGGTCTCGCTGACATCCATCGGCGGCGTGCGCAGCGCCAAGGTGTCGCGCTCGGGTTTGGCCAAAAGACGCTCGATATGACGCGTGAATTCAGCGGAACGGCGGCTCACGGGAATCACAAACATGGCTAGCTCCTGAGGAGGCTGGTTTCAAGCGTGTTTGAGAAGTCAAAGCGCCGCAGCCCCCATGGCTTGGAACTTTGGCGCTTGAACAAACAATTCAAGTGGGCGCGAAAATACAGATGCCGGGCACTTGGAACAGTCATTTTTGGCACCATTTACGTGCCTCCCCGGTGCGTTGGGTGGGGTCGGCTCGCTGCTCGGCATCTATTCATGGTCTATAATCAGTGGGTTTTGTTGGACAAGGCCGGAGAAGTTTCGGCTTTGATCAATGAGCAATAGCACGGCTCGGGTCGGTTTCACCCGTGACCGCAAGTGAAACCATGGAAACCGTCTGAGCATCAGGCTTGCCTGAATTGCCGGCGGATTCCGGCATTTAGGAACGCATCATGGCAGTCGAAAGTTTCAACAAAGCAGAAGTCGTTCAAGCGAACGCACGCAGCGCCAATGACACAGGTTCGCCTGAAGTCCAAGTCGCGCTGCTGACGGCACGCATCAACGCGCTGACCCCCCACTTCAAGGCCAATAAGAAGGACCACCACGGTCGTCGCGGTCTGCTGAAGATGGTCAACTCGCGTAAGAGCTTGCTGTCTTACCTGAAGACCAAGGACGCTTCGCGTTACGTCGCACTGATCCAGAAGCTGGGTCTGCGCAAGTAATTTGCGAGTGAGGTCAAGGAGCCTGTCTGGGTCTATGTCCAGCACAGGCTCTTTGTCTTTTTGAAATTCGTTTTGAGTTGAGCTGACGTGGCGCCGCTGTGTCATTCCAACACCTTGCCGGGTGCTTCCGCTGAAGCGCTTTGGGCGATGTTTTGGAATGGCATCCCGCCAAACCCAGATCCACTCTCGGTCCAGTTGCGGCGCCGTAAGCCGCTTCAAAACAGCCAAATCGCGGGCCTGCAGTGCCTGCAATTTCGGTCTAGAGGAGAGACGCAATGAGTTTATTCAACAAAGTCACTAAGACCTTCCAATGGGGTCAACACACCGTCGTCATGGAGACCGGTGAAGTAGCGCGTCAGGCCAGCGGCGCCGTGATCGTCAACATCGATGACACCGTGGTCTTGGCCACTGTCGTCGCTAAGACTGACGCCAAGGCCGGCCAGGATTTCTTCCCGCTGACCGTGGACTATCTGGAAAAGACCTATGCCGCCGGCAAGATCCCCGGCAGCTTCTTCAAGCGCGAGGGCCGCCCGAGCGAGCTGGAAACGCTGACCAGCCGCCTGATCGATCGCCCGATCCGCCCACTGTTCCCCGAAGGCTTCTACAACGAAGTGCAGGTGGTCATCCACGTGCTGTCCTTGAACCCCGAAGTTCAGGCCGATATTGCCGCCCTGATCGCGTCGAGCGCGGCCCTGGCCATCTCCGGCATCCCGTTCAATGGCCCGATCGGCGCAGCGCGCGTCGGCTATGTCAATGGCGAGTACGTGCTGAACCCCGGCAAGTCCGTCTTGGCTAACAGCAAGATGGACCTGGTGGTTGCCGGTACGCAAGCGGCCGTCTTGATGGTGGAATCCGAGGCCGATGGCCTGAGTGAAGAAATCATGCTGGGCGCCGTGGTGTTCGGCCATGAGCAAGGCAATATCGCCATCGCCGCCATTGACGAGTTGGTACGCGGCGCCGGCAAGCCGAGCTGGAACTGGGTTGCCCCGGCGAAGAACGAGCCGTTGATCGCCAAGGTCGGCGCGCTGGCCGATGAAGGCCTGGCTGCCGCTTACCAGATTCGCAACAAGCAAGCGCGTACGCAAGCTTGCCGCACCGTCACCGCCAATGTGATGGCCGGCCTGAAGGCCGACGGCGTCGAGTTCGACAAGGTCGAAGTGGAAAGCCTGCTGTTCGAGATCGAAGCCCGCATCGTGCGCGGCCAGATCCTGGCCGGAGAGCCCCGCATTGACGGCCGCGACACCCGCACCGTGCGCCCGATCGAGATCCGCAATTCGATCCTGCCGCGAACCCACGGCTCGGCCCTGTTCACCCGTGGTGAAACGCAGGCCCTGGTCATCGCGACCCTGGGCACCGACCGTGATGCGCAGCGCATCGACGCGCTGGCCGGTGAGTTCGAAGACAGCTTCATGATGCACTACAACATGCCTCCGTTCGCCACCGGCGAAACCGGTCGCGTGGGTAGCCCAAAGCGCCGCGAAATCGGCCACGGCCGTCTGGCCAAGCGGGCTTTGATCGCCGCCTTGCCGAGCAAAGAAGACTTCCCGTACACGATGCGTGTGGTGTCCGAGATCACCGAGTCGAACGGCTCTTCGTCGATGGCTTCGGTCTGCGGCGGCTGTCTGGCTTTGATGGACGCCGGCGTGCCGATGAAGGCCCACGTCGCCGGCATCGCCATGGGCTTGATCAAGGATGGCAACCGCTTCGCCGTGCTGACCGACATCCTGGGTGATGAAGAACATCTGGGCGATATGGACTTCAAGGTGGCCGGCACGACAGGCGGCATCACCGCGCTGCAGATGGACATCAAGATCCAGGGCATCACCAAGGAGATCATGCAGGTCGCTTTGGCACAAGCCAAGGAAGCGCGTCTGCACATCCTGGGCAAGATGGTCGAGGCAATGGGTGTGGCTAACACCGAGGTGTCGCAGTTCGCGCCGCGCCTGTACACGATGAAGATCAATCCGGAAAAAATCCGTGACGTGATCGGCAAGGGCGGCGCCACCATCCGTGCGCTGACCGAAGAGACCGGCACCACCATCGACATCAACGAAGACGGCACCATCACGATCGCGTCCACCGATGCCGAGAAGGCCGAGTACGCCAAGAAGCGCATTCAAGAGATCACCGCCGAAGTCGAAATCGGCAAGATCTACGAAGGCGCAGTCACCAAGATCCTGGACTTCGGCGCGCTCGTCAATCTGCTGCCTGGCAAGGACGGTCTGCTGCACATCAGCCAAATCGCTCACCAGCGCGTCGAGAAAGTGACCGACTTCCTCAAGGAAGGTCAGATCGTCAAGGTCAAGGTCATGGAAACCGACGAGAAGGGCCGTATCAAGCTGTCGATGAAGGTCTTGATCGACCGTGATGCCGCACCTGTGCAAGCCGCAGGTGACGCCGAGTAAAGAGCCGGTTGAAGCGCGCAGCTGCCATGAAAGCCATCGCCATCGCCCAGCCGGGTGGTCCTGACGTCCTGCAAATGGTCGAGCGCCCCAGTCCCCTTGCGGGGGCAGGGGAGCTCTTGATCGCGGTTGAAGCCTTTGGTGTCAATCGCCCCGACGTGTTGCAGCGCAAAGGGGCATACCCGCCACCGCCGGGTGCGAGTGATTTGCCCGGGCTGGAAGTGGCCGGGCGAATCATTGGCGGCGATGCGCTGGAATTGGCTGCGGCCGGTTTCAAGTTGGGTGATGCTGTTTGTGCGTTGACACCGGGCGGAGGCTACGCGCAGCAATGCGTGGCACCTGTCGGGCATTGCTTGCCGGTGCCTACCGGCTGGAGCATGCTCGAGGCGGCAAGTTTGCCCGAGACTTACTTCACGGTCTGGTCGAACGTTTTCAAGCGTGCCGCGCTGCAGCCCGGCGAAAGCCTGTTGGTGCACGGCGGTAGCAGCGGTATCGGCGTGGCCGCGATTCAATTGGCCAAGGCGATGGGATCGCGCGTCTTCGTGACCGTCGGCAATGACGTCAAGGCGGATGCTTGTCTTGGTTTGGGGGCCGATCTGGCCATCAATTACAAGACCCAAGACTTCGTCGCTGAAGTCAAAGCGGCGACCGAGGGCGTTGGGGTCAATGTGATCTTGGATATGGTGGCGGGCGACTACATTGAGCGCGGCATTCAATGCTTGGCCGACGACGGACGCTTGGTCATCATTGCGGTGCAGGGCGGCATGGCTTCGAAAATTGACGCTGGGGCGGTGCTGCGGCGGCGTTTGACGATCAGTGGTTCAACCTTGCGGCCTCGATCACTGGCCTTCAAGGCGAGTATTGCGGCTGCTTTGCGTGAACGCGTTTGGCCTTTACTGGCATCGCGCAGCGTGATCGCACCGGTGATCTACCGCAGTTTCGCGGCCGATCAGGCAGCCCAGGCCCATGCCTTGATGGAGTCCGGCGAGCATGTCGGCAAAATCATGATGAGCTGGTGAGATTGGAGTTGGCAATGCGTAAGAAACTGGTCGTTGGAAATTGGAAAATGCATGGTAGCCGCGCCGCCAATGCGGCCTTGCTGAGTGCGCTCAAAGAGGCTGGGCCTTGGAGTGCTGAGGTGGCGGTCTGCGTGCCTTTCCCCTATTTGGCTGAGACTGCTTTGGCCTTGACTGGCCAAGCGCTGCTCTTGGGTGCCCAAGATTGCTCGGCCCATGAGCAGGGTGCCTATACCGGCGAAGTGTCCTCCTTGATGCTGGCTGATCTGGGTTGCCGTTATGTGATCGTCGGCCATTCAGAACGCCGTGCTTTTCACCAGGAGAGCGATCAATTGGTGGCGGATAAAGCCAAGGCAGCGTTGGCGCACGGCGTGACGCCGATTGTTTGCGTCGGCGAAACCTTGGCCGAGCGTGAGGCAGGGCAGACCGAGTTGGTCGTCAAGCGTCAGTTGGCTGCCGTCACTCACACCTTGACGCATTGCATCGGTGAGATTGTCTTGGCATACGAGCCCGTCTGGGCGATTGGCACAGGTTTGACGGCCAGCCCTGAGCAGGCGCAGGCAGTGCATGCCGTGCTTCGCATGCAGTTGCATGCAGCAACGCAAAAGGCCGCCAGCATGCGAATTCTCTATGGTGGCAGCGTCAAGCCAGAAAATGCCGCGCAACTGTTCGCCCAGGCGGATATCGACGGCGGCTTGATCGGTGGTGCGGCCTTGAAAGCAGGGGACTTTGCTTCGATTTGTCGCGCTGCGATGTAACTTTTCCCCCACAAGTTCGGCTTTTGTCGAGCGTGTTGAAAAACCTTTGGAGTGTTTGAAATGCAATTTTGGATGAATTTGGTCTTGGTGTTGCAGTTGTTGAGCGCCTTGGTAATGATTGGTTTGGTTTTGGTTCAGCATGGCAAGGGTGCCGATATGGGGGCGTCCTTTGGCAGCGGTGCATCGGGCAGCTTGTTTGGTGCGACCGGCAGCTCGAACTTCCTGTCACGCAGCACGGCGGTGTGTGCGACGGTGTTTTTTGTCTCCACCTTGGCGATGGCCTATTTGGCCAACCATCGTTCGGGTGCTGGCAGCAAGGACACCATTCTTGACAAGCCAACGCCGGTGGCAATTGCGGCATCGGGCGCTGCCGCCATCCCTGGGGCTGCGCTTGCACCAGCGGCTATTGCTGCGTCGGAAGTCGCGCCGAAGCAATAGCTTGGCCCTCGACTAAAGATGGATAATTTGTCGCAAGCTTAGATAGAGCGGTAAATTTTCAGTATAGAATTCGAGGCTGACTTGATGGCAATCCCTCTCGCTGCCGGAAAAGCAAGTCAAAGATAGGAAAATGCCGTCGTGGTGAAATTGGTAGACACGCTATCTTGAGGGGGTAGTGGCGAAAGCTGTGCGAGTTCGAGTCTCGCCGACGGCACCAAATCAGCGGTTAGTATCTTGGGGCTAGAGCCTGTGAGGTATTTGCCCTTGAGCATCATCGCAAGCACCGTTTAAAGTTGGCGAACGGTGGGAGTTGACAATGCAAAGCGGGCGTATTCGTGGGTGAGGAATCGCCAACGCAGCGCCCGTTGTTTTTTCTTTCGAATCACTTCTGAAACATGGCCGGGGCCTGGAGGCGGACGGCGGTTTTTAAAGAGCGTCACCCATGAACTTGGATCAGTACTTACCCGTCATCCTCTTCATCCTGGTCGGCGCCGGCGTCGGCGTGGCGCCCCAAGTGCTCGGCTTTCTGCTGGGTCCGAATCGGCCCGACGCGGCCAAAAACTCCCCCTATGAATGCGGCTTCGAGGCCTTTGAAGATGCGCGCATGAAATTCGATGTGCGGTATTACCTCGTGGCGATTTTGTTCATTTTGTTTGACCTGGAAATTGCCTTCCTATTCCCTTGGGCGGTAGCGCTGCGGGAGATTGGGCCGACGGGTTTCTGGGCCATGATTAGTTTCCTGAGCATTCTGGTTGTGGGTTTTGCCTACGAATGGATCAAAGGGGCTTTGGACTGGGAGTGATATAAAGCCACGCGCTCAAGGTATAACTTGGTTCAGTCCTGAAGGGGTGGGTGTTGGTTTTGTCGCGGATTTGCGGTGAACCCCTATGGCTATGACGTTTGAAGGCTTGCAATGGGTATCGAAGGCGTTTTGAAAGAAGGCTTTGTCACCACCTCGGTGGATAAGCTGATCAACTGGTCCAAGACTGGATCTTTATGGCCGATGACCTTCGGTCTGGCCTGCTGTGCCGTGGAGATGATGCACGCGGGCGCGGCCCGCTATGACATCGACCGCTTCGGCATGTTGTTCCGGCCCAGCCCGCGGCAGTCCGATCTGATGATCGTCGCTGGCACGCTGTGCAACAAGATGGCGCCCGCCTTGCGTAAGGTTTATGACCAGATGGCCGAGCCACGCTGGGTGCTGTCGATGGGGTCCTGCGCCAATGGGGGTGGTTACTACCACTACAGCTATTCGGTTGTACGCGGCTGCGACCGCATTGTTCCGGTGGACGTCTATGTGCCCGGCTGCCCGCCGACGGCCGAGGCGCTGCTCTACGGCATCCTGCAGTTGCAGGCCAAGATTCGCCGCGAAAACACCATCGCGCGCTGAGTGGAATCAAGCACAGATGAGCAAACTTGACACCCTGCAGACGGCGCTCGCGTCCGTCTTTGGCGAAAAAATTCAACATCTCAAAAACCAGTTCGGTGAAATCACCATCCAAGTAGCACCTGCTGACTACTTGGCCGTGGCGACTGCCTTGCGCTTCAGTGCGAGGGACCAGAAGGTGATTTTTGATCTCAATTCCGCAATGAGGAGTGAAAATTCAACCAAGCC
>NZ_JANNMI010000444.1:0-2149 GCF_031397715.1 Roseateles sp.
GGGTTGAAGCCGCCGACCTGATCATCGAATCGATGGGCAAGTCGATCTTGAGCAAGAAGGTCACGTATGACTTCGCGCGCTTGATGGACGGTGCGACACAGGTCTCCTGCTCTGGCTTCGGCCAGGTCATGATCGACCACATGTAAACCAAACCTTGCCGGCGGCGCTGGCTTGACCGGCTTGCAAAAATGAAAAAGGGCTCGCAACATGCGAGCCCTTTTCTTTTGCGGCGATCGGGAAGCCGCCAGGATCAGGCTGCCTCACTCACCTCGGCCGGAGCTTGCGCCGCCACCACGCTCGCCAGTGCGGTGATGTTCTGCGCCAGCTGGCCTTTGGGCCCCTGAATCAGATCAAAGTTGACCCGGCTGCCTTGTGCCAGCGTTCGAAAGCCCTCCATTTGTATGGCTGAAAAATGGGCGAACACATCGTCGCCGCCCGCTTCTGGTTCAATAAAGCCGAAGCCTTTTGAATCGTTGAACCATTTCACAGTACCTAAGGCCATAGCCGACTCCTTCCCCATATGCACGGTGCTCACTGCACCGGCGCCGATTTTCAAATCGGGCCCGAGCCGTGTCAATTCGGGGCCAGCCCGAATGGGGTCGACCCTCGGGTCGCTTGGGGTTTGTGAAAAAAGCCTTTGCTTGGGGCCAATTCAAGTCTTGCAATCAGCCGCGATGGCGCAAGATGCCAAAGGGTCCGAGCGAGGTTTGGGCTCAGTCGATAGAATCAATCCATGCCAGATACCCCCATTCAACCGCCAGTGCCGCCGGCCAATAATCCGGGCCGCGACAATGCTGACGGCACCACCACCATTGAGCGTGCGACTCAAAAAACAGAACCTCCGCGGCTCTATCAAGTCCTGCTGCTGAACGATGATTTCACTCCGATGGAATTTGTTGTGATGGTTTTGCAGGAGTATTTCCGTCATGACCTGGATACCGCGACCCAGATCATGCTAAAAATCCACCACGATGGGCGTGGGGTTTGCGGCGTCTTCAGCAAAGACGTTGCAGCGACGAAAGTCGAGTTAGTGCTGGCCGCCGCAAGGCGAGCCGGCCATCCTTTGCAGTGCATTATGGAGGCCGCATGATTGCGCAAGAGCTTGAAGTTAGCCTTCACATGGCGTTCGTCGAGGCGCGCCAGCAGCGCCACGAATTCATCACCGTCGAGCACTTGTTGATGGCCTTGTTGGACAACCCCTCTGCGGCCGAAGTGCTGCGAGCCTGTTCGGCCAATCTGGACGATTTGCGCAAGAGTCTGGCGCAATTCATCAAGGAGAACACGCCCACCGTGGGCGGCTCCGACGAGGTGGACACCCAGCCTACGCTGGGTTTCCAGCGCGTGATTCAGCGCGCCATCATGCATGTGCAGTCCACCGGCAGCGGCAAGAAGGAAGTCACCGGCGCGAATGTGCTGGTGGCGATCTTCGGCGAGAAGGATTCGCACGCCGTCTACTACCTGCACCAGCAGGGCGTGACCCGCCTGGACGTGGTGAATTTCATTGCCCACGGCATCAAGAAGTCCGATCCACCCGATGTACCCAAGGGTGCCGACGGTGCCGCTAACCCCGAGGCCGAGCGTGAAGAGGCCGAAGGTCAGGGCAAGGGATCGCCGCTGGATCAGTTCACCCAGAACCTGAATCAACTCGCCAAAGACGGCAAGATCGATCCGCTGATCGGCCGCGAGTTGGAGGTCGAGCGCGTGGTGCAGATTCTCTGCCGCCGGCGCAAGAACAATCCGCTCTTGGTCGGCGAGGCCGGCGTCGGCAAGACCGCGATCGCGGAAGGCTTGGCCTGGCGCATCACCGAGGGTCAGGTGCCCGACGTGCTGGCCGAGGCGGTGGTTTATTCGCTCGATATGGGCTCGCTGTTGGCGGGCACCAAGTACCGCGGTGACTTCGAGCAACGCCTGAAGGCGGTCTTGAAGCAGTTGAAGGACCAGCCCAACGCGATCCTTTTCATCGACGAGATCCACACCTTGATTGGTGCCGGCGCGGCCTCGGGCGGCACGCTGGACGCCAGCAATCTTCTCAAACCGGCGCTCTCCAGCGGCGCGATGAAGTGCATCGGTGCGACCACCTTCACCGAGTACCGCGGCATCTTCGAGAAGGACGCGGCACTGAGTCGGCGCTTCCAGAAGGTCGATGTGG
>NZ_JANNMI010000472.1:0-4919 GCF_031397715.1 Roseateles sp.
GCGGTCAACCCTGACGGCAGCTTGGTCTACACCTTTGTGGAGAGCGTCAAGGCCACCTACCCCTTCTATGTGGTGCGGCTGCTGGGCGGCGTGCTTTACCTGGGCGGCATGTTGATCATGGCCTGGAACGTGATCAAGACGGTGCAGGTCGGCCGTGCTCAGGCTAGCGCTATCCCGACCACGTTGGCTCACGCCTGATGCTTCGCTGACCAAGGAGAAATTGATATGGCATCGACAAACGATAAAGCCACCGGTCACGCGAAAATCGAGACCAATAGTTTTCTGATGATTGTGCTGGTGCTGCTGACGATCATCGTCGGCGGCGCGGTGGAAATTATTCCGCTGTTCTTCCAGCGCTCGACCACCGAAGCCGCACCCGGGCTCAAGCCCTATACCGCGCTACAACTGGCCGGGCGCGACATCTACATCCGCGAGGGCTGCTACAACTGCCACTCGCAGATGATTCGCCCCTTCCGTTCGGAGACGCTGCGCTACGGTCATTTTTCAACCGCCGGTGAGTTCGTCTACGACCACCCGTTCCAGTGGGGCAGCAAGCGCACGGGGCCCGATCTGCACCGCGTCGGTGGCAAGTACAGCGACGAATGGCATCGCATTCACATGACCAATCCGCGCGACTTGGTGCCCGAGTCCAATATGCCGGCCTACCCGTGGCTGGCGAAAAATTTGCTGGACCCGGCTGACATGGCGCCCAAGTTCCGTGCCTTGCGAACGGTCGGCGTGCCCTACACGGACCAGGAAATTGCCGAAGCCGCTGAAGCCGTCAAGGGCCGCAGCGAGTTGGATGCGGTAATCGCTTACTTACAGGTGCTCGGCACTGCGCTGAAGTGAAAGGTTGATTGCTATGGATATCAATATTTTGCGGGCGGCAGTGACGGTGTTTTCGCTGCTGGTGTTTCTGTGTATCGTGGGCTGGGCTTACTCCAGCCGCAACAAGGCGAGCTTTGAAGAGCAGGGCATGTTGCCCCTGGGTGACGATGGCAAGGGGAGGCCGCAATGAGTGATTTTTTCCATGATGGCTGGTCGCTGTTCATCGCCGCCGGCACGATCCTGGGCTTGGCTTTTTGTATCTTTTTGCTCTTTATCGCCAGCCGCCGCAAGGTCATGGCCGACGACAACAGCACCGGCCATGTCTGGGACGAAGACCTGGTCGAGCTGAACAACCCGCTGCCGCGTTGGTGGGCGATTTTGTTTGTGCTGACGGTGGTGTTCGCCGGCATTTATCTTGCCATCTACCCTGGGCTGGGCAGCAAGCCCGGTTCGCTGGGTTGGACCAGTGAAGGTCAGTACCAGCAGGAGCAGGCGGCCGCAAACAAAGCGATGGCGACTTTGTTTGCAAAGTTTGAGGGCAAGCCGGTCGAGGCCTTGGCACAAGATCCGGTGGCGATGGGTATCGGCGAGCGTTTGTTCGCCAATAACTGCGCCGGCTGCCACGGCTCCGATGGCAAGGGCAGCAAGGGCTTCCCCAACCTGACCGACACCGACTGGATCTATGGCGGCAACCACGAGACCATCACCCAGACCATCGTCAACGGTCGCAACGGCATGATGCCTCCAATGGCCGCTGCGGTCGGCACGCCTGAAGATGTGCGCAATGTCGCCAACTATGTGCTGAGCCTTTCCGGCAGTGCGCATAACGCGATCGCTGCACAGATGGGACGTGCCAAGTTTGGCGTTTGCGCGGCCTGCCATGGCGTGGATGGCAAGGGCAATCAGGCGATCGGTGCGCCGAATTTGACGGACAAGGTGTGGCTGCATGGTTGGGGTGAAGATGCCGTGGTCAGCATGATCAACAACGGCAAAAACAATGTCATGCCCGCGCAGTCCACTCGCCTGAGCCCAGAGCAGATCCACATCGTGGGCGCTTATGTCTGGAGCATGTCGAGCAATGTGGCCGCCGCGGCCAAGTAAAACCTGAGAAGTAAGTTTCACCCAAGGTAGGCATGAGCGCAGAGTCGGACAAGAGCCAGAGCAAGACCCTCAAGCCAGCCTCGGCAGGCAAGGGCAACCAAACGGTCATCGAGATCGTTTCGCTCTACCAAGCCCAAAGCAAGATCTACCCGCGTGCTGTCAGCGGCTTGTTTGCGCGTTGGCGCTGGGGTCTGGTCTGGTTCACGCAGATTTTGTTTTATGGCCTGCCTTGGCTGCAGTGGAACGACCGGCAGGCGGTGCTGTTTGACTTGGCCAGCCGGCGCTTTTACATCGGCGGCTTGGTGCTCTACCCGCAGGACTTCATTTACCTGACGGGGCTGTTGCTGATTTCGGCCTATGCGCTGTTTTTGTTCACGGCAGTGGCGGGGCGGCTCTGGTGTGGCTTTGCCTGCCCTCAAACGGTCTACACCGAAATCTTTATGTGGATTGAGCGCAAGTTTGAGGGCGACCGGCAGGCCCGCATCAAACTTGACGCCGCGCCATGGGGTTTCAACAAGCTTTGGCGCAAGAGTGCCACCCAGCTGAGTTGGATCGTGGTGGGCCTGTGGACGGGCTTCAGCTTCGTGGGCTATTTCACGCCGATCAAGGAGTTGTGGGCCGAGGCATTCACTTTGGGCTTTGGGCCTTGGGAATGGTTCTGGGTCTTGTTCTATGGTTTTGCGACCTATGGCAATGCGGGTTTCCTGCGCGAGCAGGTCTGCAAATACATGTGCCCTTATGCGCGTTTTCAAAGCGCGATGTTCGACAAAGACACGCTGATCATCAGCTACGACGCCGAGCGCGGCGAGCCACGCGGCTCGCGCAGCAAAAAGACCGACATCAAGGCTGCTGGCCTGGGGTCTTGCATCGATTGCACCTTGTGCGTACAGGTCTGCCCTACCGGCATTGATATCCGCAAGGGCCTGCAGTACGAGTGCATTGGTTGCGCGGCTTGCATCGACGTCTGCGACGGTGTGATGGACAAGATGGACTACCCGCGCGGTCTGGTCCGCTACGCCACTCAGCGCGAAATCGTTACCGGCGCGCGTGAGCACCTCAGCCTGCGCCACCTGTTGAGGCCGCGCGTGCTCATCTACAGCGCGATTCTGCTGACCATTGGCGGCGCCTTCGTGACTTCGCTGTGGCTTCGCGCGCCGCTGCGGATCGACGTGGTGCGCGACCGCGGCGCGCTGGCGCGTCTGGTGCAAGACGGGCGCATCGAAAACAGCTACAGCGTGCAACTGATGAACAACACCGAGGCCGCGTTGCCGGTCAGCATTGGCGTGCGCGGCATCCCGGGCGCCGAGGCGCAGGTGCGCGGCACGCTGGTGCTGGCGCCGGCCGAGTCGCGCTGGGTGCCGGTTTCGGTGCAGGTGCCACCCGACGCGGCGCAGTCGCTGGGCGCTGGCGCGCATCCGGTCGAGTTCGTCATCAGCCTCGACGAGGGCCGCGCGCCGCTGGTCGAGAAGTCGACGTTTATCGTTCCACGCTGAGTCCTCCATGAATACTGAAACAAGCGAACAGCGCTGGTGGCACATGCCGATCTGGTGGATGGTCTGGGGCGGACCGCTGGTGGTGGTGATCGCCAGCTTCGTGACGATCTACATCGCCGTCGATGGCGCCGATCCGGTGCTGCCGAGAACCCACAGCAACGACGAACGCAGCACGCTGCCGGCACGCGAGGGTCGCAACCTGGCGGCCACCCCGGTGCCGGCCGCCAGCGCCGCGCCGGCCACACGCTGAACGCGGCGTGGACGCTGCGTTGGTGGCCGCGGCGGCCTTGATCGGCGCTGCCGGCAGCCCGCATTGCGTGGCGATGTGCAGCGCGCCCTGTCACGCCATTGCGCGCAGCTGCGGCGGCGGGCAGCCGGTTCAGGCTCTCGCCGCCTGGCATGTCGGGCGGCTGCTGGCCTACGCCGCGGCTGGCGCGCTGGCGGCGGCCGGCACCGGCGCGTTGTTCGATCTGGCGCGCGCCACGGCGTGGCTGCGGCCACTGTGGACACTTTTGCAGCTTGCCGGCCTGATGCTTGGCCTGTGGCTGCTGCTGACCGGCCGCCTGCCTTTTCAGGCGCTCGGTCGCGGCCCGGTAGGCTGGCTACCGGTGCAGGGACCGCATCGCACCCAGCCCCGACGGCTGCCGGCATTTGGGCTCGGGCTGGCCTGGGTCGGCTGGCCGTGCGGTTTGCTCTACGCAGCATTGGCGGTCGCTACGCTGGCGCAATCGGCTTGGTCGGGTGCGCTGGTGATGGCAGCGTTTGCCCTTGCCAGCGCCGGTGGTTTGGTGGCGCTACCGCTGCTGCTGGCGCGACTGGCCGGTCGCGGTGAGCGCCTGGCGACGCTGGCGGTGCGGGCCACCGGCGCGTTGCTGGTGGTGGCTGGCGGCTGGGCTATCGTGCAGACGCTGCGTGGCGGCACGGCGGCGGCTTGGTGTCTACCGGGCTGAGGTCGTGCGGCGGTCGCCTACAATTTCTTCGGTTTCATTGCCCACCCTTCGCCGAGACGAAAGAGAACCTCATGTACCAGCACATCCAGGTGCCCGCGGGCGGCCAGAAGATCACCGTCAACGCGGACTACTCGTTGAACGTGCCCGATCAGCCGATCATCCCGTTCATCGAGGGCGACGGCACCGGCTTCGACATCACGCCGGTGATGGTCAAGGTGGTCGATGCGGCGGTAGCCAAGAGCTACGGCGGCAAGCGCCAGATCCACTGGATGGAGATCTACGCGGGCGAGAAATCGACCAAGGTCTACGGCCCTGATGTGTGGCTGCCGGAAGAAACGCTGCAGGTGCTCAAGGACTACGTGGTCTCGATCAAGGGCCCGCTGACCACGCCGGTCGGTGGTGGCATCCGCTCGCTCAACGTCGCGCTGCGGCAGGAACTTGACCTGTATGTCTGCCTGCGACCGATCCAGTACTTCGAGGGCGTGCCGAGTCCGGTGAAGGAGCCCCACAAGACCGACATGGTGATCTTCAGGGAGAACTCGGAGGA
>NZ_JANNMI010000056.1:0-2926 GCF_031397715.1 Roseateles sp.
GTGTTCTCCGGGCTGTAGGGATGCTTGGCATCGGTCTTCTGCCACTGCGTCAGGAACAGCGTCTGCTGCAACTGGTGGTCGGCCTTGCGGATCTCGACATCGCCGTTGAAGCTCTTGACCTTGAGCCCTTCGAGCGCCGCGGCCACCTTGACCGGGTCGGTCGATTTGGCCTTGACAAAGGCTTCGCCCAGCAGGCTGTAGATGTGGATCACGCTGCCGGTGTAGAAATCGTCCTTGAAGCGGGCCTTGAATTCGTCTTGCCATTTGCCCATCTGGCCACCCATGTTGTAGTGGTTGTAGGACACCTGGTAGACCCGCCCGGCGCCGGCCGCGCCCAGCGCCGTGGGCGTGCCGGTGACACCGGTGTAATAGGTGAAGAATTTGCCGTTATAGCCCGACTCATTGGCCGCCTTGATCAGCAGGGCAAGGTCTGAGCCCCAGTTGCCGGTGATGACGGTATCGGCGCCGCTGGCCTTGATCTTGGCAATGTAGGGCGCAAAGTCACGCACCTGGGCGAGCGGGTGCAGGTCCTCACCGACGATCTGAATATCGGGCCGCTTCAGCGCCAACAAGTCCTTGGCGTATTTGGCGACCTGGTGGCCGTGAGCGTAATTCTGGTTCAGCAAGAACACCTTTTTGATGTCGGCCTGGCCCTTCATGAAGGTGGTCAGCGCCTCCATCTTCATCGAGGTGTCGGCGTCCATGCGGAAATGCCAGTAGCTGCATTTGCTATTGGTCAGGTCCGGGTCAACGGCCGAATAGTTCAGGTAAATCACTTCCTTGCCGGGGTTGCGCTCGTTGTGTTTGCTGACCGCGTCGCTGAGCGCCAGGGCCACGCTGGAGCCATTGCCCTGCATGATGTAGCGAGCACCCTGGTCGATCGCCGACTTCAGGGCATTCAGCGACTCGGCCGGGCTGAGTTTGTTGTCGATCGCGACGACCTCGAACTTCACGCCGGCCGGATTTGACGCATTGAACTTCTCGGCAAAGAACTGGAAGCTCTTGACCTGGTTTTGGCCCACCGGGCCCATCAGGCCCGACAGCGCGTCGATATAGACGAGCTTGACGGTCTCGCCTTTTTGCGCCGTGGCCATGCCGGCCCCCAGCATCAAGGCCGCCAGGGCGCCCGCTTGCATCACATGTTTAACTGCGAACATCGTTGTCTCCGATTTGGTTTTTGAACGGGTCAGCCGGTTAGAAAATTCACTCACAGCTCGGCCAAGCGGTGAGCCTTGAACTGCTCGCGCAGCTTCAACTTCAAGAGCTTGCCGGTGGCGGTGTGCGGCAACTCTGTGACAAACACGACGTCGTCCGGGATCTGCCATTTGGCGATCCGGTCTTCAAAAAACGCCAGCATCTGTTCACGGGTCAATTCGGCATCAGGTTTCTTGACCACCACCAAGAGCGGCCGCTCGTCCCACTTCGGATGCGCGCAGGCGATCACCGCCGCCTCAAACACGGCCGGGTGGGCCATCGCGATGTTCTCCAGATCGATCGAGCTGATCCACTCGCCGCCCGACTTGATCACGTCTTTGCTGCGGTCGGTGATCTGCATAAAGCCATAGGCGTCGATGGTGGCCACGTCGCCGGTCGGGAACCAGCCCGGCTCGCCGTCAACGGTGAGCAGCGGCGACTCCGCGTGGCGGTAGTACCGGCTGATCACCCAGGGTCCGCGCACTAGCAAATTACCTGAACTCACCCCGTCCCAAGGCAAGGCCTGCCCGGCGTCGTCAACGACGGTCATGTCGACGCCGTAGATCGCGCGGCCCTGCTTGGCCAGCAAACGGCGCTGCTCGTCCTTGGGCAGGAGCAACTGGGCGGCATTGAGTTTGGAGGCGGTGCCCAGCGGCGACATCTCGGTCATGCCCCAGGCATGGATCACGTCGACGCCGTAGTCATCGATCAGCGTGGCCATCATCGCCGGCGGGCAGGCCGAGCCGCCGATCACCGTGCGCTTGAAGCTGCTGAACTTGAGCCCATTGGCCTTCACATAGGTCAGCAAGCCCAGCCAGATGGTCGGCACGCCAGCGCTGAAGGTGACGCCCTCGCTCTCAAACAGCTCATACAAGGATTTGCCGTCCATATGCGGCCCCGGCATCACCAGCTTGCAGCCGACGATGGCGCAAGAATAAGGCAGGCCCCAGGCATTGACGTGGAACATCGGCACCACCGGCATCACCACGTCGCGGGCCGAGCAGTCCAGCGCATCCGGCAGCGCCGCGCCCATGGCGTGCAAGACGCTGGAGCGGTGGCTGTAGACGGCGCCCTTGGGGTGGCCGGTGGTGCCCGAGGTGTAGCAAATGCTCGACGCGGTTTGCTCGTCAAACTCGGGCCAGGCGTAGTCACCGTCCTCGGCCTCCAGCAGCTCTTCGTAACAGAGCAGGCCGGGCAGCGAAGTTTGCGCCGGCATATGGGCCCGGTCCGTCATCAGCACATAGTGCTGGATGCTGGGCATTGCTGCAGCCAACTGCTCCACCAAGGGCAAGAAGTTCAGGTCAAAGCACAACACGCGGTCCTGCGCGTCGTTGGCGATCCAGGCGATCTGCTCAGGGAACAAGCGCGGGTTGATGGTGTGGCAGACCAGCTCGGAGCCCGACACGCCGTAATAAATCTCCAAATGCCGGTAGCCGTTCCAGGCCAGCGTGGCCACCCGGTCGCCGCTGACGCAACCCAAGCGCGCCAGCGCTTGCGCCAACTGGCGCGAGCGCAGCTCGGCCGCGCGCCAGGTGTAGCGGTGCAGATCGCCCTCGACCCGCTTGCTGACAATTTCGACATCGCCCGCGTGCCGCGCCGCATGCTTGAGCAGCGACGAAATCAGCAGCGAGCTCGTCATCATCTGACCCATCAAAGCCATGCCCTTGTCTCCTGTTTTCGGCGCCCGCCTGAGCCGCGCCACATTGTGAAAATAGTCTAAGTCAGCCTTGCC
>NZ_JANNMI010000091.1:0-2918 GCF_031397715.1 Roseateles sp.
TACCACGCTGCGAGTAATCCTGTTCGACATCGCTCGCATGGAGGATCTTCGCCGTTCGTTGCGAGATCTTGGATGCTTTTCGGAATTGAGTCCAAAGATATTCGGGTCGAAGATGATGTCCTCGGGCGGAAAACCGACCTCGTCCACCAGCAGCCGGTAGGCGCGCTCGCAGATCTCGATCTTGCGGGCATAGGTGTCGGCCTGACCCTGTTCGTCAAACGCCATCACCACGGCGGCGGCGCCGTAACGCCGCACCAGCTTGGCCTGGCGCTTGAACTCGGCCTCGCCCTCCTTCATCGAGATCGAGTTGACGATGCCCTTGCCCTGGATGCACTTCAGGCCGGCCTCGATGACGCTCCATTTACTGCTGTCGATCATGATCGGCACACGGGCAATCTCGGGCTCGCCGGCGATCAGGTTCAGAAAGCGCACCATCGCCGCCTGGCTGTCCAGCATCGCCTCGTCCATATTGATGTCGATCACCTGGGCGCCGTTCTCGACCTGCTGGCGGGCGACGGCCAAGGCGTCCTCGAACTGGCCGTTCAGGATCAGCCGGGCGAAGGCCTTCGAGCCGGTCACATTGGTGCGCTCGCCGATATTGACGAACAGCGTGCCGGCCTCGATCAGCACCGGCTCCAGCCCGGAAAGCTTCATCGCGGGCGGCGCTGAGCCTGGGGTGCTGGTGGAATTTGTAGTCATGGCGGCCTCAAGGAAACAACTGGCCGCGAACTCACCGCGGCCACAAAAAACATGGATCGGTGAGCGTCGTTGTCGGCAAGCTGGGTATCCATTTGCCTGTTCAAGCCTGGCCGGCCGTGGTGGAACTCACCAGGGCGGGTCGCAACGCTCCTTGAACCGTGCGCGATTTTACAGGCAGCCCAACAACACGACTGAATTCAGCGCCACCCCGGCCGACAATTAACCACTATGGATCTGATTCAGCTTCCCCCCAACAGCCTGCGCATCGGCCAGGTGTTGACGTTTTCGCTGCGCGACGCGGCCGGCAAGCTGCTGGTGGCCAGCGGCCAAACCTTGTCCAACGCGCCGCAGATGCAGGCTTTGCTGGCCAGCGGCGTCTGGGTGCTGGCCCACGAGACCAAGGAGTTCCACCGCGCGCAAGCGCACAAGATGGATACCTTGATGCACCAGGGCGCGAACTTGAGTGACATCGTCAAGGTGCAGGCCGACTTCGTCAAAACCGATCGCAATAAGAAGGTCGATCTGGGCGAGCAAGCGGCCTGGGCCGATCTGCAGATGCACGCGCACAGCCTCTTGCGCGACCCTCGCACCGACGACTTTCGCGGCCGTTTTCGGCAACTGCATAACGACGCCGTCGCACGGTTAAGCCACAAGCCCGACGCGATCCTGATGTTGTTGATTTATGACGCCGCTCAGGGCTTCGAGAAGTACAGCGGCCGCCACGCCCTGCTCTGCCTAGCGCTGGCCGAACTCTGCGCCGCCAAACTCGGCTGGCCCGACGACTGGCGCTTGGCACTGACACAAGCCGCACTGAGCATGAACATCAGCATCAGCGCCAACCAAGACCGCCTGGCTGCCCAGGTCGAAGAACCCAGCCACGCCCAGCGGCAAGCGCTGATCTCGCATGGCGACCGCTCGGCCGCCTTGCTGGGCGAGCTGGGCGCCAGCTCCGAGCTGTGGCTCAAGACCGTTTGCCTGCACCATGACGCCGGCCCCGGCCCGCTGGCCGGCCGTGCACCGGCCGAACAGCTGGCGCGGCTCTTGCGCCGCATCGACATGTTCGCCTCGCGCATCAGCCCCCGTGGTTCGCGCAAGGCACAGCCGGGCGCGATGGCCGCGCGCGCGGTGTTTCTGGACGAGATGAAGCAGCCCGACGAGGCTGGCGCCGCCATCGTCAAGACTCTGGGGCTCTATCCGCTTGGCAGCCTGGTGCGGCTAGCCAATGGCGAGGTCGGCATCGTCTTCAAACGCGGCCACAGCGCGACGGAGCCAATGGTGGCCAGCCTCTTGGGCAAAAGCGGCAACCCCTTGAGCGAGCCGGTTCCGCGCGACACGCGCCTCGCAGCCCAAGCGGTCAGCGCCAGCCTGGCGCCGCATGAATTAAAACTCAGGGTGTCGTTGGAGAAGTTGCTGAAACTGTGACCTTCAATACTTGACCCCGCGCTTTGTCTCGCGTTTCTATCAAAGCTTCATCAAAGTCCCATTTTGGGACTACACTTCACCCTATGCGAGTGATTGCCGTGTCTACCCTTCGGGACTTCTGGGAGCGCCATCCCGACGCCGAGCAGCCGCTGAAGGCTTGGTACGAGGAAGCCACGAGTGCGACCTGGACCCAGCCCGCTGACATCAAGGCACAGTACCGCAGCGCTAGCGTGCTGAAAAACCGTCGGGTGGTTTTCAACATCAAAGGCAATGACTACCGCCTGATCGTGGCCGTTTCGTACAAATTGGAAATCGTCTACGTGAAGTTTTTCGGCACCCACAATGAGTACGACGCAGTGGACGCAGACACCATCAATTCGGCCTGACCGGCCACGGAGTGAGACATGAACATCCGCCCTATCCGCACCGAAGCAGACTACAAGGCCACTCTCACAGAGATTTCCGCCTTGATGGACTCCGATCCTGATCTGGGCACGCCGGAGGGCGATAGGCTGGACATCCTCGCCACGCTGGTGCAAGCCTACGAGGCCAAGCATCTACCCATCACCGCGCCTGATCCGGTGGGGGCCATCAAATTTCGGATGGATCAAGGCGGCCTGTCCGTCAAAGATCTTGAGCCCATCATTGGCAAGAGCAACCGCGTCTACGAAGTCCTGAACCGCAAACGCCCTCTGACGCTGGCCATGATTCGCAGGCTGCACATCAGCCTGGGCATCCCTGCGGATGTGCTGATTGCGGCGACTGTTGTCGGGTGACCTGCCTGACCTGAGCCTCGG
>NZ_JANNMI010000121.1:0-2016 GCF_031397715.1 Roseateles sp.
GATCAGTGCATTCAAATTGACTCCCGGCTTGTTGCCGGCCACCGTTAAGCGTACGCGCGGCAAGTCATGGCCCCAACCATGTGGCAGGCTGACGACCCCGACCAGCATGTCGGCGCTGAGCGCCACCCGCACCTTCGATTCACCCAAGGCCGTGCTGAGCATGGCGTAGCCGTCGTCACTCAAGCCCAGGCGTGCGGCGTCCAGCGGGTTGATCAGCAGGGTGCAGCGCTCTGGGCCCTTGGCCAGCAGCGGCAGGTTGTGCATCCAGCTATTGCCGCTGCGGATATCGCGCCGGCCGATCAAAGTGAATTCGGGCGCCGGCACGTTCAGCGCCGCCTCGACGTGCAGCAGGTCAGCCAGCAGCGCCGGCGGCGCCAATTCGATGCGGCCCGACGGTGTGCGCAGCAGCTCGGGGATGCGCGACTGCAGAGGCCCCAGGTCGATCCCTCCCGCTGCGGCTTTGACTTTCGCCAGGGTCAGGTCTTGCTCTGTTGCGCCGCCATAGGGTCCGCTGCGCAGCGCCAGGTCGATCAAGCGCTCCGGCCCGCGCAGGCCAGCGCTGTCCGGCGCATCCAGCGCATCAGGCTTGGCTCGCCAATCGCGCCCCTCGACCATCGCCGCCAACCTCAGCAGGGTCTCCCACTCTTCGGGCTGATCGGCCGGCTTGGCGAACACCGGGCCGGAAAAGCGCGCATGGTTGCGAAAAGAAAATTGCGGAAAAGCGATGTCAAAGTGCAAGTCCTCCAGCGGCGACAAGCCCGGCAGGATCACGTCCGCATGGCGGCTGGTTTCGTTCAGATAAATGTCCAGGCTGAGCATGAAGTCCAGGCCGTCGAGCGCACGCGCGATCCGCGGGCCATTCGGCGTCGACAGCACCGGATTCGCTGCCAGGCAGATCAAGGCGCGTACTTGGCCCGCGCCGGCCGTCTCGATCTCCTCGGCAAGGCAGGTGATGGGCAATTCGCCGAAAACCTCGGGCGCGCCGGACACCCGGCTGCTGCGCCGCCCGGTGCTGATGCCGCGGCCACTGCCCGGCTTGCCCTGGGTGTTGGCGGCAAACGCGGCCGCCTTGGGGAACATGGCCCCGCCGGGCGCGTCAAGATGTCCGCTGAGGATATTCAGCACATCGACCAACCAGCTGTTGAGGCTACCGAAGCGTTGCGTGCACGTGCCGATGCGGCCGTACACGGCGGCCCTCTCGGCGCCGGCCAACTCGCGCGCCAAGCGGCGCAGCGTGGCCGCCTCGATGCCGCAACCGGCGGCCATGCGCTCGGGCGTGAACGAGGCCGTGGCGTCCCTCAAAGCGTCCAAGCCATTCAAGTGCTCGCTCAGAGCCCCCGTTCGAACCAGGCCTTCGGAAAACAGAGTGTTGACCAGGGCCAGCAGCATGAACACGTCGCCGCTGGGCCGGATCGGCAGATGTTCATCGGCCGCCGCTGCGGTCTCGCTGCGCCTGGGGTCAACGACGATGATGCGCCCGCCGCGCGCCCGCATCGCCTTGGCCTTGCCGCGGTAGTCGGGCACCGTCCAGAGGCTGCCGTTGCTGACCATCGGGTTGGCGCCGAGGATCAGCAGCCAGTCGCAACGCTCGATATCGGGCACCGGAATCGACAGCCAATGGCCAAACATCAGGCCGCTGGAGAGCTGCTTGGGCATCTGGTCCAGCGTTGACGCCGAAAAGATATTGCCTGTGCCCAGCGCGCGGGCCAGGCGCGGGAAGTAGGCCAATAAGCTAATTTTGTGCGCGGCCGGGTTGCCGATCACGGCGGCCACCGAGTCGCGCCCATATTGTGCGATCACCGGCAAGAGGCGCTTGGCGACCTCATCCAGCGCCTCGTCCCACGTAGCTTCGACAAACTGCCCATCGCGCTTGATCAGCGGCTGGCGCAGGCGGTCGGGGTCGTCGTGCATGTCCTTCAACGACACGCACTTGGGGCAGATGAAGCCGCGGCTGAAATCATCCTGTTCGGCGCCGCGGATGCTGATGACTGTTGCGCCCTTGGTTTGTATCTCCAG
>NZ_JANNMI010000128.1:0-2085 GCF_031397715.1 Roseateles sp.
CGCGGCAGCACCTCGAAAGACTCCTTCATCTATTTTGGCGTCAGCCGTCAGCAGCCGGAGCTGGCGGCCATTCTGGACAAGGTCATTCCATTGATCCAGTTTGAGGAGATGAAGTACCTGGGTATGCAGACGGTGCCGACCCTGCGCAACGAGGCCAATCGGCAGCTGACCATGTTGTTGGCGGCGTTGGCCGTCGTCTTGCTGCTGATCTTGGCCGTGACCGTGCGGACGGTGCGCAAGCTGGCTGAGCAAAGGGCCAAAACGCAGTTTTTGCGGGAGCGCGAGCACCTGCTTTACACCGACAGCCTGACCGGCTTCTACAACCGCAACTATTTCAGTGAAAAGGCCGGCGCCGCGCTGACCGGGTCGTTCCCGCAGGCGGTCGTGGTGGCCGATATGAATATGCTCAAGCATGTCAATGACAGCCATGGGCATGCGGCGGGCGATGCTTTGATCCGGGCTTTTGCCGGCGCTGCGCGGGCGCAGTGGCCGCATGCGGATTGCTACCGCATCGGTGGCGATGAGTTCTTGTTCGTCTTGCCGGCTCGCGGCGAAAACGGCGTGGCGGCCGATCTGGAGGCGCTGATGCAGCGTTGCCGGCAAGCTCGGTTTGAAGTCGCGCCCGAGGTCTGGGTCAGCCCAAGTGCTGCATTAGGTTATGCCTTGAGAGCGGATGCGCAGACGCCATTGCAGGCCTGCATCGCGGAGGCTGATCAGCGCATGTATGCGGCCAAGGCGGGGATGAGGAAGCGCAGCACCGACGCCGAGTGAATCAGGAGGAGCGCTCAACCGACTGCGCGGCGAAGTCCAACAGCGACTCGCGCCACGTTGAGGGCGGCAGCAGGCTCAGGCAGTCGCGAGCCAGCTTTGCCTCGGCTCTAGCGGCATCTCGGGTCGCTTCCAAGGCGCCGGTTGAGCGCACGATATCGACTATTTCGCTCAGGCGCTCTTGCTCGCCGTGTTCGACGGCGTGGCGCAACAGCGCTCTTTGCTCGCTGCTGCTGCGCTCCATTGCAATCAGCAGCGGCAAGGTGGTCTTGCCCTCCCGCAAATCGTCGCCGACGTTCTTGCCCAGCGACTGGCTGTCGCCCTCGTAGTCCAGCACATCGTCTATCAGCTGGAAGGCGGTGCCGAGTGCGCGGCCGTAGCCTGCGCAAGCCACTTCAATTTCTGGCGTGCTGTCGGCCAATACGGCGCCGAGGCGCGCACTGGCCTCAAATAGCTTAGCGGTTTTGAAACGGATGACGCGTAAGTAACTCTCTACGCTGATGTCCGGGTCGTGCATATTCATCAGCTGCAGGACCTCGCCCTCGGCGATCACATTGGTCGCTTCTGCAAGCACCTCCAGCACCCGCATGCGGTTCACCGACACCATCATCTGGAAGGCACGCGAATAGAGGAAGTCGCCCACCAACACGCTGGCCGCGTTGCCGAACAAGGCATTGGCGGTTTGCTTGCCGCGCCGCAGTGAGGACTCATCGACCACATCGTCGTGTAGCAAGGTCGCGGTGTGAATGAACTCGACAACGGCAGCCATCTCGAAGCGCTGTGGGCCGTCAAACCCAAGCGCGTTGGCGAACAAAAGCACCAGCTTCGGGCGCATGCGCTTACCGCCTGCATGGACGATGTAGCCGGCGATTTGATTGATCAGCGCAACTTCGGAGCCCAAACGATCGGCGATAACCGCATCGACCTTGAGCATTTCGGCTGCCAATGTGGCCAGCGTTTCGTTGGTTGCGGGGCCAATGGAAGGGGTCGGAGGGGTCGAAACAGACGCTGCGTGCACGCTCGGATCTCATTCAAACGAAGTTGGGATTATAGAGAGCAGCCCAAGTTGGGGCGGCTGGACCTGGTGAAGGATTGTGCGTCAGACTCAACGCTCGCAACGCTTTGCTCAGCCACGACTTGGTGATTTTCTTTGGCCGTGCTAAACTCATTGGCTCTGCGCTATTCAAAGGTGTGGAGAAATGCTGGGTTTAGCTGGATTTAGGCCTGTTGGCTTGCTTGGTCGCTTTAGCGGCAAAGCCTGAGCTTTACGGGTGGTTTAATTGAAAGGGCTGATATGTACGCGGTCATAAAAACCGG
>NZ_JANNMI010000130.1:0-5001 GCF_031397715.1 Roseateles sp.
TTCACCGAGCCGAGTGCCGAGATCGACATGATGTTCGCCTCCGGCCCGCTGAAAGGTCGCTGGTTGGAGGTGTCGGGTTCCGGCCAAGTGCATCCGCAGGTGATCCGCAATATGGGCCTGGACCCTGAGCGTTATATCGGCTTCGCGTTTGGCTCCGGCATCGACCGGCTGGCCATGCTGCGCTATGGCGTCGGCGATCTGCGCCAGTTCTTCGATGGCGATCTGCGCTTCCTGTCCCAGTTCAAGTGAAACCGTAGCCCGAGAGATATTCCATGCAATTCCCTGAATCCTGGCTGCGGACCTTTTGTGACCCCGCGCTGAACACCCAAGAGCTGGCCGAGCTGCTGACCATGTCAGGCTTGGAAGTCGAAGAGCTGCGCCCGGTTGCACCTCCTTTCCATGGCATTGTGGTGGCCGAAATTCTGAGCGCCGAGCAGCATCCTAACGCCGACAAGCTGCGCATCTGCAGCGTCAATGCGGGCGGCCCCGAGCCGCTGCAAATCGTCTGTGGCGCACCGAATGCGCGCGTCGGCATCAAGGTGCCGCTGGCGACCGTCGGGGCGGAGCTGCCCCCAGGCGAGGACGGCAAGCCCTTCAAGATCAATGTCGGCAAGCTGCGCGGCGTCGACAGCTTCGGCATGCTGTGTTCGGCGCGTGAGCTCAAGCTCAGCGATGAGCAGGGCGGCCTGCTGGAGTTGGCGGCCGATGCGCAAATCGGCCAGAACATCCGCGCGCACCTGAATCTTGATGACACGTTGTTCACGCTCAAGCTGACGCCCAATCTGGCCCATGCCCTGAGCGTCTACGGCATTGCACGCGAGGTCTCGGCATTGACCGGCGCACCGCTGAATTTGCCAGTTATCGATCCCGTCGTTCCGGCCATAGCCGACAAGCTGACGGTGCGTATCGAAGCGGCCGATTTGTGTGGCCGCTTCTCGGGCCGCATCATTCGCGGCGTCAACACCAAGGCGAAAACTCCCGCCTGGATGGTCGACCGCCTGGCCCGTTGCGGCCAGCGCTCGGTGTCGCCCTTGGTCGATATCTCCAATTACGTGATGTTCGAGCTGGGCCGGCCCTCGCATATCTTCGATCTGGACAAGATCCATGACGAGCTGGTGGTGCGCTGGGCCAAGCCGGGCGAAAGTCTCAAGCTCTTGAACGGCAACACCGTCGCCTTGGACGCGACAGTCGGCGTGGTCGCCGACTCACAAGGCGTGGAGTCGCTGGCCGGCATCATGGGCGGCGACGCCAGCGCGGTATCCGACGAAACCGTCAACATCTATGTGGAGGCGGCGTTCTGGTGGCCCAAGGCGGTGATGGGCCGCTCGCGCAAGTTCAATTTCTCGACCGACGCCGGTCATCGCTTCGAGCGCGGCGTGGATCCGGCCCTGACGGCCCAGCATGTCGAGCGCATCAGTCATTTGATCCTCGACATCTGCGGCGGCGCCGGGACACGCTGCGGCCCGCTCGACGATCAAACGACCCAGCTGCCGGCGCGCACGCCGGTCAGCCTGCGGGTGGCGCGCGCGTCCAAGATCATCGGAATGCCGGTCACACAGGAAGACTGCGCCCGCGTTTTCACTCGCCTCGGCCTGCAGTTCGAGCAGACACCCGGCGTACTGACGGTGACGCCGCCGAGCTGGCGCTTTGATATGCAGATCGAAGAGGATCTGATCGAAGAAGTGATCCGTGTGATCGGTTACCCGAATCTGCCTGCTACGCCGCCGCTGGCGCCGGTGGTCGCCAAGGTGGCTTCGGAAGCACACCGCTCGGTGCATGCGCTGCGCCACGCGGTGGCCGCCCGTGACTATTTCGAGACCATCAATTTCAGCTTTGTCGAAGCCCGCTGGGAGCGTGAACTGGCCGGCAACGAGCAGCCCATCCAGGTGCTGAATCCGATCGCCTCGCCTCTGGCCGTGATGCGCACCAGCCTGCTCGGCAGCCTGGTCAACACCTTGCGCTACAACCTCGCCCGCCGCGCCACACGCGTGCGCCTGTTTGAGATTGGCCGCGTTTTTCTGCGCGATGCTTCGGTGCTCGAAAGTGATGTCAGCATTGCCGGCGTGGCGCAGCCCATGCGGGTGTCTGGTCTTGCCTACGGCCCGGCCGAGCAGCAGCAATGGAGTCAGCGCGACCGCATGGTCGATTTCTTCGACGTCAAGGGTGATCTGGAGGCGCTGTTCGCGCCGCGCCAACTGCGTTTTGTGCCTGCCGAGCATGCTGCCCTGCACCCGGGGCGCAGCGCGCGCGTCTTGCTGGACGGGATAGCCATCGGCGTGATCGGCGAGCTACACCCGAAGTGGCGTCAGGGCTACGAGCTGCCGCAAGGGGGCGGCGCGCCGGTGCTGTTCGAGCTTGATTTAGCCGCGGCACTCCAACGCAAAATTCCTGCGCCCCAAGCGATCCCGCGTCAACAGGCGGTGCTGCGTGATTTGGCCGTTATTGTCGACGACAACGTCAGCCATGACGGCCTGATGCAGGCGATAGCCGGCGCACACGATGGCCTGATCCGCTCGGCCAAATTGTTCGACGTCTTCAAGCCCTCGCAGGCTAATGCCGACATGAAGGACGGTGAGCGCAGCCTGGCGGTGCGCCTGGAATTGCTGGACGACGAGGTGACGCTGACCGAAGAGCGCATCGAGCAGACGGTGACGGCGGTGGTCGTTGCCTTGAGCCAAGATTTGGGTGCGCGTTTGCGCGGCTGAGAGAGGGCGGTTTGATGAGCGATGCAGATGATGATGGCAAGGAGGGCGGGCCAGCGGCCCTGATGCTGCTCGCCAGCCTTGATACGCCGACGCTGACCAAGGCGGAGCTGGCCGAACTGCTGTTTGACAAGCTGGGCCTGAACAAGCGTGAGTCCAAGGACATGGTCGAGGCCTTTTTCGACATCATCCACCGCAGCCTGGTGCGCGGCGACGAGGTCAAGCTGACCGGCTTCGGCAATTTCACGATTCGCCGAAAAGCGCCGCGTCCCGGGCGCAATCCGCGTACCGGAGAAGCGATCCCGATCAAAGCCCGCGATGTGGTGACTTTTCATGCCAGCAATAAACTCAAGGGTTTGGTTCAAGGCGAGGTGTGCGCCGGGGACGACTTCGAGTAGAGTCTGACGTCCCGACCTGAAGCCGTTGATTTCAATGGAAAATTCGCTGCCAGCGATCCCTGCAAAACGCTATTTCACCATCGGTGAGGTGAGCGATCTCTGTGGCGTGAAGCCCTATGTGCTGCGCTATTGGGAGCAGGAATTTACCCAGCTCAAGCCGATGAAGCGGCGCGGCAACCGGCGCTACTACCAGCACCATGAGGTGCTGCTGATACGGCGCATTCGCGGCCTGCTCTATGACCAAGGCTTCACTATCAGTGGCGCCCGCAATCAATTGGTCGACGGCGCTGCCGGGCCGGCGGTGAGCGACTGGGGTAGGGATGACGAGACCGAGCAAGCAAGACCCTTTGAGGCCGCGCTTGACCTGGATGCAGACACTGATGCCGATGATAGGGACGGCTTGGAGAGCAGCGAGCCGGTGACACTGTCACTCGATCAAGTTCGGGCCGAACTCAATTCAATTAGAGAGTTGTTGCTTGCTTGAAGCGTGAAATTTGCGCTACAATGAAAGGCTCAAGTCGGGGCGTAGCGCAGCCTGGTAGCGCACTTGTCTGGGGGACAAGGGGTCGCAGGTTCGAATCCTGCCGTTCCGACCATATAAACAGAAGTGAAATCAAAGGGTTGGCTCATAAATGGGTCAGCCCTTTTGGCTTTCTGGGGTTTGAATGCGCTCCTCCTAAGGGCTGTCGTGGGTTCGCTCGCCGAAGCTGGGTTCACCTACTGGCCCTGAGTCGATACGGAGCTCGAACTGCCGCCGCGTGCGCTGGTAATGGACGCCAAGTCTTGAACCGACTGCCCTGGGCGGAATCGAGATAATTCAGGGCGTGCCTGCCGGGATTCACCCCGCGAATCCCGGCTCTACCCGTGGCGTTACTTCGCCTTTGGCCAGCCGCTCGAAAACGGTGTTGATCGACGACAAGGGCGGCAATTCGATGTCGGCCTTGGCCTCGCCGGCGGTCGCGAACGTCAAGGCCTCGGCCCTATCGCGTCGGTTGCCGACGAAGGAGTCGCGGATGGTGGTGCAGATGTCCCCGGCCGCCGAAGCCCGAGATGGCCACCCAGCGAACTCAGCCAAGCCTGTGTGTCCGTGAAGCCCTGCGGGCCGGTTTGTTGACGAACATCATCCCGGCGTCTTCGTGGCTGGCCACGCGCAGGCTGCGCACGTCGCCCCGAGTCCACACCGACCGATACAAGCAAGGGCTCGCCATACTGGGCTTCATAGGCCAGTTTGGCGGCGCTGAACTTGACCGCGCCGAGCACTTCACCAATGCGTTTGCCCCTCTTCAGCGTCTCCAGGCGGGCGAAGTCGTCGATATGGGCGTGCCGCGGCGCCGTGAGTGTTGGCTGTCGAGTTTGACCGGCACAAGGGATTCGAGGGTGTTGGGTTGGCAACGGTCGTATCGAATCAGCATTCTTGTCGTGGAATACGCACGGTAGCCAAGAGCAGCTTGGAAATTGCAATGCAAATCTGCGCTCTACTCACGGCTTGGTTCGTGGCGCCATGGCTATTTGACGCGGTCAGTTAAACCATCAATCAAAGAAATTTTTCCATAGCCCCCCTTCAAATGGGGGGCTTTCAAGAGGCGCTTGTGCAGGCATCATCTGCCCGCGATCAAGACACGGTGGGTTACTTTGATGCGCGGCCAAAGGCAAGAGCTGCTTGCGTAACAAAAGTTGCGGATCATCTGCTCAATTTGGGTAGGTGCAGAGTCTTTTAGCCAGCTGCCAGTCGCGCAGTGCGGTGAATGTTTGGGATCGGGGAACGAAATGGTAAGAATTTTTAGCCACTATTTGCATAGGCAGACCTTGCTACATGTCTTGTTTGACTTGGGCTTGATCCTGTTTGCGGTGGTGGCGGTGGTGCTGAGCCAAGGTGAATCCGCTTCGACCGTTATGCCTTT
>NZ_JANNMI010000201.1:0-5111 GCF_031397715.1 Roseateles sp.
TGGTTCGCTTCATTGATGAGCTGATGGCCGGCCAAGCCCCTTGTGCCGGCCACAGCTTCGCCCGGGAAGCCCGTTCTGCAAGTGCTATGAGACGAGTCGCGGTCAGCGGCATCGGCGTGGTGTCGCCGCTGGGCAATAGCCTGGCCGAGCTGCTGGCGAACGCGCGCGCCGGCCGCTCCGGGGTGCGCCGGCTGGAGCTGCCTTTTGCCAGCCGGCTGAACTCACCAATTGCCGCGCTCGCGAGCTTAGCCGCCATGCCTGAGCTGGAGCCGGGCAAGGCGCGCATGCTGGACCGCTTCAGCCTGTTCGCCTTGTTCGCCGCCAACCAGGCGGTGCAGGCTGCACAGGGCGCCTTGGACGGCCTTGACAGCGAACGCGCGGGCGTTTTTGTCGGCACCGGCATGGGCGGCACGCTGACCATGGACGCCGGCTACCAGACCCTCTACGGCGAGCAGTCCGACCGCATCAAGCCCTTCACTATTCTGATGGGCATGCACAACGCGGCCGCCGCCTGGATCGGCATCGAGCATGGCCTGCGCGGGCCCAATATGACGTATTCGACCGCCTGCTCGTCCTCGGCGGTGGCCATCGGCGAGGCATGGCTGCGGGTGGCCAGCGGCCAGCTGGAGGTGGCGCTCGCCGGCGGCTCGGAAGCGCCGCTGTCGCCCGGCTCCTTGAAGGCCTGGGAGGCCTTGCACACGGTGGCCACGCTGGACGCGCTGGAGCCGGCCGCCTCCTGCCGGCCGTTCTCAAAGAACCGCAGCGGCATGGTGTTAGGCGAGGGCGCGGCGATGTTGCTGATCGAGCCTTGGGCCCGTGCGAAGGCGCGCGGGGCCCGCATTCTTGGCGAAATTTGCGGCTATGGGCAATCGAACGACGCCAGCCATATCACCCGCCCCAGCGTCCAGGGCCAGGTGGCCGCGATCAAGGCCGCCTTGCGCTCCGCCGGCAGTGATCCGGGCGCGATCGATGCCATCAATGCACATGGCACCGGCACCCAAGCCAATGACCTGACCGAGACCGCCGCTATCAAGGCGGTGTTCGGCGCGCGGGCGGATCAGCTCCCCATCAGCGCCACCAAGGCCATCCACGGTCATTTACTGGGTGCTGCCGGCGCGCTGGAATGCGTGCTGTCGCTGCTGGCCATGCAGGCCGAAGTGGCGCTGCCGACCATGCATCTGCAGCAGGCCGACCCCGACTGCGATCTGGACTATGTCGCCAACCAAGCCCGCGAGGGCGTGGCCGCCCGGCGGATGCTGTCCAACTCGTTCGCCTTCGGCGGCACCAACGCCGTGCTGGTGCTGGGTCGCGGGGATTGAATGAGGCGGCAGCCCGCGACAGTTCAGGCCGAACCGGCGCGTGGCAGGGCCATGAAGAAGCGCAGCATTTCGGCGGAAGCATCCGGGCCGTGGCCGTCGGTATAGCTGCCGCTCGCGTGTCCTCCCGACCAGGCGTGTCCTGCGCCGTGCAGGGTCCAGCTTTCAATCCAGGGCTGCCCGCTCGCGTCGGCATGGACGCTGCGGCTGAACTTGCGGCCGCCCGAGGAGCTGCCGGTCTGGGTGCTGACGACCAAGGCGCCATGCGCATCGCGCGCCTGCTGGACGATCTGCGCGCCGTTCGACTGCTGCACGGTGTGGTCCCGGTCGCCATGGAAGACGATGATGGGCACGGCCTGCTGCGCTTTCTTCGCCGGCCGCGCCCGGGTCATGCCGGACATCGCGCCGCGCCCGCCTTTCATCGCGCTCAAGGCTGACGGGATGTCATGCGCGCTGCCGTAGGGCAGGCCGGAATGGGCGCCGACGCCGGCAAACAACTCCGGGTAGGTTTCACCCAGCACCACCGCCATCGCCGCCCCGGCCGACAGCCCGGCGACAAAAATCCGCCTTGGGTCGGTGCCATGCCGGCGCGCGATCTCGCCGACGATGCCGGCAATCAGCGCGGGCTCGCCGGCGCCGCGCTCTTGGTCTTGAGGCTTGAACCAGTTCCAGCACTTCGAGGTATTTGCCTGCGCAGCCTGCTCGGGATACAGGATCAAGCAGCCCTGCTCGTCGGCCAGTTTGTTCATCTGCGTGCCGGCGGCGAAGTCATCGGCCGACTGGGTGCAGCCGTGCAGCATCACCAGCAGCGGGCGCGGCGCAGCGGGCTTGCCCGCCGGCACATAGAGCTTGTAGGCCCGGCTGCCGGCGGCATTGCTGAATTCGTAGGCCTCAAAGCTGCCGGGCGGCTGCCGGGTTGCGCGGCCAGAGGGCGGGCGGCCGCGCGAGGTGTCCGCGTCTTCAGCGCCGGGCACGACGCGCGCGGCGACATCGATGACCGCGGCGTCGGTCGCGCCGGATGAGCGCGGCGCCGAGCGCCCACCGGCCAAGGCGCGCCGCACGGTTTCGGTGACCTCATGCATCAGGCCGGTTTTGGTGTCGAGCCCGGCAGCGGCCAGCGCTCGCTTGATCGTGGCGTTGATTGCCGCGGCGTCGAAGGACGGCGCGCGTGCGTTGAATGGGTTTTTCATGGTGTTCTCTCTGACAAGCTCAATGAATTCGATCGGACAGGGCACGACGCACCGCCGGGCTCGCCTGCAGTGCGCCCAGCACGTGCACCGATTCGATGGTGGCGAGTGCCAGTTCTGGGCTGACGTCGTCGGCAATGCGGGCCAGCCCGACCACCTGAATCTGCAGTCGCTGGCCCGCCGCCAACACGGCCTCCAGGTCGGCGCGGCTGTAGTGCAGCAGGCCCACGCTCAGCGTGCGGCGCGCCACCGCCTGCTTGACCACGTCGGCATGCAGGGCCAGCTGGTTGCGCAGCGCGGTGCGCACGAGGTCCGAGCGGTTTGAATAAAAGCCCTCCTGGACCAGCAGGTCGACATGGCCCAGATCGACCACGCCAACATTGACGGTCATCTTCTCGGTCTCGCCGGCCCGTTGGCGGACCTCAATCGCTGTGCTGTTGGCTTTCATATCACCCAATTGGAATCTAATTAGATTCTAATTGGAGCATAATTATCTTGAGGCGCGGGGTTGCCGGTCCAAGACCCTGTTGACAACGCGGCGAGCATGGGCGCGGCGCTGGCCGATTTGCCGGTATAACCCGAGCCATCCTCAACGCCTTAGCCAACGCCCTATGCACACCCCGTTCATGGCAACTGTCACTGCCCGCCTTGTCTCTCTCGCGCTGGTCTGTGCGGTGGCGCAGGCACAGCCCGCGCCGCCGGTCGCCCCGGCCACCGCTGACCCGGTCGCCGCCTTGGTCAGCCAGCTCGATCTGGAGAAGTACAAGGCCACCATCAAGGGCTTGACGCAGTTCGGTGACCGCCGCCAAGGCACCGAGCGCAACCGCAAGGCCTTGGACTGGATCGAGGCCCAGCTCAAGTCCTATGGCTGCAGCAATACCGAGCGGCTGCAATATCAATACACCGAGCCGGCCAAGCGCACACCCGCCGCGCCGCAGCCCGCACGTGCCGGCGGCCCTGCTGGGCAGGGTGGCAGCACCTTGTTCGGGCAACGCGCGGCCACGGGCGTGAACAACGATCCCATGGCCCAGCCCGACGAACGTCTGCGCGCGCTGAATGCCGAGCCCACGCCGGTGGGCACCTCGCTGCGCGAGAACGTTTATTGCACCAAGGTCGGCAGCAGCCGCCCCGGCGAGATGTACATCGTCGGCGCGCATATGGACGGCATCGGCTGGGGCGAGGCGGCCAATGACGACGGCTCGGGCACCGCCTTGGTGATGGAGTTGGCGCGCATCTTCAGCCAGCCCGGCGTGGTGACCGAGCGCTCGATCCGTTTTGTGCTGTGGAACAACGAAGAGACCGGCCTGCAGGGCGCGTCCGCTTATGTGGCCCAGCGCAAGGACCTGCAAGGCATCGAGTCGCCCAAGGGCTCGGGCCGCTATCCCGAGCCGAAGTGGCTCGGCATGATCCAGCACGACATGATGCTGTTCGACCATGGCATGCCGGTGGCCCAAACGGACGCCCAGGGCAAGACGGTGTTCGCGCCGCCCAAGGCCCAGCGAGCCGAAGCGGACGTCAATATCGAGTACCAGTCCAAAGCCAAATACGCGGACGGCGCCGCCGCGCTGGCCTGGGCCTTGCGCGCCGCCAATGACAAATACGCCAGCCATTACCCGGCCGCCGTCGGCTTTCATATGACCAACACCGACTCGATGCCGTTCATGGATTTGGTGCCGGCGATCTCGCTGCGCGAGAACGAGCGCGGCATGCAGATCGGCGCCGGCTGGAACCCGCACTGGCACCAACCGACCGATCTGTACTCGGCCTTTTCGGATCAGGACTTTTTGCTCGGGTTGAATGCGGCTCAAACCACCTTGGCGGCCGTCGCGCAGTTGGCCGGTGCCAAGCTCAAGCCCTGAGTTGCCGGGCTTGGTCAAGCTACTCAGCGTGAGTCTTTGGGGTCACCCAGATGGGCGCGCAGCCACTGGCGCATTTCCCACTGCACATGGCCCACCGACTCGCGCGCGCTGTAGCCATGTGCCTCCAGCGGCAGCAGCACATAACGCGCCGTGCCGCCGGTGCCGGCGAGCGCTTGGTAGAGCCGCTCGGACTGCATCGGAAGGGTGCCGGCACGGTCATCGGCGTCGCCGTGAATCAGCAACAGCGGCTCCTTGATCTGGTTGGCATACAAGAACGGCGACAGCTTCAGATAGGTGTCACGGGCCTCCCAGAGTGAGCGCCGCTCACTCTGAAAACCAAACGGCGTCAGCGTGCGGTTGTAGGCGCCGCTGCGCGCAATGCCGGCCTTGAACAGGTCGGTGTGGGCAAGCAGATTGACGGCCATGAAGGCGCCATAACTGTGGCCGCCGATGGCCACCCGTTTGGGGTCGGTGACGCCCAGATCCTCGGCCTTGTCGATGATGGCGCGCGCGCTCAGACTGATTTGCTCAATGAATTCGTCATTGACCGCTTTGGCGTCGCCGACGATGGGCATGGTCGCCTCGTTCAGCACCACATAACCGTCCAGCACCAGCATCAGGGGGCTGATGCCGCTGAAGTTGGGGTAGCGGTTGGGTGAGCCTGACACCTGACCGGCCAGCGCCGCATCGTTGAATTCGAGCGGATAGGCCCAGACCAGGGTGGGGCGGGCCTCGCCTTCTTTGTAGTC
>NZ_JANNMI010000224.1:0-6149 GCF_031397715.1 Roseateles sp.
AGGCCGGCGACAAGCTCACGCAAGCGGCCCGCGAGTTCGTCACCGCCGTGGCGCGGCGGGGCTGAGCTTCAGATCGGCGGCGGGTCGAACGCACGCTCCCAGTTGCGGTGCAGGGAAGCGGCATCGATGAACGCGGGCATCTCGCGAACGATCGCCCAATCCGACTCGTCGTCGGTCGGCACGCCCGCTTCCTCGACCAGGCCAACGCCCGCGCCCAGCATCAGGATCGGCTTGCAGTGGCGGTACTGGTCCTTGAGGAATTCCAGCGCATGCCCGAGCGTGCCCAGCTCGTTGGCCGCCCCCTCGCCATCGGGCACGATTACCGCATCGAAGAGCACCGAGGGCGCCGTTTCGAAGGTCGCGTCGGGCTCGAGGATCTCGCCTTCGAGCGTTTCCACCGGACCCAGGCGCACGGCGAGCAGGCGCGCGACGGCGCCGCCATCCGCCAGGGCCGCGAGCGACTTCTTCACCGAGGCGCCCTTGACACCCGTGGCAATGAAGAGCGCCACCTTGCGGCCGCGAATGCCGCCCTCCCCGGGCCGGAACAGGAGCGACAGCGCGGGCGATTTCGCCACCTCGACTTTCGGCGGCTCGATCACGCGCGGCATCGGCTTGGGCAGGCGGATGCCGATGCCCTCGGCGACGGCGCCGGCCAGCTCGTCGGAGACGTTGCGCAGCATCGACACCGTGCGTTCGCGAATCGCGGGCACCCCGACCTTGGTGAGCTCGAAGCGAAAGCCGCGAACGATGTGCGCCTTCTCCCACGGGGCCTGGCTGTTCCAGAAGAGCGTGGCCTGGGAATAGTGGTCGGCGAATTTCTCCGGCTTGCCGCGCACCTTGTCGTCGGCGATCGGCTCGGGAAAGCTCATGAAGCCGCGCGCGCCGGCCTGGAACGGGCAACCCCCACCGAGCGAGTTCGGCTCGTAGGCAACGCGCCCGCGGTGGATCGCCTGGCGATGCATGCCGTCACGCTGGTTGTTGTGCGCCTGCGCGATCGGCGAATTGATCGGGATTTCGTGGAAGTTCGCCCCGCCCAGCCGGGAGATCTGCGTGTCGAAGTACGAGTGGATGCGCCCGGCGAGCAAGGGGTCGTTGGAGAAGTCGATCCCGGGAACGAGGTTCTGCACCCCGAAGGCCACCTGCTCGGTCTCGGCAAAAAAGTTGTCCGGGTTGCGGTTCAGCACCATGCGGCCAATCGGGCGCACCGGCACCAGCTCCTCGGGCACCAGCTTGGTCGCGTCGAGGATGTCAAAGCTGAACTGCTCGGCCTGCGCCTCGGTGAAGGTCTGCACGCCCAGCTCCCACTCGGGGTAGGCGCCGCTTTCGATGCGCTCCCACAGGTCACGCCGGTGGTAATCGGGGTCGGCGCCGGAGATCTTGACCGCTTCGTCCCAGACCAGCGAATGGGTGCCGTATTTGGGCGTCCAGTGGAACTTCACGAACACCGATTCGCCGGCGGCGTTGACCAGCCGGTAGCTGTGCACGCCGAAGCCCTGCATGGTGGCGTAGCTGCGCGGCAGCGCCCGGTCGCTCATCACCCACATCAGCATATGGGTGGACTCGGGCATCAGCGAGACGAAATCCCAAAAGGTGTCGTGGGCGCTGGCCGCCTGCGGCATCTGGTTGTGCGGTTCGGGCTTGACCGCATGGACCAGGTCGGGGAACTTCATCGCATCCTGGATGAAGAACACCGGCATATTGTTGCCGACCAGATCCCAGTTGCCCGCGTCGGTATAGAACTTGACGGCAAAACCGCGCACGTCGCGGGCGGTGTCTTTGGAGCCGCGCTCGCCGGCCACGGTCGAGAACCGCACAAACACCGGCGTGATCTTGCCGGCCTGCTTGAACGGCGCCGCCTCGGTCAGCTGGGTCAGTGGCTCGAAGCATTCAAAAAAACCATGCGCGCCCGAGCCGCGTGCGTGGACGATGCGCTCGGGGATGCGCTCATGGTCGAAGTGAGTGATCTTCTCGCGCAGGATGAAGTCCTCCAGCAGCACCGAGCCGCGCGTGCCGGATTTGAGCGAGTTCTGGTTGTCGGCCACGGCCACGCCTTGATTGGTGGTCAAGACCTGGCCTGAGGAATCCACCCGCACACGGTCGAGGCCCCCGGCCGCTGCGTTGCCGCCCTCGGGCGCTCGTGTGCCCACCTTGGCGCTGCTGTTGGCTTCACTCAAAGTGCTGGCTCCGGCCAAGCGAGATGCCGGCTCGGCCGTCGCACCGGCCGGCGGCATCAGGCCCTGATCAAAGCCATGTTCGGCGGCCTTGTTCGGGTTGAAGGGCATGGCGGCAACGAGGGCCTCGGTTTGCGCCAGTTGCTGGGCCATCGGGTCAGGCGGCAGCGCCGCCGAGGCGCGCTTTCTTTTAGGCTCGGGGAAGGTGGCGGGCGCCGCCGAGGAGGGCAGGGCAGCGGCAGAAGTGGCAGTGGATTTGGGTGTCTTGGGCATGGTGGGCAATCAGTGAATAAATCAATCAACCAGTGGGGCCGGGGCCTGCGCGGGCCACACTGCCGGCCTTGCTGGGCGGGGTCTGTACCTTGTCGGGCTGCGCGGATGGCTGGCGGAAGGAGCCAAAGCTGTGGGCGTAGGCCCAGGTGAATTCGGCGCCGAACAGGAAAATCTGCGCCGAGTAGTAAACCCAAAGCAAGAGCACGGCCAGCGAGCCGGCGGCGCCAAAGGCCGACGCGACGCCGCTCTTGCCGATGTAGAGGCCAATCAAAAGCTTGCCGATATTGAACAGCAGCGCCGTCACCCAAGCGCCTATCCACACATCGCGCCAGGCGATGCGCACGCGCGGCATGATTTTGTAGATCAACGCAAACATCGCCGCGACCAAGGCATAGCTGATGACGAAATTGACGCATCCGGCCAAGACCGCCCAGCCGGCCAGCGCCGCCCCGCTCCAGGCGCTGAAGGCCGCGATCGCCGCGCTCAGCAGCAGCGAGGTCGTCAGCAAAAAGCCGATGCCCAGAATCATTCCGAATGACAGCAGGCGCGAGCGCAGCAATCCCCACAGACCTTGCGGCTTGTTGCGTTGCGGCGCGCGCCAGATGCGGTCCAGCGCATCCTGCAGCTCACCGAACACCGTGGTCGCACCCAGCAGCAGCAAGGCACCCCCGATCAGCGCGGCGGTCCAGCTCTCGGCCGGCCGCGCAGCACTCTCCAACATGGCCTGCACGGCCAGCGCGCCGCTCTCGCCCATCAAACCACGCAGTTGCATCAGCACCTCGCCGCTGGCCGCTTCGCGCCCAAACACCAGGCCGGCCACCGAGATCGCAATCAGCAACAGCGGCGCGATCGAGAACATCGTGTAATAGGCCAAGGCGGCGCCCATGCTCGGCGCGTAATCATCAATCCAAGCGGTGCCGGCCTGCTTGCAGAGCCGCCAGAGTTGCGCCGGCCTCACGGAGCGGGGCCGCCAACAAGGGTGCCATACAGGGCTTGCCTGGCGCTGCAGCTTGGCCGCATCAGAGACCGCAACGCAGACCGCAACGTAGGCCACGAAAGCCAGCGGGCCGCAGCTGCGCAACGCGGTTCTTCTTGTCTTTTCTCGCCCATCTTGACCCCTGCCAACTTGACCTGCCAAGGCTACCTGCGCGAGCACGTCTGCTGCAGCAGCCGAGAAGCCGTTGCCTTGTCGGACAAGTCCTTCAAACGGCCGCGCCCTCGGCCGGCTGCGCTGCCGGGCTTGATGGGCGACCATTGCTGAGTCCCATCAGCGACCGATTGCGCTGATCCAAGCTCCACCAATAGACGAGAAAGTGCGCACGATGATTGAGCAGCAAGCCGGTAAGTTCGATAGTTACGGCGGCCAATCGTTCGTCGTCCGCGCCCAGCAAGAAGGCAATGTCTGGACCGGACACTTCCGCGTGCTGGCGCCCTCGACCGACCAAGCGCGCGCAGCGCCAGCGCCCACCCACCACCGCTGGACGCCGCTGGACCCGGGCTGGGCGACCGAGAACGAGGCCCGCACGAATGCGACCGAGGCGGCTCATGCGGCCATCGACGCGCTTTTGTCCGGCCGCATTCCTTGAGCCGCCGCGCCGCCCACACCAGGAACCTCGCATGAAAAACCCCTTCATCGCACGAGCGGCATCGCTACAGGCTGCCGTGCTCAAAGCCACGATGCGCCGCAGCTTCGGCCACATGCGCCGCGCCACCGAAACCATCCGCCAGGCGCTGGCTGCGACTCGGCCGGCCAAGGCTGCAGCTAAAGCTGCACTAAAAACTAAAGTGCAGGCCGAAACGGCTGCGGCCTCAACACGCCTGCAGAAACGCTCGGTCAAGCGGGCAACGCCGCTACCCGGCAGCTTCGAGACCCAGCAATTCACAAACTCGGCCGGCACCCGCGCCTACAAGGTCTATGTGCCCGCACGCAAGTCAAAAGGCCCGCGCGCCTTGGTCGTGATGCTGCACGGCTGCAAGCAGTCGGTCGACGACTTTGCGGCCGGTACCCGGATGAACCGGCTGGCGGAGGCGCATGGCTTTCTTGTCCTCTACCCCGAGCAGGCCGTGCAGGCGAACGCCTCCAAGTGCTGGAACTGGTTCCAGCCCCGGGACCAGCTGCGGGGCGACGGCGAGCCGTCGCTGATCGCCGGCATCGCCCGCGAGGTGGCGGACAAACATGCTGCCGACCCGCAGCGCATCTTTGTGGCCGGTCTTTCGGCCGGCGCGGCGATGGCCGTGGTGTTGGGCGAAACCTACCCGGAAATATTTGCCGGCGTGGGTGCCCATTCGGGGCTGCCCTACGGCAGCGCGCACGACATTGGCTCGGCTTTGTTGGCGATGAAGGGCGGTCGCAGCGGCATCCCGGGGCTGCGGAATTTGGGCGTCTGGACGCCCGCGCCGGGCCGCACCGCCACGCAGGCCGTGCCCGTCATCGTGTTCCACGGTGACAGAGACCACACGGTGCAGCAGTCGAATAGCAGCTTGATGGTCCAACAGGCGCGCGACGCGCATGCTGCTCAGCCGGGCGAGGCTGAGTTGCGTGTCGGCACCCGGTTCGGTGTCACGGCGGGTGGCCGCCGCTTCAGCCGCGAGGTTCACACCGACGCCGAGGGCCAGGCCCGGATTGAAAACTGGACCCTGCACGGTGCGGGCCACGCCTGGTCGGGCGGCCACGCGAGCGGCTCCTACACCGACGGCGCCGGCCCCGATGCCTCGGCGGAGATGGTGCGCTTCTTCCTGGACCTGCCCCGCGCCGGCACGGCCTGACAGGCCGCCGGCGCTGGCTGGCGCATCAGGGGCAGCGCATCAGGGGCAAGTCCCCCAAACCCCTTTCACAGGCTCGCCTGCGGTCAGCAATGGCGAGTATGGGTTTACGGGCCTCGTGCAGAAGGTCAGCGGCGCCAAACGCCCGTGGCCCAGCCTTCTGAAGCCAGCCGCAAGCCCCTCCACCTCACCCTCACCCTCACCCTCACCCCAACGGCGTCACCGTCACCTTCACCTGCAATTGCTGCGCGCCGCCGCCCAGCACGATGCCGCGCATCGGCGTCACGTCGCTGAAGTCGCGGCCCCAGCCCAAGGTGATGTGCTCGCCCTGCACCAGGCAACGGTTGGTGGGGTCGAAATCGATCCAACCATGCACGGGGCAGAACACCGACACCCAGGCATGTGAGGCGTCGGCGCCGATCAGGCGCGGGTGGCCGGGCTTGGGGTGGGTGAGGATATAGCCGCTCAAATAGCGCGCCGGCAGGCCTAAGCTGCGCAGGCAGCCAATCATCAGCTGGGCAAAGTCCTGGCAGACACCGCGCCGGCCGCTCAAGACCTGCTCCAGCGGGGTGGAAATCTCGGTGGCCTCCGGGTCGAACTTGAAGTCGGCAAAGATGCGCTGGGTCAGGTCCAGCGCGGCTTCCAATACCGGCCTGCCCGGGCGAAAGCTGGGGCGCGCATACAGCTCCAGTGCGGCGCTCAGCTCAACATGGGGCGAGGCGTAGAGATAACGCGTTGCTTCCAGGGTGTCGGGGGACTGCGCACGCTGCACCACCTCACGCACCGCCTCCCAAGGCTTGGAGCCCTGCAAGGCCGCCATGCTGGGCCGCCGGCTCAAAGTGACGACCGAGTCCGCACGCACATTCAGGATCTTGTGCGGTGCCATCAGGGTCAGTCGCCGCGTCGGGTTGCCGAAATAGTCGCGGCCCTCACTGGTTTCAT
>NZ_JANNMI010000283.1:0-15131 GCF_031397715.1 Roseateles sp.
GCTCGCTGATCCCGTGGATCGACAAGGACCTCGGTATCGGCAAAAGCCGGGACGAGCCCGGCTGGGGCATGTCCAAGGAAGAATGGAAGGGCATGGCCGAGACCAACAAGATCATGGGTCTGGGCGAGGGCTTCGGCTCAGCGCCGATTCCGGTGGACGGTTTTTGTGTGCGCGTCGGCGCGATGCGCTGCCACAGCCAGGCGCTGACTTTCAAGCTGAAGAAGGACGTGCCGGTGGCCGACATTGAGGCGATGATTGGCGCCGACAACGACTGGGTCAAGCTGGTGCCCAACACCCGCGAAGCGACCGTGCAAGACCTGACCCCGGTGGCGGTGTCGGGCACGATGACCATTCCCGTCGGCCGTGTGCGCAAGCTGGCGATGGGCCCCGAATACGTTGGCGCTTTCACCATCGGCGACCAGCTGCTGTGGGGCGCGGCCGAGCCCTTGCGCCGCATGTTGCGCATCCTGCTCACACATTGACCGAGAGGCGGCCCGTTGCCAGCAAGCGACAAGCTTGTAACGGGCTGAATCAGAGCGGTGTCTATGGAGCTTTTCAGGCTTTGCCTGAGGTTCTATGCGTATATGCTTGCCACTATTGAGAATTCCAATCGGAAGTGCGCATGTGGATGGCATCGTGAGCGCGGTTAAGCTGAGAGTTAGTAACGTCATAAAAGGCGGACACCCTGCGGTGCCCGCCTTGTCGCTTGGGGGAACGCTTTGAAAAAATATTATTGCGCGGTTGAAGCTAGGGCGTGCGCCGAAGTTAGCCGGCCCGGCCTCCCCCAGAGCGGAGTCCAGGCACCGGCGTCCCGCCGCTTTGCGCTGTCTCGCACAGCGCTTCCCCGCTTTGCGCTGTCTCGCACAGCGCTTCCCCGTTTTGCGCTGTCTCGCTTTGCCTTGTCGCATATTGCGGCGGCCGCGTTGTTGGTCTCCGGCAGCAGCGGTGCGTGGGCCCTCGGTCTCGGGCGCTTGTCGGTGCAGTCGGCCTTGGGTGAAACCTTGAAGGCGGAAATCGACATCACCAGTCTCAGCCCCGAAGAAGCGGGTTCCTTGAAGGTGCGCATTGCGCCGCCCGAGTCCTACCGCGCCACCGGCGTTGAATACAACTCGGTGTTGACCAGCACGCAGGTGCAAGTGCTTAAGAAAGACGGCCGCAGCGTTCTGCGGGTCAGCAGTGACCGCGCGGTGCAAGAGCCTTTTGTTGACGTGATTCTCGAGTTGACTTGGGCCAATGGCCGCTTGGTGCGCGAATACACTTTGCTGTTTGATCCACCGGCGGCAACACGGACCAATGGGACTGCAACTCCAGCTCCCGCGGCAGCGGTAGTGACGACGGCGCCGGTGATATCGCCTGCGCCTGCGGCTCAAACCGAGCCGGTGCCGGCGCCGGCAGCAACGGCTGCCGTGCCTATCCCGCCTAGCCCTAGCCCCGTGGCCAGGGTGCCGCGAGAAACTGCGGCCCCTGTGGCCGCTCCAGCCCCACGCGCTGCTGTAGCAGCGCCCGCGGCTTTTGCGGCTTCTGCGGCTTCTGAATACAAGGTCAAGCCGGGCGACAATTTGTCGCGCATCGCCGGCCGCACCCAGCCCGAAGGCATTTCGCTGGACCAAATGCTGGTGGGTTTGTTTCGCAACAACCCGGATGCGTTTCTTGACGGCAATATGAACCGCTTGCGTTCGGGCGTGGTTTTGCAAGTGCCCGCAAGCGAAACCCTGGGCTCCATGCCGACCGCCGAGGCGCGGCAGGTCATTCGGGCGCAGAGTGCTGATTTCAGCGCCTACCGTTTGCGCTTGAGCAGCGCGGCGCCGACGGTGCAAAGCGATCAAAACCAGCGTCAAGCCAAGGGCAAGGTCGAGGCCGCGGTTGAAGATCGCAAACCAGCCCCCGCGCCCCCGCCGGATAAGTTGACACTCAGCAAGGCCGCCAGCGCCAACGCCGACGCCAAGCTCGCGGCTGCCTCCAAGGAAGCCGAAAAGAAAGATGCCGCCGCTCGCATGGCCGAGTTGACGCGCAATGTTGAAGAACTGAAGAAGATTTCCAGCGCGGCCAAACCGGCCATCGCTGCTTCAGTGGCCGCACCACCTGCACTGGTACCCGTCGCACCAACAGCGGCACCAACAACGGTGATTGCTGCGCTACCTGCATTGCCGCTTGAGTCGGCCGCTTCAACGCCGGGCCTGCCGTCGACGGTTGCGTCGGCGCCGGCACCAAAGCCGCCTGTGGTTGCTTCGGCTGCTTCGGCAGCGCTCGCCCCGCCTCTGCCGGAAAAGGCCGAGCCTGGCTGGTTGGACCAGCTGCTTGAGAATCCTTTGACCCTGCCGCTGGGCGCTGCTTTGCTGGCCGCCCTCGGCGGTTTGGTTTGGTTCCGCAGGCGCGGCGCCAAGGCCGCGGGCAAAGCTGACACCGGCTTCCACGAAAGCCGCCTGCAGCCCGACTCCTTCTTCGGTGCGACCGGCGGGCAGCGAGTCGACACGCGCGACGCCACCGGCGCGGCCTCGTCGATGAATTATTCGCTCAGCCAGTTGGATGCGATCGGCGATGTGGACCCGGTCGCCGAGGCCGATGTGTATTTGGCCTACGGCCGCGATTTGCAGGCCGAAGAGATTTTGAAGGAAGCGCTGCGCGCAACGCCCGAACGAATGGCGATCCGGCTCAAGCTGCTGGAGGTTTATGCCAAGCGCCGCGACACCAAGGGCTTTGAACAATTGGCCGTGCAGCTGTATGCGGAAACCAGTGGCGTCGGCGACGACTGGGCACGTGCGCAGGAACTGGGCCGCCAGATTGACCCGGAAAATCCGCTTTATCAGCCCGGCGGTGTGCCAAGCCAGCAAAGCGATGGTCGGGAAGTGCATCCTGAGCCCATGGATGCCAGCACGATGCCGCACACGGTCGGTCATCTGGCAACCGAGCCGGTTGGCCGCAGCGCGCAGGCCGAAGCCGGGCCCATGAGCGGCTTTGATCTGGATCTTGATCTGGATCTGGGCGCACCTGCCGCCGTACCGCCGTCGCCAATGGCGATGGAGGCCACCCAGGCCATGACCACCACGATCGAGCAGGCTCCGTTCTCGATGGACTTTGATCTGTCTGAGCCCCTGGCGGCCCCGGTTGCACCGGCCGCGGCCGCGCCGGCTGCCGGCAACGAGCTTGAGTTTGATCTTGATGACTTCGGCAGCTTGGATGACCAGCCGTTGAACCGACCGGTGCCGGCCGACGATGGCAACGCCTTGGACTTCGATTTGGGTTCCATCGATCTGTCGCTGCCGGAGTTGCCGAATGGGCCCAATGTTCCGAATCAGCGTGCCGCCGAGGAACCGTTGCCGGTGGCCGAGTCGCTTACGCTGGACGCTGACTTTGGCGCTGAGTTTGATGAGTTGATGAAGGCGGGCGAGGTTGCCGAGCCCGCCGCCGACCCGCTGGCCGATGCTTTCGATCTGATGGACGACGGCGGTGACCCCTTGATGCGCCAGCTGGAGTTGGCCGACGAGTTCCGCCAGATCGGCGACACCGAGGGCGCCCGCGAGGTGCTGCAGGAGCTGATCTCCAAGTCAAGTGGCCCCTTGCGCGACAAGGCGCAGGCGATGCTGAACGATCTGCGTTGATGGTTGCGAGACAATGCAAAGCGCTCGGTTAGTCCCGGGCGCTTTTTCTATTCAGGAACCGATAATTGAGTGCAGTTCGATGCGTGTAGTGCTGGGGGTGAGTTACCGCGGATCGGCCTATCACGGCTGGCAAGCCCAAGCCGACCGGCAGACCGTGCAGGACATGCTGGAAGGCGCGCTGCAGAAATTCACCGCCCGCCGGGTTCGCACGGTTTGCGCCGGTCGCACCGATGCCGGCGTTCACGGACTCAACCAAGTTGTCCACTTTGATACCGAGGTGGTGCGCGATGCGGCGTCCTGGGTGCGCGGCACGAACTGTTTTTTGCCCGCCGATATCGCGATCCAATGGTGCGTGTTTGCGGAGGAACCATTCCACGCCCGCTTCGCCGCCCATGGCCGGCGCTACACCTATCTCTTGTTGGCCTCAAAGGTGCGGCCGGCGATCGAGACGGGTAATGTCGGCTGGGTCCATTACTCCCTCGACGGCGACATCATGCGTCAAGCCGCGCAACTGCTCTTAGGCGAGCATGACTTCAGCGCTTTTCGCTCGTCCGAATGCCAGGCTGCGTCGCCGGTCAAGACCCTGCGCAGCATCGCCATCACAAGCCAAGGCGACTACTGGCGCTTTGACTTCGATGGCTCGGCTTTCTTGCACCATATGGTGCGCAATTTGATGGGCAGCTTGCTCGCAGTAGGGCGCGGCACACGTGATTTGGTCTGGTTTGCTGCGGTGTTGGCCGGCAAGGACCGCAAGTTCGCAGCGCCCACCTTTCCCGCCGACGGCCTCTATTTCGTCGGCCCCTATTACGCGGCCGAGTACCAGATCCCCAGCCAAACGGCGGCGATGGGCTGGTTGCCCGGCGCGTCAAGAGAATCATGAAAAGAACCCGTATCAAGATCTGTGGCCTGACCCGCGAGGCCGATGTGCTCGCCGCGGTCGAGGCCGGCGCCGACGCCATCGGTTTTGTGCTGTACGCCAAGAGTGGGCGTTATGTGACGCCGGCGCGCGCCGCCGAGCTGGCTAAATTGCTGCCGCCCTTCGTCACGCCGGTGGGCCTGTTCGTCAACGCCAGTGCGGACGAGTTGCAAGCCGGCCTGGCGGCGCTGCCGAATATGCTGGTGCAATTCCATGGCGACGAGTCACCGCAGGACTGCGAGCGCGTTGGTCGGCCCTTTATGCGCGCAGCCCGGATGGAGCCCGGCTTTGATTTGCTAGACTACGCCCAACAATATTCAGCCGCCCAGGCTGTTCTGCTCGACGCCCATGTCGAGGGTTATGGCGGTGGTGGAAAGGTTTTCGATTGGTCTCTCATTCCAAAAAACCTGGGCTCTCCCCTCGTTTTGTCTGGTGGGTTGCATGCCGGAAATGTGCAAGCTGGCATCGCTCGGGCGCGGCCCTGGGCCGTTGACGTCAGCTCCGGCGTGGAGGCCCAAGGACGCGGCCTCAAATGCGCTGTGTTGATGCGTGAGTTCTGTGAGGCGGTGCGTCAAGCCGATGCACTCACAGAAGAGCAATCCCGAAATCTGAGAGATTCCCCATGAATAGCTATTCCCAACCCGATGCCCAAGGGCATTTCGGCCCGGTCAAGGGCCAGACGTATGGCGGCAGCTTTGTCGCCGAAACCTTGGTCCATGCGCTCGATGAGCTGAATGCGGCCTACGCACATTACAGCCAAGACCCGGATTTCATTGCCGAGTACAAGAAAGAGCTGGCCCATTTTGTCGGCCGCCCCAGCCCGATCTATCACGCCGACCGACTCAGCCGCGAGCTCGGCGGCGCACAGATTTTTCTCAAGCGTGAAGACCTCAATCACACCGGCGCACACAAGATCAACAACACGATTGGTCAGGCCTTGTTGGCCAAACGCATGGGCAAGAAGCGCGTAATCGCCGAAACCGGCGCCGGCCAGCACGGTGTCGCCACGGCCACCATTTGCGCCCGCTACGGCATGGAATGTGTGGTCTATATGGGCAGCGAGGACATCAAGCGCCAGTCGCCCAATGTCTATCGCATGCATTTGCTCGGCGCGCGGGTGGTGCCGGTCGAGTCCGGGTCAAAGACCTTGAAGGACGCACTCAACGAGGCGATGCGCGACTGGGTGACGAATGTCGAATCGACCTTCTACATCATCGGCACGGTGGCCGGCCCGCACCCTTATCCGATGATGGTGCGCGACTTTCAGCGCGTCATCGGCGATGAATGCCTGGTGCAGATGCCCGCGATGATTGGCCGCCAGCCCGACGCGGTGATCGCCTGCGTGGGCGGCGGTAGCAATGCGATGGGGATTTTCTATCCCTATATCGAGCATGCCGGCACGCGCCTGATCGGCGTCGAGGCGGCGGGTGAGGGCATTGAGAGCGGCAAGCACGCCGCGACGCTGTCGGCCGGCAGCCCCGGTGTGCTGCATGGCAACCGCACCTATTTGCTGCAAGACGCCAACGGCCAGATCATCGAAACCCATTCCATCTCCGCCGGCCTGGACTACCCCGGCGTCGGCCCGGAGCATGCCTATCTGAAGGACATTGGCCGGGCCGAATATGTCGGCGTCACCGACTCGGAGGCCTTGGCGGCCTTTCATCATCTGTGCCGCACCGAGGGCATCATTCCTGCGCTGGAATCCAGCCATGCCGTGGCCTATGCGATGAAGTTGGCGCCGACGCTGCCGGCCGATCAGCATCTCTTGGTCAATCTGTCCGGCCGCGGCGACAAGGACATCGGCACGGTCGCCGATCTGTCGCAGGCCGAGTTCTTCTGTCGACCGTCCTGCAAGGGTCAATCGGTGAAGGGTGGCGATGCTGTCGTCGCCATGCCGGCGAAGGGAGGCCAGCCATGAGCCGCATCCAAGCCACTTTTGCCCGCCTTGCATCTGAAGGCCGCAAGGCCTTGATCCCCTTCGTCACCGCCGGCGATCCTTATCCCGATGTCACGGTCGAATTGATGCTGGCGATGGCGGCAGCCGGCGCCGATGTGATTGAGTTGGGGGTGCCTTTTTCCGATCCGATGGCCGATGGCCCGGTGATTCAGCGTGCCGCCGAGCGGGCGGTCAACGCTGGTATCGGCCTGAAGCATGTGTTGGACTATGTGCAAGCCTTTCGCCGCAGCAATCAAACCACGCCGGTGGTCTTGATGGGCTATGCCAACCCGATCGAGCGCTACGGCCTCGACCGCTTTGTACTGGACGCCAAGGCAGCCGGCGTCGACGGGGTGTTGGTGGTGGATTATCCGCCCGAGGAATGTGTGCGTTTTGCTGCCTTGCTGAAGGCGCAGGACATGGACGCAATCTTCCTGTTGGCGCCGACCTCGACCGACGCACGGATGCAGCGTGTCGGCGAGGTCGCCAGCGGTTATGTGTACTACGTGTCTTTGAAGGGCGTGACAGGCGCCGGCCACTTGAACACGGCGGCGGTGGCCGAGATGATCCCGCGCATCCGGCGCCATATTTCGGTGCCGGTCGGCGTGGGTTTTGGCATCCGCGACGCGGCCACCGCGCGCGCCGTGGCCGATGTCTCGGACGCGGTGGTGATTGGTTCGCGCCTGGTTGAATTGTTGGAGGTCCAGCCGCGCGATAATGTTGCGCGAATGGGTGCTCAGTTCATCCGCGAAATCCGTACCGCCCTGGACGCTTAAGCATAAAAGGAGTCTGCTTGTGAGTTGGCTTGAAAAACTTCTGCCCCCGAAGATGCAGCAAACCGACCCGACCGAGCGCCGCATGGTGCCGGAAGGTTTGTGGATCAAATGCCCGTCTTGCGAGACGGTCTTGTACAAGACGGACTTGGAGCAGAACGTCAATGTCTGCCCCAAGTGCAGCCATCATCACCGCATCGGCGCGCGCGCCCGGCTGAACGTCTTTCTGGACGGCGAAGGCCGTTACGAGATCGGCCAGGAGGTCTTGCCGGTCGATGCCTTGAAGTTCAAGGACAGCAAAAAGTACCCCGACCGGCTGAAGGATGCGCTGGAGCAGACCGGCGAAACCGACGCCTTGGTGGTGATGGGCGGCGCCTTGATGACCTTGCCGGTGGTGGCGGCTTGTTTCGAGTTCAACTTCATGGGCGGGTCTATGGGTTCGGTGGTCGGCGAGCGCTTTGTGCGCGGCGTCGAGACGGCGATCGAACAGAAGACGCCGTTCATCTGCTTCACCGCGACCGGCGGCGCGCGTATGCAGGAGGGCTTGTTGAGCCTGATGCAGATGGCCAAGACGAATGCGTCCCTGACCCGTCTGGCCAAGGCCAAATTGCCTTTCATCAGCATCTTGACGGACCCGACCATGGGTGGGGTGTCGGCCAGCTTCGCCTTTGTCGGCGATGTGGTGCTGGCCGAGCCCAAGGCCTTGATCGGCTTTGCCGGCCCGCGGGTGATCGAGAACACGGTGCGCGAAAAGCTGCCGCCGGGTTTCCAGCGCGCCGAGTTTTTGCTGGAAAAGGGCGCGGTCGACATGATCGTCGACCGGCGCCAGCTGCGCGAAACGGTGGCGCGTCAACTCGCCATGCTGCAGCGCATGAGCTCGGACGCGGTTGCCTAAGCGCCATTGTTGAACCCCGGCGGCCAGGCCCACAAGGTCTGGCCGCCTTGTTTTTGGAACACCCCATGTCGCTGCCTTCCAGCCTGGACGAATGGCTCGCGCATTGCGAGCGTCTGCATCCCAAAACCATAGACATGACTTTGGACCGCGTGCTTGCGCTGCGCGACCGGCTGGGCCTGAAGTTCGAGCCGCCGGTGGTGATGGTGGCCGGCACCAATGGCAAGGGCTCGACCTGCGCGATGCTGGAGTCGATTGCTTTGCAAGCCGGCTACCGGGTTGGCCTCTATATCAAGCCACATCTGGTGCATTTCCAGGAGCGCTGCCGGGTAGGCGGCGAGCCGGTCGCAGCCGAGTCGCTATTGCCGTTTTTTGAGGCGGTCGAGGCGGCGCGCGCTGAGCTGACGCTGTCGTATTTTGAGTTCACCACCCTGGCCATCATGCTGCGCCTGGCGGCCGAGCCGCTCGATCTGGTGATTCTGGAGGTGGGCCTGGGCGGGCGCCTGGACGCCGTCAATGTCATCGACGCCGATTGCGCCGTCATCACCAGCATCGACCTGGATCACACCGAATACCTGGGGCCGGACCGGGAATCGGTCGGCCGCGAGAAGGCCGGCATCATGCGCGCCGGCCGGCCGGTGGTCGTCAGCGACCCGGTGCCGCCCGCCTCGCTGGCCGCCCGGGCGGCCGAGATTGGCGCCGATCTGCGCCAGCTGGGCGTGGACTTCACGTATGGCGGCGACCGCCAGCAATGGCAGTGGTCGGGCGCTACGCGGCGCTTCAGTGGCATGGCCTACCCGGCGCTGCGCGGCGTCAATCAACTGCTGAACGCGGCCGGCGTGCTGGCGGTGTTCGAGGTCTTGTTTGAGCGCTTACCCGTCAGCGCGCAGGCGGTGCGCAACGGGCTGGCGATGGTCGATTTGCCGGGACGCTTCCAGGTCGTGGCCGGCCAGCCGACTTTGGTGCTGGACGTGGCGCACAACCCGCATGCGGTGGCGGCGCTGGCGCAGAACCTCGACCAGATGGGTTTCTTTCCGCGCACGCATGCGGTGTTCGGCGCGATGGCGGACAAGGACTTGGCGGGTATTTTCAAGAAAATAGCGCCGCTGGTTGATGCCTGGCACTTCTGCGATCTGGAGATCCCGCGCGCGGCCAAGGCGGCGGCTCTTGCCGCGCAGTTTGAGGCGCTGTGGGCAGCCGGCGACCTGAAACCGCCCAAAGCGCTGAGCTTGCATGTGCATGCAAGTGCTGCCGAGGCGCTGGCCGCAGCGGCGCTCGACGCCGAGCCCGCTGATAGAATTCTGGTCTTCGGATCGTTCTTCACCGTGGGCGCGGTGCTCAAGCAAGGTGTGCCGCGTTTGCAGGCCGGCAAGCCGCCTCAAGCGCGCAATTCTTTGACTTGATTCTCCAGGGCTGCTGGTTCGCTAGGCCCTTTTGTCACCACGTTTTAAACCGGCTCACGCTGCCACTTTGCCATGGGTCTGTTGTCATTTTTCAAACGCGGGGAGGCCGGTCCGGCCCCCAAAACACCATCCAAAGCGGGCGCCAAGCCGGTCGCCGATGCGGCCGACGCGGTCCAGCATTTGCGCCTGCGCGCTCGCCATCGCCTGATCGGCGCGGCCCTGCTGGTGGGTGTGGGCGTGATCGGATTCCCGCTGCTGTTCGAGACCCAGCCTCGGCCGATTCCGGTCGATCTGCCCATCGATATCCCAAGCAAGGAGGCTGCGCCGCCGCTGCGCGTGCCGGCACAACTGCAAGCCCCTGCGCTGCCGCCGCTGGCGATGGTCGAGCCGGAAGCTGAGCCGCAGCCGCAGCCGGCGTCACCGCCGGTCAGCAAACAGGTCGATGCCTTGCCTCAAGAGCCTCTGCCGACGCTGGTGGCGAAGCCGGAGCCCAAGGCTTCGGTCAAGACCCCTGAAAAGTCAGCGGACAGGCCGCTTGAAAAGAAGCCGGTCGAGCCTCAGTTGGATAGAACGGGCTCGGAACAAGAAGCAGCGCGCGCTCAGTCGCTATTGGACGGCAAGCCGGTCGAGGCGGGCGGTCGATCGATCGTTCAGGTGGGTGCTTTTGCCGATGCAAAGGCCGCACATGAGGTCCGGATGAAGGTCGAGAAGCTCGGCCTGAAGACCTACACGCAAGTGCTTGAGACGCCGACGGGTAAGCGCGTCCGGGTCCGCGTCGGACCGTTTGCCAGCAAGGACGAGGCTGACAAGGCCGCAGCACGGCTGCGCGCTGTCGGTCTGTCGCCGGCGGTCTTGACACTTTGAGGGCTTGGCGGGCTTGCTTGCTTGTTTGTTTGCTTACGGCCTGGGTGATTTCATTTGAGTAGCCTGACAAGTTGGGTCGATTGGGCCTTGCTGGCTTTGCTCGCGGTGTCGGCCTTGTTGGGGCTATGGCGCGGCCTGGTGTTTGAGCTTTTGTCCATCGCAGGATGGTTGATTGCCTATTTCGCTGCGCCGGTGTTGGCACCGCTGATCGAGTCCTGGCTGCCACAGCAGCGCTTCGATCCCGGCCTTTTGCATGTGCTCGCTCTTTGCCTGAGCTTTATTTTTATTCTGCTGGTCTGGAGTTTGGGCGCAAAGCTGGTGCGGGCTTTGCTTCATGCCACGCCCTTGAGCATCATCGACCGGCTGCTGGGCGGCGGTTTTGGATTTTTGCGCGGACTGCTGATTTGCGCGATCTTGACGCTGCTGATCAATATGACGCCGGCCAAAGACTGGCCGAGTTGGCGCGAGTCACAGCTGGGCGCTGGCTTACAGCAGCTTTTGCATGAAGTTCGTCCGGTGTTGCCGGACGAAGTGTTGAAATTGATCCCGGCCTGAGCCAGGGCTCGGGCTTTGAATTTTGTTCTGTCCCTTCAAGACAAGGAAAAACCATGTGCGGCATCGTCGGCGTGATCTCTCGCTCACCGGTTAACCAGTTGATTTATGACGGCCTGCTGCTTTTGCAGCACCGCGGTCAAGATGCAGCCGGCATCGTCACCATGCAGGGCAACAAATGCTTTATGCACAAGGCCCGCGGCATGGTGCGCGACGTTTTTCGCACCCGCAATATGCGTGCCTTGCCGGGCAATATCGGGCTGGGCCAAACGCGCTACCCGACCGCCGGCAATGCCTACAACGAAGAAGAGGCACAGCCCTTCTACGTCAACGCGCCGTTTGGTCTGGTGTTGGTGCACAACGGCAACCTGACCAATGCGCAGGGACTGAAGACCGAACTCTACGATATTGACCGCCGCCATATCAACACCGAGAGCGACTCCGAAGTACTGCTCAATGTGCTGGCGCATGAAATCGAGCAGGTGGTTCGCGACGCGCCGCTCAGCCCCGACGGCATGTTCAGGGCTGTAGCGGCGGTGCACAAGCGCATCAAAGGCTCCTACGCCGTGATCGCCCTGATCGCCGGTCACGGGATGTTGGCGTTTCGTGACCCCTTCGGTATTCGCCCGCTGTGCTTCGGCCAAGCTGCTGATGGTGAGTACATGGTGGCCAGCGAAAGCGTGGCGTTGGAAGGCACGGGTTTCAAACTGCTGCGCGACGTTGCACCCGGCGAGGCCTTGTTCATTGATATGAGCGGCAAGCTGAGCACGCAGCAATGCGCCGAGAACCCGACCCTGAATCCCTGCATGTTCGAGTTCGTCTACCTGGCCCGGCCGGACTCGGTGATGGACGGCATCTCGGTCTACCAGGCGCGCCTGAATATGGGCGAGACGCTGGCCCAGCGCTTGATCTCGACCATGCCGCTGAGCGATATCGACGTGGTGATTCCTATCCCCGAGTCGAGCCGGCCGTCGGCGATGCAGTTGGCGCACCGGATCGGTAAGCCTTACCGCGAAGGCTTTGTGAAGAACCGCTATGTGGGCCGCACCTTCATCATGCCGGGCCAGGGCGAGCGCAAGAAGTCGGTGCGCCAAAAGCTCAATGCGATCGGGCTGGAGTTCAAGGGGCGCAATGTCTTGCTCGTTGATGACTCGATCGTGCGCGGCACCACCTCCAAGGAAATCGTGCAGATGGCCCGCGAGGCGGGTGCGCGCAAGGTCTATCTGGCCTCGGCCGCGCCGCCGGTGCGGTTTCGCAATGTCTACGGCATTGACATGCCGACCAGCGAGGAGTTGGTCGCGCACAACCGCAGCAATGAAGAGATTCGTCAGTTTATCGGTGCCGATGCCTTGATTTATCAAGATGTCGATGCAATGAAGCGTGTGGTCGCCGCCTTGCAGCCGGCCTTGCATGGCTTTGAGGCCTCGTGTTTTGACGGCGTTTATGTCACCGGCGATGTGACGGCCGAGGACTTTGCCAAACTCGAAGCGCAGCGGCGCAGTCAAGGTGAGGAAGAGGACGGCCCGTCGCGCACCCGCCTGGCCTTACAAAGCGGAGGTGATGGCCGATGAGCAGTGAAGTAGAAGCTCGCCGTTTGGCTCGCGCGCAGTTGCCGGACGGCTTGCGACCCGAGACCTTGGCCGTGCGCACGGCCTTGGCACCCAGCCAGCATGGCGAAAACTCCGAAGCGCTGTTTTTGACCAGCGCCTTCGTTCAGCCGGATGCCCAAACTTCGGCGCAGCGCTTTGCCGCTTCGGAGGACTTCACCTACTCGCGCACCAGCAATCCCACGGTGCGCAGCCTAGAAATACGCCTGGCGGCCATGGAAGGCACCGAAGCCGCCATCGCCACCTCGACCGGGATGAGCGCGATTTTGCTGATGTGCATGGGCTTGCTGAAGGCCGGTGATCATGTGATTTGCTCACGCTCGGTGTTCGGCTCGACGATCAATCTCTTCGCCAAGGAGTTCGGCAAGTTTGGCGTTGAGACCAGCTTTGTGTCGCAGACCGATTTGCAGGAATGGCGCGCGGCCGTCACGCCGAAAACACGCATCCTCTTCGCCGAGACCCCGACCAACCCCCTGACCGAAATCTGCGACATCCGCGCCTTGGCCGATATCGCCCACGAGTCCGGCGCCTTGCTGGTGGTGGACAACACTTATTCGACACCGGTCTTGCAGCAGCCCATCAAGCTGGGCGCGGATTTGGTCATGCATTCGGCTACCAAATACATGGATGGCCAGGGCCGGGTCATGGCCGGTGCTTTGTGCGGCTCAAATCATTTGATCAAGGATGTGTTCGGCCCAGTCTTGCGCACTGTCGGCATGACGCTGGCGCCGTTCAATGCCTGGGTGATCCTCAAGGGGCTTGAAACGCTGAGCCTGCGCATGCGCGCGCAGAGCGAACAGGCGCTGGCCGTGGCGCGCTGGTTGGAGGCTCGGCCCGAAGTCGCGCGGGTCTTTTGCCCGTCCTTGCCCTCGCACCCTCAGCATGAGCTGGCGATGCGCCAGCAGTCGGGGCAGGGCGGGGCGGTGTTGTCCTTCGAGCTGCGCGCGGCGACGCCTGAGGCGGCCCGCGCGGCGGCCTTTCACGTCATCGACAGCACGCGGGTGTTGAGCATTGCCACCAATTTGGGTGATACCAAATCCATCATCACGCACCCGGCCACCACCTCACATGGGCGCCTCAGCGAAGCTCAGCGCCAAGCCGCCGGCATCAGCCAGGGCCTGATTCGTCTGGCGGTTGGTCTGGAACATATTGACGACATCACCGACGATTTGCTGCGCGGACTCTCTACCTTGAACTCCCTATGAGCCAGAACACTGCTATCCGTACCCGTATTGCGCCTTCGCCGACCGGCTTCCTGCACCTGGGTACCGCCCGCACGGCCTTGTTTTCATGGGCCTATGCGCGCCATTTCGGTGGCCAGTTTGTGCTGCGCATCGAGGACACCGACGTGGCGCGCTCGACCCAAGATTCGGTCGAACAAATCCTCGCCTCAATGCAATGGCTGGGGCTGGACTATGACGAAGGCCCGATCTACCAGATGCAACGATTGGAGCGCTATAGCGCGGTGGTTGAGCAACTGATCGCTGAGGGCAAGGCCTACCGCTGCTACTGCTCGCCCGCCGAGTTGGATGAAATGCGTGAAGCGCAGCGCGCCCGCGGCGAAAAAACCCATTACGACCGCCGCTGGCGGCCCGAGCCCGGCAAGGTCTTGCCGGCCGCGCCGGTGGGCGTGCAGCCGGTCGTGCGTTTCAAGAATCCACTCGATGGGGACGTGACTTGGGATGACGTGGTCAAGGGCCAGATCACCATCAATAACCGCGAGATCGATGACCTGATCATCGTGCGGCCGGACGGCGTGCCGACCTATAACTTTTGCGTGGTGGTGGATGACTGGGACATGGCCATCAGCCATGTGTTCCGTGGTGACGAGCATGTCAACAACACGCCTTGGCAGATTAATATCTTCAATGCCCTCGGCGCACCGCTGCCGCAGTTCGGCCATGTGCCCGTGATTCTGGGCGATGACGGCCAGAAACTGTCCAAGCGCCGTGGTGCGGTCAGCGTGACCGCCTATGAGGACGCCGGCTATCTGCCCGAGGCGATGTTGAACTATCTATCGCGACTGGGTTGGAGCCATGGTGACGAAGAGCTGTTCACGCGCGAGCAATTGGTGGCATGGTTTGATGGCTCGCACCTGAGCAAGAGCCCCGCGCAATGGGATCCAGCCAAGTTGGAGTGGGTCAATAGTCAATACATCAAGCAAGCCGCCGACGCAAGGCTTGCGGGCTTGGTCGCTGCGCAATTCGCTAAGCGTGGTTTGCTGGTTGACGCCGCCACTTTGGAGCCGATGTGCGCGTTGTTCAAGGATCGTTGCTCGACCACGGTTGCCTTGGCGGATTGGTTGAGCATGTATTTCAACCCGGTAGCACCGACGGCGGAAGACCTGGCCGCTCACGTCACCGAGGCGGTCAAACCGGCGCTATACAGCTTGGCCGGAAAATTCGCGGAGATTGAATGGAGCAAGGTCAGCATTGCAGCCGCTATCAAAGAAACCGTCAGCGCTCACGGCCTGAAGATGCCTTTGTTGGCGATGCCGGTGCGAGCTTTGGTATGTGGACGGGTGCAAACGCCTAGCGTGGATGCTGTGTTGGCCTTGTTTCCAAAAGAAATTGTGATCGAACGCTTGCG
>NZ_JANNMI010000355.1:0-6034 GCF_031397715.1 Roseateles sp.
TAGACCGAGCCCACGTGCAGCGGCTGGTGCAGATCGCCCACATAGTGCGTCAGCAGGCGCAAGGCCTCCCGCTGGCCGACGAAGTTGATCGGTGGCGGCGACTTGCCGCCCTGCAGCACTGTGATGGCGGCGCCGAGCGCGAGCACCACGTTGCTCGGGCCGGCGCCCGGCAACGCGGCGTCGTAGCCCGCACGCTGGATCGAGATGTTGGTGAAGTGGTAGGCCTTGTGGCGGCACTGCTCGTGGCTGGCGTTGGGCGCGCAGCGCGAGGCGTTGCGCTTGACGAAGGCGATCAGTGCGGCTTGGCTGGCGGCGTTCTCATAGACCGCGCAATCCTTGTAGGCGCCGGGGTTGGTGTACGACCAGACACCCTGCACCGATTCGACCGAGCGGGCGCAATCCGCCCACACCGAGGCCATCTGCAGGTTGCTGCCCAGCACTGCACGCACCTTGGCGGCGGTGGGCGTGCCGGCGATCAGCTGGTCGGCGATGGCGCCCACGGCCTGGTGGCCATAAGGGCCCCAGGCCAACGCGGGCGTCAGCCACAGGCTGATGGCGAGCAGGGCGGCCAGACGGGCGGCCTGACGGGCGGCCAGAAGGGCGGCCAGAAGGGCGGCCACACGGGTGATGAAGGCGGGCAAGGGCTGCATGGTGGGCTTTCAAGAAGGGGCCGGCCGGTGCGGGCTCAGCCCGCGCTCTTGTCGTTGGCTGGCGCGGCGCTCGGCGGCGTCGACGTGTCGGCACCCGACGTCCCCGGCCGGTACCGGTCTTGTGGGCCCTCGGTCTCGAGCTTCGCCTCGGTCTTGGCCAGCAGGCCCGGGATGAGGCGCTCGGAAAAACCGGCGATGAAACACCACACCACCAACAGCGCAAAAACTTCCAGCGGCGGCTGCTTGGCCGCCGGCTGCGCGCTGGACCCGACCGGTGCGGGAGCCACCTCTGCTGCACCGGGCGGTTGCGGGGCCAGCGCTGGGCGCTGCCGGCTGGCGGCATACTGCTGGGCCTCGGACTTCAGGTCGGGAAAAGCCGGGCCGGTAACCATGCCGGAGACAAAGAAGAAATACAGGATGCTGGCGCCGCCCGCGCCGATCAGCACGCGCGAGGCCAGCACCCAACGCGCGCGCATGACCTTCAACGCGTCCAGGTCGCTCGCGTCCAACCTGTCCTTCAGGCTGCTCAACATGCTGAAGGACGCACCCCAGCATCCGGCCAGCACGGCCGGCACCAGCAGGCGCACATCGAACTGCAGCAAGTCGGGCAACGCCAGCGTCATCAGCACCGAGGCGGCGAACACCAGCATAGCGACCACGAACATCTGGCCGGTTCGCAAAGTAATCTGCTTGGTGTAGCCGCGTTTGACCTCGTCGACCGTGTAGCGCCACTGCAGGTCGTTGACCAGCCGGCTCAGCACTGCTCGGCGCTCGGTCGCCGACAGCGTCGCCTTGTCCGCCTCAGCCGCGTAGTAGTCGGCCTGTGCCGATTTCAGCGAACCCTTGGCCTCGCGCACCCGAATCTGCAGTTCACTGGCCAGCGTCTCATCGTCGAACAGGTGAATCAACAACTGCTCGACTGCGTAGGCATGCGTCCAGTCGCGCTTCTCCTGCTCCAGCAGTTGGCTGACGCGCTCGAAGGCCGCGGGGCTGCGCGGCGGCTGCTGGGCCTTCACCTTGGCGAAGTAGGCCTCGAGCGTGACGTAGAACTGGGCCGTCAGCTCGCGGATCTCGTTGGCCGGCAACTCCGTGTTCAGCGCCTGCCAAAAATTCATCAAGGATTTCATCGGACGATTGTGCTGGCACACAGAGCACCTGGACATCCCTAGCAGGCTGCTGAATTACCTCCGTCTGTGCCGATGTTTCGGTCTCAGTGACGGTTGGTGGCTTCGCGGCCAAGTCAACTACGACACTGCCATCGCATGCGCAACCATGGGTGAAGCAAGGGCACGCATTTCTAAATGTGAGCTGCTGGCCAGATAAACGGAGCGAGCGAGTGGGGACTAGCCCTTCTCGTGGCCAGCAATCGACGTATGCTCGCGCACCCGCACAAGAGCCTAAAGCGCCCCAAGATGCCCATGAAAACAGTCACCCTAGCGGCGCTGCTTTGCGCCGCCCAGCTCTTATCCAGTAGCGCCATGGCCGCAGCCAACAAGCCAGCGCCCAAAAAAGCCAAGCCCAAGCCGCCTGTGCAGCAAGCCGCCCCGGCCAAGACCCGCAGCGGCGCCGAAATCCTCGCCCAATCGCCCGACAGCCACTGGCGCGGTCTGAACCCCGACAACACCCTGCTGATGGAATTGCCCTCCGGCCCAGTACTGATCGAGCTGGCACCCCGCTTTGCACCCCGTCATGTGGCGAATATCCGCAAGCTGGCCCATGGCGGCTTCTTCGACGGCTTGGCGGTCGTGCGGGTGCAGGACAACTTCGTCGCGCAATGGGGTGACCCGAATGCCGACGACTTAGCGCTGGCCAAGCCGCTGGGCGCCGCTGCGGCCAAGCTGCCGGCCGAGTTCGCCGTGCCACTGAAGGGCCTGCCCATCGCGCGCCTGCCCGACCTGGACGGCTGGGCGCCGCTAACGGGTTTTGTCGACGGCTTCCCGGTCGCCGCCAACCCCAAAACCGGCCGGGCCTGGTTGGCCCATTGCTATAGCATGGTCGGCGCCGGCCGCAGCGACGCGGTCGACTCCAGCACCGGCGCCGAGCTGTATGCGGTGATAGGCCAGGCGCCGCGTGGCCTGGATTTAAATATCACCCTGGTGGGCAGGGTGCTGAAGGGCATCGAGCTGCTGGCCAGCCTGCCACGCGGCGGGCCGAATATGGGTTTCTACGAGAACGCTGAGCAGCGCCAGCCGATTCAGCGTGTGCGTTTGCTGTCTGATATGCCGGCGGCCGAGCGGCCGGCGCTGCAGGTCTTGCGCACCGACAGCGAAACCTGGACCGCTTTGCTGGCCTCAAGGCGCAACCGCGGCGGCTGGTTTGTGCACAACCCCAATCATGTCGATCTATGCGGCGTCAGCCCGCCCACGCGGCCCGCAAAGTAGACGCAGGCTTGATGTTCGCCCTCGCAGCGACCATCAAGCCATCGCTCGCCTCAAGCGGTCGCTGCAGAAGTCCACCAGGGCCACCAGGATCAGCATCGCCCCCAGGATGGTGGCGGTCTTGTTCATATGGAACAGCCCCATATGAAAGGCCAGCAATTGCCCCAAACCGCCCGCCCCCACCACACCCAGCACGGCGGCAGCGCGGATATTGTTCTCCCAGCGATACAGCGTGTAGCTGATCAGCTGCGGCAAGATCAGCGGCAGCGTCGCGTACAAGAACACCTGCAGCCGGCCCACGCCCTGCACGCGCAAGGCAAAACCTGGCGCCTCTGAGCAATTCTCGATCGCCTCGGCGAACAGCCGCCCCAGCACGCCGGTGGTGTGCACCGCCAAAGCCAAGGTGCCGGCGAACGGCCCCAGGCCGGCCGAGATCAGCAGTAGGCTGGCCCAGACCAAGTCCGGCACCGCCCGCAAAGCGTTCAACAGCCAACGGGTCGGGCGCCGCGCCAGCGCCGAATCTTGGCCATGCGAGCCCTGCGAATGCGCCGCCGGCAAGGCCAGCAGCAGCCCCAACAGCGCTGCAATCAAGGTACCCAGGCCCGACATGGCCAGGGTCTCCAGGCTGGCCCAAGCCACTTTGGCGACAAATGGCGCGCTCAAGTCGGGTGGAAAAAACTCCGCCACAAAGCGCCCCATGCTGCGCGCCGCTGCCAGCGAAAACATCTGCGCCCACTGCAGATCCAGCGTGAAAAAGCTCGCAATCACCAAGGCCAGCAGCCCCAGGACCACGCCCAGCGCTCGGCCACTCAGCAGCGTCTGTGGGCGGGGCATCATTGCAAGGCCTTTCTGATGCCGGCGCTGAAGGCGTCGGCCAAGGCCACCAAGAGCACAAAGACCAGCAGCAGGGTGGCCACCTCGCCGCCGTTGAACATCTTCATCGAAGAATCGATCTGCTGACCCAGACCGCCCGCTCCGACAAAGCCCAGCACCACCGAGGAGCGAATCGCACATTCCCAGCGGTAGACGGTGTAACTGCTCAATTCAGTGGCATTTTGCGGCAGCAAGGCGTAGACAAAGGCCTGCAGGCGGCCGGCACCATTGCGCAGCAAGGCGCGGGTCGGCTCGGTGTCGCCGCTCTCCAGCACCTCGGCATAGACCTTGCCCAACATGCCGGCGTAACTGAGCGCAATCGCCAGCACGCCGGCGGTGGCGCCGAGACCCACCACGCGCACAAAAATCAACGCCCAGACCAGCTCGGGCACGCTGCGCAAGAGAATTAACAGCCCGCGCACGATCAGGCGCAGCAGCGTGGCTGCCGGCGCCATGCGCCCGCTCAAGGCCGAAATCGACAGGCTGCGCGTGGCCAGCAGCGCCAGCGGCACGGCGGCCAGCAGCGCCAAGCTGATGCCGGCGGTGGCAATCGCGACGGTGCGCCAGGCTTCACGCAGCACCAGGCCCAGAAACTCGGCGTCCAGTCGCGGCGGCAGGAAATCCGCCAGAAACCGCCCCGTCACGGCCAGACTCTGCGGCTCCAGCAGCAGCCAGGGGCGGAACTCGGTCGCGACACCCAAGGGCCAAAGCAAGACCAGGGCGAAGCCCAAGTAAAACAAGCGGCCCAGCCAGGCCGGGTCGCGCGTCGGCACTTGCGAGCTAACGGCGCCGCTCACCGGCATGTCATCAGCACCGGCCGCGTCGCTGAGTCAAGCTCAGGCGGCGGCACTAGGCCGGCGTCCAGCTCCTCCTCATGCTGGGCATAAAGCTGCGCCAGCAGAGCGGGCGAGACCTCGGCCGCGGGCAGATCGAACAAAACCTGACCCTGGCGCAGGCCGATGATGCGCGGGAAATGCGCCAAGGCCATCTCCACATGGTGCAGCGAGGCCACCAACGTGACGCCGCGCTGGCGCGCTTGCTGCACCAGCACTTGCGCGGCCTGCTCGGTGCGCAGCGGGTCCAGCGCCGACAAGGGCTCATCCAGCAGCCACAGCTGGGCCGGCGTCACCAGCGCGCGCGCCAGGCCGACCCGCTGGCGCTCGCCGCCCGACAAGCGGTCGACCCGCTCAAACAGCTTGTCCGCCAGATCAAAACTGGCCAGCGCCGCGTGGGCGGCGGCCAAGTCGCTGGGGTAGACCAGTGAACGCAGGCTGCGCGCCAGCGACCAGTCGGCCAAGCAGCCGGCCAACACGGCCGTCACCACGCGTTGGCGCGGCGGCAGCGGCGGCACTTGCGGCGCCAGAAAAAGCCGCCCGCGCAGCGCTCGCAAATCGGCGCGGCCCAGCGTCCATGGCTGGCTGCCGTCGAGTTCGTACTGACCCGCGCTGGGGCGCAGCGCGCAGGCCAGCACATGCAGCAGGGTGGTCTTGCCCGCGCCCGAGGGACCGATCACGGCCACCGCCTCCCCGTCGGCGACGGTCAGGCTCAAGGCCCGCAGCACCGGCGCCTGCGCCGCGGCCGCCCCCAGCGGCGCGGCGTCAATCGCCTTGAGAACCAGCTTCAAATCAAGCCGATCCGCTCAAAGCAAGCCGGCGCTCTGGGCCGCCGCCTCGATGCCCTTGTAGTTCTCGGGCTGGCTGGGCAGGAAGCGCGTGGCACGTTGCAGCTCCAGAATCTCTTTACCGGCAGCGTCATCACGGCTCAGGCTCAAAAACGCCTTGCTGATCTTGTCGCGCAACGCGGCGGGCATGTCGGCATGCACGGTCCAGTTGTAGTCAAAGTATGGCGGCGTGGTGAAGAAGACCTTGACCCGCTCGGTGTCGACCTTCTTATCGGCCACGAACTTCTCCCACACCGAAATATTCAAAGCGCCGGCCTGCACCTTGCCGGCGGCGACCGCCGCGATGGTGGCGTCATGCGCGCCGCTGTAGGCGACGCGGCGGAAATCCTTGTCCGGGTTCAGGCCCGCTTGCACGTGTCGCTCGGGGACGTGATCACCGCGTCGCGCGACGCCACGTCGGTCACGGCCGGCGGCTTCATCGAAACGACGAACCAGCGCCTGGCCGTGGCGCA
>NZ_JANNMI010000410.1:0-11535 GCF_031397715.1 Roseateles sp.
CGACTTTCAGGAGGGCGAGAAGATCAACGAGGCAGCGCTGAAAGCTCTCATCCGGGCCGCCGTAGCCCTCAACAAGTCGAAAGCCAAACCCAAGGCCAAAGTCAAAGCCAAGAGCTGACCGCGATCTACTCGATGCGGAGGCCGCTGATCGCTCTGGCAATCACTAACTGTTGGATTTCGCTCGTGCCTTCGAAGATGGTGTGGATCTTCGCGTCGCGGTGCCAACGCTCGACTGGGTAGTCGCGGATGTAGCCGTAACCGCCAAGAATCTGGATGGCGTCTTCGCCTCGGTGTAGCCCGACAAACGAATCACTTCCATCCGGTCCAGCAGGGCCGGTGGAATGTTCATCGAGTTCGAGGTGGCGATGAACATCACGTCGGAGAGGTCGAAGTCGACCTCGACATAGTGGTCGCCAAAGGTGTGGTTTTGCTCGGGGTCCAGCACTTCCAACAAGGCCGACGAAGGGTCGCCGCGGAAGTCCATGCCCAACTTATCGATCTCATCCAACAAGAACAGCGGATTGCGGGTCCCGACCTTGGACAGGCTCTGCAGCACTTTGCCCGGCATCGAGCCAATGTAGGTGCGACGATGGCCGCGGATTTCGGCCTCATCACGCACGCCACCCAAGGCCATGCGCACAAACTTGCGCCCGGTGGCGCGCGCCACCGACTGACCCAGGGATGTCTTGCCGACACCCGGAGGGCCGACCAGACACAAAATCGGTGCCTTGACCTTGTCCACACGTTGCTGTACCGCGAGGTACTCAACGATGCGATCCTTGACCTTGTCCAGCCCGTAATGGTCTTCGTTCAAGACATCGACGGCGTTGGCCAGGTCAAACTTGATTTTGGTCTTTTTGCTCCAGGGCAGATTGACCAAGGTCTCGATGTAGTTGCGCACCACGGTCGCTTCGGCCGACATCGGAGACATCAGCTTGAGCTTCTTCAGCTCGCCATCGGCCTTCTTCTTGGCCTCTTTGGGCATGCGCGCCGCAAGGATTTTTTTATCCAATTCCTCAAGGTCGGCGCCCTCTTCACCGTCACCCAACTCCTTCTGGATGGCCTTGACCTGCTCGTTCAAGTAGTACTCGCGCTGGCTCTTCTCCATCTGCCGTTTGACGCGGCCACGGATGCGCTTCTCGACTTGAAGAATATCAACCTCATGCTCAAGCAAGTCGAGCAAGGTTTCCAGACGTTTGCCGATTTCAGCAAGATTGAGCACCGACTGCTTGGCATCCAGCTTCAAGGGCAGATGCGCGGCGATGGTGTCGGCCAGGCGACCGGCGTCATCAATGCCAGCGATCGAGGTGAGGATTTCGGGCGGGATCTTCTTATTCAGCTTGACGTATTGGTCAAACTGCTGGGTCACCGCGCGGCGCAGCGCCTCGACTTCAGGCTTGGCATCGGCCTCGGGCGGAATTGGCATCACTTCGGCGATGAAATGCTCTTCGCCGTCGGTGATGCTGTGCGTGGTGGCACGCTGCAAGCCCTCAACCAAGACCTTGACGGTCCCATCGGGCAGCTTGAGCATTTGCAAGATGCTGGAAACACAACCCACCTCAAACATATCGTCGGATTTGGGCTCGTCCTTGCCGGCGGCTTTTTGCGCTACCAACATGATTTGACGGCCGGCTTCCATCGCGGCTTCCAGCGCCTTGATGGACTTGGGGCGACCCACAAACAGCGGGATCACCATATGCGGAAATACGACCACATCACGCAGCGGCAGCAGCGGCAAGGTAATGAGTTCTGCAGGCAAAACAGGATGACCGGACATGAAAACCTCTCTTTCTCAGACTCAAATGTGGCCTGAGGGGGTAAATGCAAGACGCGGCAATGATTCAATCAGCCGGCAAACACCGCACTATTAAAACAAATCAGGCGCTAGCCTTGGCCTGCTCGCGATACACCAGCAGGGGCTTGGTGTTGTCATCGATGTTGTGCTCGTCAAGTACCACCTTGGCCACGCCCTCCAGGGCGGGCAGCTCAAACATGGTGTCGATCAGGGACAACTCCATGATCGAGCACAATCCGCGCGCGCCGATTTTGCGAGCCAAGGCCTTGCGGGCAATCGCCAGCAGCGCCGAAGGGCGAACCTCCAGCTCCACACCGTCCATTGCGAACAGTTGCTGATACTGCTTCAACAAGGCATTCTTTGGCTCAGTGAGGATTTGCACCAGCGCGTCTTCGGTCAACTCACCCAAGGTCGCCACCACCGGCAAGCGGCCAACCAGCTCGGGGATGATGCCGAACTTGATCAAGTCGTCAGGCTCAACTTCGCGGAAAATCTCCGACACCCGGCGCTCAGACTTGGTCTTCACCGTGGCACCGAAACCGATACCGGACTTCTCCGAACGGTTCTGGATGACTTTTTCCAGACCATCAAAAGCGCCGCCGCAGATAAACAAGATATTGGTCGTGTCGATTTGCAAGAAATCCTGGTTCGGGTGCTTGCGCCCGCCTTGCGGTGGCACCGACGCCATCGTGCCCTCGACCAGCTTCAGCAAGGCTTGCTGAACGCCCTCACCCGACACATCGCGGGTGATCGAGGGGTTGTCAGCCTTGCGCGAGATCTTGTCGATCTCGTCGATATAGACAATGCCGCGTTGAGCCCGCTCAACGTCATAGTTACAGTTCTGCAGCAGCTTTTGAATGATGTTTTCAACGTCCTCGCCCACATAACCGGCTTCGGTCAAGGTGGTGGCGTCGGCAATCACAAACGGCACATTCAACAGCCGTGCCAGGGTCTGCGCCAGCAGCGTCTTGCCGGAGCCGGTTGGCCCGATCAGCAAGATATTGCTCTTCGACAGCTCGACCGAATCCTTGGTACCGGCCATGTGGCGCAGGCGCTTGTAGTGGTTGTACACCGCCACCGCCAAGGTCCGCTTGGCGACGTCTTGTCCAATCACATATTGATCAAGACTGGCCTTGATTTCACTCGGCACCGGCAAGTCGGACTTGCTGGCTCGCCCCTGCGGCGTTTCTGCTGGCACTTCATCGCGCACGATGTCGTTGCAGAGCTCAATGCACTCGTCGCAAATGAACACGGACGGACCCGCGATCAGCTTCTTGACCTCATGCTGGCTTTTGCCGCAGAAGGAGCAATACAAAACTTTTTCGCTGGAATTGCCTTTTTTCTCGGCCATGGATCTGCTTGTCGGTTCAGGCGTTAGTGCCTACTGGGATGATAGTTCATACGCATAAGGGGCCCTTCAGTGAATAAGGGCCCCGTTCAGCGCCCTGTTGGGCTTTGCCGCCCTGCTAGGACGGCGCTTTCAGCAAGGCGACAAATTACGGCCGCTTTTCGAGCACTTGGTCAATCAGGCCATAAGCCTGCGATTCAGCGGCCGACATGTAGTAGTCGCGCTCGGTGTCCGCCTGGATTTTTTCCAGGCTTTGGCCGCAGCGCTCGGCCATGATGCGATTCAGTTGTTCTCGCGTTTTGAGTATCTCACGGGCGTGAATCTCAATATCGGTGGCCTGACCTTGGGTGCCGCCAAGCGGTTGGTGAATCATGATCTTGGCGTTCGGCAAGGCAAAACGCTTGCCCTTGGCTCCGGCCGCCAATAAGAAGGCGCCCATGCTGGCGGCCATGCCCATGCAAAGCGTGGACACCTGCGGCTTGATGAACTGCATGGTGTCAAAAATCGACATGCCGGCCGACACGCTGCCGCCTGGCGAGTTGATGTAGAAATGAATGTCCTTGTCAGGATTTTCACTCTCCAGGAACAACATTTGCGCCACTACCAGATTGGCTACCCCGTCATTGACCGGCCCAACCAAGAAAATGATCCGCTCGCGCAGCAAGCGACTGTAGATGTCATAGGCGCGCTCACCGCGGCCCGACTGTTCAATGACGATGGGCACCATGCCCAGATTGTTGATTTCCAGCGCGCTCATTAAGAATCCTCTGAATAATTTCGCTCACCCGCCAAGTCAGTAACAGCGATGTGGCAGCCAATGCCGCATCGGACTGCCACTCCCGTTACTAGGTATGGGGGCTGATTGTGGAGTGTCAAGGTGATGACACTGAAATAGCAAGGGCGCCGACCTTTCGGCTCGGCGCCCTTGGCTAACTTCGATCCGCCGGATCGATCAGCCCGCTGTTGCCATCAACTCGTCAAAAGGCAGGGCCTTGTCGCTCACCTTGGCTTGCGCCAAGACGAAGTCGGTCACATTGTTTTCGACCACGACTGCCTCAACTTCAGCCAAGCGGGCGCGGTCGCTCAAATACCACCGCACCACTTCGGCCGGCTTCTCGTAGCTTTGCGCCAACTCTTCGATGTGCGCTTGCAACTGCTCGGGCTTGGCTTGCAGATTGTTGGCGCGAACCAACTCTGCAACGACTAGGCCCAGGCGCACGCGGCGCTCGGCTTGTGGCTTGAAGATTTCGGCCGGGATAGGCGCCTTTTCGGCATCCTTCACGCCGCGCTTCTTCAAGTCTTCACGGGCAGCGGCAACCATGCGCTCGGACTCGCCGTCGACCAAGGCCGTCGGCACATCCAATACGGCATTAGCAACCAAAGCGTCCATCACGGCGCCCTTGTTGCGCGCCAACACGCGGAACTTGACTTCACGCTCGAGGTTCTTCTTGATGTCGGCCCGCAAAGCGTCAATGCTGGCATCAGGGATGCCCAATGACTTGGCAAACGCCTCGTTCACTTCGGGCAGGTGTTGCGCTTCTATTTTCTTCAGCGTCACCAAGAAATCGGCTTCCTTGCCGGCCACGTCTTTGCCGTGGTAGTCCTCGGGAAAAGCCAAGGGGAAAGTCTTGGAATCGCCGGCCTTCATGCCGCGTACGGCCTTCTCGAAGGCTTCGAGCATCTGGCCTTCGCCGATGATGAACTGAAAGCCGTCGGCCTTGCCGCCCTGGAACGGCTCACCATCCAGCTTACCTTCGAAATCGATCGTCACGCGGTCGTCGTCAGTGGCCACTTCGGTGGCGGCGCGCTGGGCGAAGCTGCGGCGCTGCTTGCGCAGAATATCGACGGTCTTGTCGATGGCGACATCGGTCACATCACTGGCGACGCGCTCAATATCAGCGGCCGACAGGTCGCCAATCTTGACCTCAGGGTAAATTTCGAAGGTCGCGTCAAAAGCCATTTGGCCTTCTGGCGACTCGTCCCGCTGAGCAATCTTCGGGGCACCGGCAACGCGCAACTTTGCTTCGTTGGCGGCGCTGGAGAAGGCCTCGCCCAGCTTGTCGTTCATCACGTCGTACTGCACGGAATAGGCGTAACGCTGAGCCACAACGCTCATCGGCACTTTGCCTGGGCGAAAGCCATCGGCCTTGACGGTGCGGGCCAATTTCTTGAGACGTGTCTCAACTTCGCTGTTGATGTCAGCGGCCGCCAGCGTGAGCGTGATGCGGCGTTCGAGCTTTTCTAGGGTTTCGACGGTGACAGCCATTTTTGACTCAGTACAAAGTTATTTGGTGCGCGGGGCCGGACTCGAACCGGCACGCCGGTGAAGGCGTCAGGACCTAAACCTGGTGCGTCTACCAATTTCGCCACCCGCGCTAAGTGGATCAGGCTTGTTTGCTTGGATTCAACATCCACACCATTCAAGCCCGTGGTAATTCGGACAACCGTGGATTGTAGCCACATGAAAGTCCGAAAATCAGAACAAGGCGAAAACCCCCGCTCCAATGCAAAACCTAGCTCCCATTCTAAATGGGTAGGCATGGGTCAAATCAGAAACGGGGCGGGGACTCCGGTCGCTTGATACGGAACCAGGCCGCGTACATGGCCGGCAAGGCCAGCAGGGTCAAGGCGGTAGCGACAATCAAGCCACCCATGATGGCCACTGCCATCGGACCCCAAAACACACTGCGAGACAAGGGCACCATGGCCAAGACGGCAGCCGCGGCCGTGAGCACAATCGGCCGAAAGCGTCGCACGGCGGACTCGACAATGGCCGACCAGGCTGGCACACCCCTTGCCCTGTCTTGCTCAATCTGATCGATCAAGATGACCGAATTACGCATGATCATGCCCATCAAGGCGACCACACCCAGCAAAGCGACAAAGCCGAAGGGCTTGTTCATCAACATCAGCGCAGCGGCGACGCCGGCGATACCCAAGGGCCCGGTCAAGAACACCAGCATGGCGCGCGAGAAGCTCTGCAATTGCAACATCAGCAGCGTGAACGTGATGAACAACATCATCGGCAAACCGGCCGCTATCGAACCCTGGCCCTTGCTACTTTCCTCGACCGCACCGGCCACCGAGATCGAATAGCCGGCAGGCATCTTGGCCTGCAAGGCCTGCAGCTGCGGCCAGACCTGTGCGGTCACGGTCGCCCCCTGCAAGCCCTCGGCCACATCACCCTGCACGGTGACTGCATAGGCACGGCCCTCGCGCCAAAGCACGCCCGGCTCCCAGTCAAAGGTGACCTTGGCGACCTGGGTCAGCGGCACCGACCGGCCGGTCGATGTATTCACATAGGCACTGCCGATGTCGGTGATGGCATTGCGCTCGTCCAGCGGTTGCCGCAGGACGATGTCGATCAGTTTGTCTGACTCGCGGTACTGGCCTATGGTGCTGCCCGACAGCAGCGTGCGCGAGGCCTGCGCCAAGCTCTGGCTGCTGACGCCCAGGGCGCGCGCCTTGTCTTGATCGACCTGGAGTTTGAGCACCTTGATCGGCTCATTCCAGTTGTCATTGACGCCGCGCATATTCGGGTTGGCGCTCAGAATCGCCTTGGCCTGATCGGCCCAGCGCCGCACTTCCTCGGGCTTTTCGCCGGCCACACGGAACTGCACCGGATAGGCAACCGGCGGGCCATTGGGCAGCAGCTTGATGCGGGCCCGCACTTCGGGAAACTCGGCGGCCATCAAGGCCGGCAGGCGCTTGCGCAAAGCCTCACGCTCGCTCAAATTCTTGGGCAAGACGATGGCCTGGCTGACGCCGGGCTGCGGAAACACCACATCCAAGGGCAGGTAGAAGCGCGGCACGCCGCTGCCTATCCAGGTGCTGACGGTCGACACTCCGGCCTCGGCCATCATGCGGGCCTCAAAGCGTTTGGCCACTTCCGCACTTTGCTGAATGGTCGATCCTTCGGGCAACCACATGTCCACCAAGATTTCCGGTCGACTGGAATCGGGGAAGAACTGCTGCTGCACACGCCCCATGCCAAACAGGCCCGCCGCGAACACCAACAAGGTCATGGTGATGGTCTTCCAGCGGTTCTCCACGCACCATCGAACCAGGCTTCGAAAGCGGTTGTAAAACGGGGTGTCAAACATTTCGTGCGCCTCGCCGTCGTTGGCGGCATGGGTGCGCAGCAATAGCGAGCCCAGATAGGGCACGAAATAGACCGACACCACCCAAGAAATCATCAAGGCAGCCGCCGTCACGGCGAAGATGGCAAAGGTGTATTCGCCGGTGGCCGACTTGGCCATGCCGATCGGCAAAAAACCTACTGCCGTGATCAGGGTGCCGGTCAACATCGGCATTGCCGTCGCGTCGTAGGCGAAGGTGGCGGCGTGCATCTTGTCATAGCCCTCCTCCAGCTTGCGCACCATCATTTCGACCGCAATGATGGCGTCATCGACCAGCAGTCCCAAGGCAATGATGAGCGAGCCCAGCGAAATCTTGTGCAGGCCCACGCCCCAGTAAAACATGGTCACAAACGTAATCGCCAGCACCAGCGGAATGGTGATGCCCACCACCAAACCTGGCCAAATATCCAGGCGCAAAGGCCGGGTGTGCAGACCCAAGGCAATAAAGCTGACCAACAGCACGATCACAATCGCTTCGATCAAGACCTGCACAAACTCGTTCACCGAACGGGTCACCGCCTGCGGTTGATCCTGGATTTGCATCAGCTCAATCCCGGCAGGCAGCTCAGCCCGGATCAGCGTGGCGGCCTTTTGCAAGGACTTGCCCATCGCCACAATGTCGCCACCCTTGGTCATCGACACGCCCAGCGCAATCACATCCTTGCCTTGATGGCGAACCATGATGGAAGGTGGATCGACATAGTCGCGCTTGATGTCGGCAATATCCGACAGGCGCAGCGAACTCGCCAGGCCCGTGACCGGATTGACCGCCCGCAGCGGGAAGTCCTTCAAGGCTTGCACCGAGTTGAACTGCCCTTGCACGCGCACCTGCAAGTTGCCACTGCCGGCATCCATGACGCCGGCACCCTCCACCGCGTTTTGAGCACCGAGCTGGTTGATCACCTGCCCGAAGTCCAGGCCCAGATTGGCCAGGCGCTTTTGCGAGATTTCAACGAAAAGTTTCTCTGCCTGGGCGCCGAAGACTTCAACCTTGGCCACATCCGGCAATTTAAGCAAGGCGGAGCGGGCGCGTTCCGCATGCTCACGCAGCTCTTCGCGGCTAAAGCCGTTCGCCGACAACGCAAAGATCGAACCATACACATCGCCGAACTGGTCATTGAAGACCGGCCCGATGACGCCTTGCGGCAGGGTGCTGCGCATATCTCCGACACGCTTGCGGACCTGATACCAGATCTCACCGACCTCGCCAGCGGGTGCGCTGTCCTTCAATTGAAAGAGCGTCAGCGACTCACCCGGTTTGGTATAGCTGCGAATCTTGTCTGAGTACGGCACCTCCTGCAGCGTCTTCTCGATCTTGTCGGTGACCTGCTCGGCCATTTGCTGCGCGGTCGCGCCCGGCCAAAAGGCCTGCACCACCATCAAACGAAAGGTAAACGGCGGGTCCTCATCTTGGCCCAGCTGAAAATAGGCGGCAAAGCCCATCAGCATCAACACCACCATCAAGTAACGCGTCAGCGCCGGGTGTTCCAACGCCCAGCGTGAAATATTGAAACGCCCGCCAATATGCGGCTGGCCGGACTGCGACGGCTTGTTGAGGCTCATGCGTGCTGCTCCAGGCTCAAGGGGTGGCCGCAGAGGGGGCAGAAGCGGCAGAAGTTGCCGGCCCAGCCTGGTAGCGCTGCACCTTTTGCCCCGGCTTCAGCACATGCACACCCGCCACCACCACCTCCTGGCCGGGGCTCAAGCCGCCGGCTATCACCACCTCGTTGCCATCGGCGCCGGCGATCTGCACGGCTTGCGCCTTCAAGGTCATCTGCGCGGGGTCCAAGACCCAGACCGTGGACTGGCCCTGCTGCTGCAGCACCGCGGCGAGCGGCAGCTTGATCACATTGGCAAGACGCGGCGCCTCCAGCCGCACAGTCGCTGTTTGGCCCAGCTTGGCTTCCAAGCCCGCAACTTCAGCCTTGACCAAAAACGTTCGCGTGACCGGATCGGCCGAGGCCGAGACCTCACGCAGCTTTGCGGGCAGACCGACCTGGCCTGCGGCGCCACCCCAGAGCCTGACCGTCAAGGCGCCGGGCTTGGCAGCATGCGCCTGCAAGCGCCCCAGCTGATCTTCCGGCACCGAAAACACCACGTCGCGCGGCCCGTCATGGGCAATCCGCACCACCGGCGTGCCCGCGCCCACCACCATGCCCGGTTCGACCTCCACTGCGGTGACAACACCGGCCACATCGGCCTGCAATTGCGCATAGGAGGACTGGTTGCCTTGCGAATTGGCCTCGGCACGGCTTTGATCCAGCGTGGCCTGTGAGGCCTTGAACGCGGCATCCCGGCGCTCGAGCTCGGCCGTGCTGATAAAACCTTGCTCACGCAGCTCAACGAAACGCTTGAAATCGGCACCCAACTGATCCCGATTTGCACGTGCCGCCGCCACACCCGCTTGCGCGGCTTCTTGGCCCAAGATCAAATCGCGTGGGTCCAGCTGCGCCAAGACCTGACCCGGTCGCACGCTATCACCCAGATTGACCTTGCGGGCCAGTACCTTGCCGCCAACCCGGAAAGACAGGCGCGATTCGGTTTTGGCCTTGATCTCACCCGCGTACTCATGGCTCTGCCCGGCGGAATTGGCGGCCAACACCACCGTCCGTACCGCGCGCACCGGCTCAGGCGGTGCTTCTTGCCGACCACAGCCCGACACTAGAGCGAATACGGCCACCAAGAGCGCAGCTCGAAAAATGCGTTGAGGCATAAAAAACCCTGAAAAATCTAAAGCCGTGGCTGGGCACTCTTGCCGGCATCCGACATGAGCCACTGATCGCTGGCCGCATTACTGACCAATCGGTCAGTAATGTAGTCAAGCCCCCGGCCGCTGTCAAACCATGCCCAGCTTGTCATGCCGCCATTGGCCCCATCGGTTGTCGGCGCCAACAAAGGACAGACAATCGCTGCCGTGAGCATAGAACACTACGAAAACTTCCCCGTCGCCTCCTGGCTGTGCCCGCGGTCATTGCGGCCGGCCGTTGCGGCGATTTATCACTTTGCGCGCACCGCCGACGACCTCGCCGATGAAGGCGAGCGCAGCAGCGCCGGCCGACAAGCCGACCTGCAGGCCTACCGCGAGGACTTGCTGTCCATCGCCGCCGGGCGCCAGCCCTCCCCGCGCTGGGCCGCGGCGGTCTTCACACCGCTGGCCGCTGTCTTGCATTCATATCGGCTGCCTGTTGCACTGCTAAATGACTTAATTTGCGCTTTCGAGCAGGACTTGCAAAAAAGCAGCTACCGCGACCGCCCCGAGCTGCTCGACTATTGCAGCCGCTCGGCCAATCCCATCGGCCGACTGCTGCTGCATCTGTACGGCATCCACGCCCCCCTGGCCTTGCAACGCTCCGATGCGATTTGCAGCAGCTTGCAGTTGATCAATTTTTGGCAGGACTTCAGCCGCGATGGCCCGATCGGACGGGTCTACGCCCCGCAGACCGATCTGCAAAGCCGTGGGCTCAGCGGTGCCGCACTGCTGAGTTGCCAAGACAGCCCGGCGGCGCGCGCCTTGATTGCTGACTTGTGCGCCTGGGCCGAACAATTGATGCGCGAGGGCGCGCCCTTGGTCCACCAAATCCCCGGCCGTGCTGGCTGGGAACTTCGTCTGGTGGTACAAGGCGGCCTGCGAATTCTTGCGAAAATCAAGGCCATGCACTATGCAAGCCTCATTCAACGCCCGACCCTCACGCCCATGGACGCACCGATCTTGCTTTGGGGCGCGCTGCGCATGAGCAAACAGTACACCACCAGAACATCAAGCCAGCAGCAGGAGGAAAGTTTGTGAGTCCCGAGCAGTATGTGCAGGACAAGGCCGCCAAGAGCGGCTCGAGTTTTTATTACGCCTTCCTCTTTCTGCCCGCCCCAAAGCGCGCCGCCATCACGGCCTTTTACGCCTTTTGCCGCGAAGTTGACGATGTGGTGGACGAAATCAGCGACCCCAGCGTTGCCGCCACCAAGCTCGCCTGGTGGCGCAAAGAAGCCGCCAGTGCCTTCGCCGGCCAGCCTCAGCACCCTGCCATGCGGGCCTTGATGCCGCATTGCGGGCCTTATGACATCCGCCTCGACCATCTGACGGCCGTCATCGATGGCTGCCAAATGGACCTGGATCAAACCCGCTTCCTCGACTACCCCGGCCTGCAGCGCTACTGCCATTTGGTGGCCGGCGTGGTCGGTGAAGTTGCCTCGGGTATTTTCGGCCGCACGCACGCCGACAGCATCAAGTACGCCCATAAGCTCGGCCTGGCGATGCA
>NZ_JANNMI010000185.1:0-2019 GCF_031397715.1 Roseateles sp.
GCCCGCAACCAGGCCGACGGCATGGTGCACTCGGTCAAGAAGTCGCTGACCGAGCATGGCGACAAGCTCGAAGCGGCCGAAAAGGAAGCGATCGAAGCGGCTATCAAGGCGGCCGAAGAAGCCATCAAGGGCGAGGACAAGGCCGATATCGAAGCCAAGACCGAAGCCCTGATGACAGCCAGCCAGAAGTTGGGCGAGAAGGTCTATGCCGAATCGCAAGCGGCGCAGGCTGCGGCGGCCGGTGCAGCACCTGAAGGTGCGGCCGAGCAGCCACAGGCTTCAGCGAAACCGGCCGACGACAATGTCGTCGACGCCGAGTTCAAGGAAGTCAAAGACTCGAAGTGAAGTTCTTGACGCGCCAAACCCGTTGCGAGAACGAGTTTGGCCGTCACCGCCGCCGCGTCGCAGCCCCGGGTCTATTCCCAAAAGCTCGTCGCGGCGCTGTTATTTGATATGCACGGATCTGGTTCATGGCAAAGCGTGACTATTACGAAGCCCTCGGTGTCGCGAAAAACGCGACCGAGGACGAAATCAAAAAGGCCTACCGCAAGCTGGCCATGAAGTTCCACCCCGACCGCAATCAAGGCGATGGGGCGAAGAAGGCCGAGGAGCAATTCAAGGAAGGCAAGGAAGCCTACGAGATGCTCTCCAACCCGCAAAAGCGGGCGGCCTACGACCAGCATGGTCATGCCGGCGTGGATCCGAATATGGGCGGCCGGGGCGGCGCGGGTGGCGAAGGCTTTGGCGGCTTCGCTGAAGCCTTCGGCGATATCTTTGGTGACATCTTCAACGGCGGCGGTGGCGGTGGAGCAGGCGGCGCCGGTCGGCGCACCGGCGGTGGTCAGCAGGTCTACCGCGGCAGTGACTTGTCCTACGCGATGGAAATCACGCTAGAAGAAGCGGCGCGCGGCAAGGAATCACAAATCCGCATCCCTAGCTGGGAAAGCTGCGAGACCTGCAGTGGCAGCGGCGCCAAGCCCGGCACCAGCGCCAAGACCTGCGGCTCCTGCAATGGCGCTGGCACCGTGCATATGCGCCAAGGCTTTTTCTCGGTGCAGCAGACCTGCCCGCATTGCCACGGCACCGGCAAGATCATTCCCGACCCTTGCACGGCCTGCAACGGCCAAGGCAAGGTCAAGAAGAGCAAGACCTTGGAAGTCAAGATTCCGGCCGGCATCAATGAAGGCATGCGCATTCGCTCGGCCGGCAATGGTGAGCCCGGCGTCAACGGCGGCCCAGCCGGCGATCTCTACATCGAGATTCGCCTGAAGGCACATGACATCTTCGAGCGCGACGGCGACGATCTGCACTGCACGATGCCGACACCGCTGACCACGGCAACTTTAGGTGGCAGCATCGAAGTGCCGACCTTGGGCGGCAAGGCCGAGATCGACCTGCCCGAAGGCACGCAGCACGGCAAGACCTTCCGCCTGCGCGGTAAGGGCATCAAGGGCGTGCGCTCCAGTTATCCGGGTGACTTGTACTGTCACATCAGCGTGGAGACGCCGGTCAAGCTGACCGAGCATCAACGCAAACTGATGAAGGAGCTGGACAAGTCCTTCCGTGACGGCGGTGAACGCCATTCGCCCAACACCAAGAGCTGGGGCGACCGGGTCAAGGACTTGTTCAAGTAACCCCACGACTCAGCCGGAACCAAAAGCGCCCTCAGCCAAACCCGGCCAGGGCGCTTTTTTGTGTCATCCTCCCGATACCGGGATGACACCGATTCATGTTCCCAAAGGCCCGGCCGATATGTTCGGAGTGAGAAGCCCCGACCCCATGTCCACCTCGACGCAAATGATGCATCGCATCCTGCCAAGGAGCCCCTCATGGCGATGATGGACGCCGAGATACAAAGCGCCTGCGCGTTGATCATCGACAGCAACGCGACCTCGCGCAGCCTGATGGCCGCGCAGCTGCGCGACCTAGGCGTCGCACAGGTGCGTCAAGCGACGCGCATCACGGACGCTCGCGTGATCCTAGAGCACAAGGCCTACGACATCGTGCTGTGCGACTATC
>NZ_JANNMI010000431.1:0-5819 GCF_031397715.1 Roseateles sp.
GCTCGGCCGCGAGATCAAGGTCGAAACTTCTGCGGAGATCGTGGCCAAAAAGCTCTGGCACCGTGGCGACCGGGCCACCGCGCGAGACCTCTTTGATCTGGCGCTAGTCATCGAACGAGAGCCAGGGGCGTTGGCGACGGCGCATCCCTATTTGTTACGGCACCGGGAAGCCTTCTTGCAACAAGTGGATCAGCGCAAGTCAGTCTTGAAAGCACAATTCGAGGCCATTGATGTACTGGATTACCAGCCCAGCTACGAGCAGGCGGCTGAGTCAGCGCTAGAGTTCTTGATGTCGTTGTGACATTGTGAAGCCCGGCAGATCAGGCGCCAAAGTGGCCGCCCAAACTTCTATTGCAAACCCCCATCGATGAATGCACCTAGACCGCCCGCACATTCTGGTGCGGCACTCGACGAAGAAGTCCAAGATATCTTGACGCGGTATCGCTGCCCAACAGCATTGCACGCCCTGCGAACGCTGATGCTGGGTCACATCGCCGGCCCTGGCCTGGAGGTCTCGCCCATGGCGCCTTTGATGCAAGCTTGGGGCGGCGAATTGCCTGTGTTCGGCTCCGCGGAAGAGATGGATGATGTGATGAACGTGCTGATGAACGGTTTGTGGAATCGGCTCTCTGAGCACCAGAGCTCCCGCAAGCCGTTCAAGCTGACACGGTTCGAGGTGACCGCCTCACAACAAGCCCTGCATGGCTTGGCAGAAATGCGGGCCCAGGAACTCAAGGGTTTTGTAGATGGCCTTCTTGGACCCGACGATGAGATGGTGCTGCCGCAAAAGGCACACGATGCCGTGGTGGCATTGGCTCAGTTGTACGAGATGTTCGTCGGCGCGTCCGAACTGCTGGCAGATCCGGCGCAGCTAGCGCCTGATCAAGAGCTCAAGGCCTTGCTGCAGAACTTCCAGCGTATGACCATCGTTGCCGATGAGCAGATCAACAAGGCGGTGCAATCGTGCAAACGAGCAAGGCTGTCTAGCGGCCAACACGGGGAGAAGACGGCCGCGATGATGTCCAGAAAATTTGCGGCGGCGGCACCCTATGACGACATGCAAGGCGCAAGCGAAGACGACGCAGATTCAGAACTCTATTTCCTGAACTCGCCGCTCAGCCAGACCGTTACTCGAAACGGTGTGACGGTGGATGTTGAGATTTACGGCGATGGGCATGGGGGATGGATCCTAGAGATCGTTGACGCAGAAAATGCCTCCCATGTCTGGGATGAGCCTTTTGAGACGGAGCAACAAGCTCTGACCGAGGCGCTTCGTGCGCTGGACGCGGAACCGCTTGAGTTCCTGGGTCGGACCGGGGATCAGTCCTTGAACTGAGCTTATCGGCGCCGGCCGGGGATTAAATTCAACGACTTAATGAGACATCCTTGCCCATCAACATGGATCGTGCCCGGAAAGCATGTCTAGGCTGGCAAGCGTTCACCCAACGAATAGCAGCTTTGTGGCATACCGGCGAACTGGCCGAGGACACCAAGTCCACCCTATCGGCGGCACTGAGCCGCGAGGCAGTTCCGTGCCCGGAGCAGGCGCTCGAACGCGAGGCTGTCTGACTGAATCAGCTCGTAGCCTAAGTTATGACAGAAGCCCGACAGCATTCAGGCGGACTCTGGCGACACTTGGCCGCGCTTGAATTGCTCCGCCCGCACCGAGCCAGCAGCTCGAATGGACAGCCGCTAGCGCATCCATAACGCCTTGGCTGCTTGGCATCAACACGAGATGGGTTCGATCGTCAGCAAAGTGCCCGTAGCAAGCCCAAAAGACCGCCACCTGGGGCCGCCCGTTGAGCCAAACCCTCGATAAGCGTTGCAGCGATCACTGGACGAAGCAGCAATTCGGTCTGCATGAACTGTTGATCACGCTGTTCTTGTTCATCACCGCGCCGGTGGCGGCCAATTTGCTGGCCGAAGCGGCACTGCATTTGCGCCTGCCTTCCAAGGCCGGGGCAGCCGCGGCCTTGAATCGCATCAGGCCTTGATGCTGGCCGGCTTGCGAAGCAAGCTGGCAATCAGCGTCACCACGGTCAGCGGCAGAAAGAACATCAGCATCACGTTGCTGAACACCGGCAGCGCGGCATGCTCCTGGCTCATCAAGATCAAGTACGCGGTGTAGGCGATGTAATAGCCGATGAAGACGACACCCTCCCAGCGTGCGATTTCGCGCCCGCTGAGCATCACCGGCAGGCAGGCCAGCGCCACCGCCAGCATCACCCAGATGTCGAAGTTCAGCACCGAAGCGGCCACCGGAATGCCGGCCGGCGAGATCAGCGCGGTCAGACCCAAGCAGCCCAGGATGTTGAAGATATTGCTGCCCACGACATTGCCAATGGCGATATCGCGCTGGCCTCGGATCGCCGCCATGATGGACGTGGCGACCTCGGGCATGGAGGTGCCGGCCGCCACAATCGTCAGCCCAATCACCAGATCGCTAACGCCCAGGCTCTTGGCCACCGTGATGGCCGCACCCACCAGCCAATTGGAGCCCAGCACCAGCAGCCCCAAGCCGACGGCGATCAGCAACACCTGCACGCCCCAATGCTTGTCCCAGTTGGCTTCGGCAGGCATTTCTTCGGTGAACTCGGCTTGCGTTTCTTTAGACTCGCGGCGCGACTGCCGCACCAGCAAGACGGTGTAGGCGATAAACAGGGCCATCATCAGGAGGCCATCGTTGAAGCTCAGCCGGCCGTCCCAAGCCACTGCCAGTAGCAGCAGCGACGCACCGATCATCACCGGCACTTCTTGGCGAATCACTTGCGCATGCACGGTCAACGGCACGATCAGGGCCGAGATGCCCAAAATGAACAGCACGTTGAAGATATTGCTGCCGACCACATTGCCGATGGCCAGGTCGGGCAGGCCGTCCAGTGCCGCGCCGATCGAGACGGCGACCTCGGGCGCGCTGGTGCCCATCGACACTACGGTCAAGCCCACCACCAAGGGCGAGATGCCCGCCGATAAAGCCAGTTTGCTGGCGCCGCGCACCAGCAACTCGGCGCCGCTGACCAAGGCGATCAGCCCGATCAAAAAGAGCGCTAGCGTCAACATCAGGCGTCAAGCTTCTTAGTGGGTCTTGCTATTGCTAGGGCCGCTGAGCAATTTGTCGGTATAGGCAATCGCCAAGGCCGAGAGCAAGAAGGTGAAGTGAATCACGGTCTGCCACATCAGCGTTTTTTCTGAATAGTTTTCGGCATTGATGAAGGTCTTCAGCAAGTGGATCGACGAGATGCCGATGATGGCCGTGGCCAGCTTGACCTTCAGCACCGAGGCGTTGACGTGGCTCAGCCATTCGGGCTGGTCGGGGTGGTCCTCCAGGCCCATGCGCGAGACAAAGGTTTCGTAGCCGCCGACGATCACCATGATCAGCAGGTTGGAGATCATCACCACGTCGATCAGGCCCAGCACCACCAGCATCAGAATTGTTTCATTCAGCTTGGCGATGGGCTCATAGCCGATCACGGCACCGGCCGCGTCCTTGATGGCGACCGCCTGATAGCCGATGCTCTTGACCAGAATATTGAGCGCCTCGGTGTTGCCGAAAGCGGCCTCGATCAAATGCACCAACTCGGTCCAGAACTGAAACACGTAGACGCCTTGGGCCAGGATCAAGCCCAGATACAGCGGCACTTGCAGCCAGCGGCTGGCAAAAATCAGGTTGGACAAGGGGCGCATCAAGCGGGTCGATTTGTGGGGTGTGCTGCTCATCGGGTTTTCTCGGGGGGGTGGCGGATTTGAGCGCGATTCTATTGCTCTGCAGTGAAGATTCAGTACCAAGCTGCAGACGCACCACGTTAGAGTAAGTCGTTAGTCAGAGACAAGACGCACAGTAGTGTTCGGTCGTCCGAATTGAATCCTTCTTGTAATCCGCTCCTGTCAGAGGAAACACATCATGAGTCAGAACGAACTTTATCTGCCCAGCGCTGCTTGGGCTGCACAGGCCAATGTCAAGGGTATGGCCGGCTATCAAGCCCTGGTCGATGAGGCCGAGGCCGATTACCAGGCCTATTGGGGACGTTTGGCGCGTGAGTTTGTGACTTGGCAGACCCCGTTCACGCAAGTGCTGAACGACAGCGGCGCGCCGTTTTTCAAGTGGTTTGAGGATGGCCGGCTGAATGTCTCCTACAACTGCCTGGACCGCAATGTCGAGCGCGGCCTGGGTGACAAGGTGGCGATCATTTTTGAGGCCGATGACGGCTCGTCAAGCAAGGTCACCTACAGCGACTTGCTGGGACGCGTGGCGCAGCTGGCCAATGTGCTCAAAGCACGCGGCGTCAAGAAGGGTGACCGGGTCGTCATCTATATGTCGATGTCGGTCGAAGGCGTGGTGGCGATGCAGGCCTGCGCCCGCATCGGCGCGATCCACTCGGTGGTGTTCGGCGGCTTCTCGGCACAGAGCCTGCGTGACCGGGTGCAGGACGCCGGCGCCGTGATGGTGATCACCGCCGACGAACAGTTGCGCGGTGGCAAGGCGCTGCCGCTGAAGGCCATCGTCGATGAAGCGCTGGACGGCGGCGTGTGCCCAACGCTAAAGGACGTGATCGTCTATCAGCGCACCGGCGGCAAGATCGGTTGGGTCGAGGGCCGCGACCATTGGTTGCATGAGGAACTGGCCGGCAAGTCTTTGATCTGCGAGCCCGAGTGGGTCGAGGCCGAGCATCCGCTGTTCTTGCTCTACACCTCGGGCTCGACCGGCAAGCCCAAGGGCGTCCAGCATGCCAGCGGCGGCTATTTGCTGCACGCGGCGCTGACGACGAAGTGGACCTTTGACTTGCAAGAAAGTGATGTGTTTTGGTGCACCGCCGATATCGGTTGGGTCACCGGCCACAGCTACATCACCTATGGCCCGTTGGCGCTGGGCGGCACCGAGATCGTCTTCGAGGGCGTGCCGACCTATCCAGACGCCGGCCGCTTCTGGCAGACGATTGAGAAACACAAGGTGACGATTTTCTACACCGCGCCGACGGCGATCCGCTCGCTGATCAAGGCGGCCGAAGGCAATGCCGCCGTGCATCCCGATCGTTATGATTTGAGCAGTCTGCGCCTGCTGGGTTCGGTCGGCGAGCCCATCAACCCCGCAGCCTGGGAGTGGTATCACAAGCATATTGGCGGCGGGCGCTGCCCGATTGTCGACACCTTCTGGCAGACCGAAACCGGCGGCCACATGATCACGCCACTGCCGGGTTGTACGCCCTTGGTGCCGGGTTCTTGCACGCTGCCATTCCCCGGTATCACGGCGGCCATCGTTGACGAGATGGGCAATGATGTGCCGAACGGGCAGGGCGGAATTCTGGTCGTCAAGAAGCCTTGGCCGTCGATGATCCGGACCATTTACAACGACCCCGAGCGTTTCAAGAAGAGCTACTACCCCGAGGAGTTGAAGGGTTACTACTTGGCCGGTGACGGCGCGATCCGCGATGCCGAAACGGGCTACTTCACGATTACCGGCCGCATTGATGATGTCTTGAACGTGTCGGGTCACCGCATGGGCACGATGGAAATCGAGTCGGCGCTGGTCAGCTGCACCGAGTTGGTCGCCGAGGCTGCGGTGGTGGGTCGGCCCGACGACACCACGGGTGAGGCGATTTGTGCTTTTGTGGTGCTCAAGCGTTCGCGCCCGACCGGTGATGAAGCGAAGGCGATTGCCAACCAGTTGCGGGCCTGGGTGGCCAAGGAAATCGGCCCGATTGCCAAGCCCAAGGACATTCGTTTTGGTGACAACCTACCTAAGACCCGCTCCGGCAAGATCATGCGCCGGCTCTTGGGGCCGGGGATGTGGCCGGCCGCGATTCCTTCGGGGCGAGGACGGG
>NZ_JANNMI010000493.1:0-2944 GCF_031397715.1 Roseateles sp.
TGCCGCGCTTGACCAGATCGGTATAGCCAAGGCCATTGATATAGAACTCGACCACAGTCGGATTTTCAATCAGGTAATCGACCTTGCCGGCACGCAGCAAATGCAAGGATTCCATGATGTCTGCGGTCTTGACGATATGAGGATTCTTCAAATTTTTACGCAGGTACTCCTCATGCCAGAAGCCATCGATGACGGCCACGCTCCGGCCATCCAGGCCGTAAACATCCTGCACCGGCGGGCTGCTCTTGAGCCCGACAATGATGTCGCGCTCGGTGCTGATGGCGCGTGGAAAAAGAAAGTGCTTTTGGCGGTCATCGGTCTTGGCCAGATTAAGTACATGGACATCGCCCGCCTGCGCGCGCTCCAACATCTTGGCGAACGATCCGCTGACGACCTTGAAACGTAGGCCTATCAACTCACCGATGCGGCCGAGCGTTACGCCGGCAATACCCTTGTACTCGCCTTTATCAAAGTAGTCGAAGGGCAGATAGTCTTCGGCCACACCCACGACCGCCTCGCCGTTTTGCGTCAACCAGCTCAACTCGGCATCACTGAAGCGCAAGACCTTGCGGTTATAGCTGCGGCGGGCATCGCGGGCCAGGGTCTGGATGATGAGCCGGCGATGGTCCAGATAGCGGTCGATGATCTGGGCCAGGATGAAGCGGTCTTTGGCCACCGCGAAGGTCATGTCCGAAGTGATTGCCTTCAGCTCTGCCACCCGGGTAAGGTCGGGGAAGTCGCTCAAGAACTCATACTCGATGCCGCCGCCGGCCGTCACAAAGCCGTCCACCTCACCGGCCGCCAAGGCCTTCAGTCCCGCGCGCTGGTCATCAAAGCTGGCCACCTGAAAATGGATGTTGGGGAACTCGGTGGGCAGTTGCTGGATCACGAAATCATTGGCCAGAAAGCCCACCGGCTTGCCGTCCAGATCACCCAGGGTCTGCACCAGCGAGTCCTTGCGGGCAAACACCACGTAGGGGTATTTCTGCGCCGCCTGGGTGAAGTGCATGACCTTCTCACGCTCAGGCGTCGGGTTAGCGCCATAGAGCAGGTCGATCTTGCCGGCCAGGAAGCGGCTGTAAGCATCGTCCCAGTTCTTCACATCGGCAGCGACCAGGCGCAGGCCCAGTTGCACCTGCATATCGCTCAGCAAGGCCGGCAAGAGCCCAATCCGGCGGCCTTGAAACTCGAAGCTATCCAGGCCCGCGACAGGATCGAAGCCGACGCTGAACTGCCGCTCTTTGTGCGCGGAGATCCAGGCACGCTGAGCCGCATCCAGCGGCACCCCGCCATTGGCCGCAGCTGCCGCGGCCGATGCTTGAGCCCAGGCCAGGCTGCACAGCAGCAGCCCCAGGCAGATGCAGAATATTCGCCGCAGACCAAGCAAGGCTGTGCCTCCCCTTCAGTTCTTCGATGCGGGTGCGAAGCTGCACCGTCAACCGGCCAAAACCGATTTACCCACTGCTCATTCTCAACGCTAGGTGACCGGCATTTGTCGCTACTTCGCCAGGGTTTGCCCGGTGAATTGGCCAAGCGCCAGATATTTATTGGCCGCGCACAGGGCGCTGCGCCAAGCAGCATCGATGATGTGGGATCACTTGATAAAAATAGCGATGATGATGAACCAGAACCCTGTCCAACGTCGCACCCTGCTGGCCAGCCTCGGCGGCCTGCTCACCATGTGGAGTCAATCAATGAATGCAAATGCCCAAGCCACCGCTCCGGTGGCAAACCCTACCCCCACAGCCACAGCCACAGCCACCGCGAAAGGCAGCTTTGAGGTCAAGATTGACCCGCCGCAGGCGCTGAGCAGCCCGGCCGCTGGGGCTGCGCTGTTCAAGCGCAGCATGAGCAAGCAGTTCAGTGGCGACCTGACGGGCAGCGCCATTGGCGAGATGCAATTCGCCGGCCAACCGCAAGTCGGTGAAGCGGCCTACACCGCGCTGGAGTCTTTTGTTGGCCAGTTGCAGGGCCGCAAGGGCAGCTTTGCAATGGCTCACCTGGGGCTGATGAGCGCTGGCAAGCAAGACCTGCGCGTCAGCGTCGTGCCGGGCTCGGGCCTAGGTGAGCTGGCCGGCATCAGCGGCGACCTGCTGATACGCATCGAGGCCGGTGCGCATTTCTACGAGTTGAACTACCGCCTTAGTTGAGGGTTAGGCCTAGAGCAGATTGATCGCCCTTGCCGCCTCGCGCAGCTCGGCGCGGAAGTCTGGATGCGCGATCGCGATCAGCTCCTGCGCCCGCTGCTTGGCCGACTTGCCGCGCAGCTGGGCCACACCGAACTCGCTGACCACATAGTTGATGTCGTTCTTGCTGGTGCTCATATGGGTGCCCGGCGTGAGCGTCGGCACGATGCGGCTGATGCTGTCCCCTTTGGCGGTGGACGGCAGCACGATGAAGGCCTTGCCGCCTTTGGAGCGGTTGGCGGCGCGCACAAAGTCGCTCTGCCCGCCGGTGCCTGAGTAGGGCGTGGGGCCCAGCGACTCCGAGCCGCACTGACCCAAAAGATCGATCTGCAGCGTCGCGTTGATGGCGCACAGCTTGTCGTTCTGGCCGGCCAGATAGGGGTCATTGGTGAAATCGACCGGATGCATCTCCAGGCCCGGATTGCGATCCATAAAGCGGTAGAGCTTTTGCGAGCCAAGTGCAAACGTCGCCACCATCTTGCCCGGCAGATAGTTTTTGCGCCGGTTGGTGACCGCGCCGCATTCGACCAGGCTCAGAATGCCGTCGCCAATCATCTCGGTGTGCACGCCCAAATCATGCTTGGCGCTGAGCTGCATCACCACCGCGTCGGGAATGCCGCCATAGCCGATCTGCAGCGTCGAGCCGTCGTCGATCATCTCGGCCACGTAGCGGCCGATGGCTTCCTGCACCGGCCCGATGCGCGGCAGGCCGACCTCCATCACCGGGTCGTCGCTTTCGACCAGCGCGCTCACCTGCG
>NZ_JANNMI010000010.1:0-9791 GCF_031397715.1 Roseateles sp.
CGCCGCGCTGGGTGCTGGTGTAGATATTGGCATCACTTGGAGCCCTGGCTCTGTGGCCAAACAGGCAGGCCCGTATGTAGGCCTAGTAGGCGGTATGAAGGCTGCTGTTGGAGTCGGCGGGAGCATCAGTTGGAGTGTTGAGAAGGGCATGCGCGGCGCGCAGAACGCGATCCCAGGCTTCAGCATGGGTGCCGGCGTAGGCGTAGGTGGCCAATTGAGCCTGATGGGCGGCAACGCAACCATTTTGCAAACCTTCTCCTACAAGCCCAAGTAAACCCAAGCGCTGCGCGCCTGACTGGGGCTCTCAGCCAGGCGCGTGTCGAGTTGTTTCGCCTTTATTGATGTTCGGTCTGAGGGCTGGGCGGCGCACCTTCTGTCGGTGCACGACCCGGCAGGCTGGCAATCTCTTTCAAATTCGGCTCACTCGAGCCAACAAGGATTCATCATGAACAAGCACACAAAGTTTGGTGCAGGCCGCGCGTCGGCGATTTCAGTCACCCGATCTGGGCATACCCCTCGCTCGGCTGCCATTGGCCGCGCCGCATGGCCTGGTCGCCGACTGCCGCTCAATATCGCGCTGGCAGCTGTTTTGAGCAGCAGTTCAGTCATGCTGGCGCACGCCAGAACGGTGACCTGGACCGGAAACAACACCGTAGTTTCTGGCGATTTCGGCGCGACTTCTTGGCACACATTCGCAAACTGGACTGTCACAACAGGTCCGGCTGCCCTCGCAGGCGATGATTCCTTGTACTTCAACAACAAGAACAAGTTGATCCATGCCATCGATTTCGGCCAGGCTTTCGCCCCGGGCGCCGGTGGAATCGGTGGCGTGATGAAGGATATTTCGTTTGGCCCCAGTGCCGGCGCATTTGTCTTCAACTCAGGAACGAAGCCAAGCAACATCAATTTGACCGGCAACATCAGCAACTTCAGCTTCGTGAAGCAGACGTTCAACGTCAAAGTCGATGCTTATCAAACCGGGACAAAGGTCTGGGACGGCGGCCTCGGCGGCATGGACCTCAACGATGCATGGCTGAGGTCGGTGGCGGGCGATTCGACACTGACGCTCACCAACAAGGTCGCCATCAGCCGCAGCGCGGCACTGCTGGGTGACGTTGCCAATGCCAATGCAACGCTGAATATCCGAACCGGCACCTCCGCCTCGAACACCACATTGACGCTCGGGCGCGACTTTGGCAGCCAGGGCACGGTGCTGGTGGACGGCGCGCTGTCAAAGCTGACAAACACCAGCGAGCTGGTGGTCGGCCACGGCAGCACCGGCACGATCACGGTGCAGAACGGCGGCACTTTGAACAGCGCCAACACCTTCATCGGCAAGGTTTTGGGCGGCGATGGCTTGGTCGTGATCTCCGGCGCCACCTCCACCTGGGTCAACACAGGCAAGCTGACCATCGGCGAGGCGGGGGCCGGCAGCCTGCGGGCGGAGGCTGGCGCCAAGCTCAGCGGTGCCGACGGCATGATCGGCAACCTCGACGGCAGTGCGGGTGCAGCCAAGGTGACGGGTGCGAACTCGGCCTGGACACTCAGCAACGATCTCCAGGTCGGCAAGTTGGGCGAAGGTTCGCTGATCGTCGAGCAGGGTGGGCTGGTGGTCGTCAAGCGCAATTCCATCGTGGGTGAGGTGGGCGATGCGGGCACGTCGAACGCACGCGTGACAGGTGCTGGCTCGCGCTGGCAAACCGATGGCCTGCTGATCGTGAACAACGGCAGTCTGGACGTGGCAGAAGGTGGCGTCGTGAGCGCCAAGACCGCTTACCTCGGCTGGACCGGCAGCCCGATTCCCGTGGTGGTCAACCTCAGCGGCGCCGGCTCAGCCCTGACCGGCACCGACGGGGTCTTGATCGGGAACTACTCCAGCTCTGCCATCGTGAACCTCGGCACCGGGGCCACCCTCAACACCGGGGCGATTCTCACGATCTCCCCCATCAGCGAACTGAACCTGAATGGCGGCACGCTCAACACCGGCGCGGGCTACAGTCTCGGCCGGGTCAATCTTAATTCCGGCACCGTCAACGTGTCCGGCAACTACCTCACCGGCACCACCGTCCTGGGCACCGACCCGGCGCTGGGTCAAGGCATGAACCTGAAGGTCGTCGGTGAGTTGCAGATTCTGGCCGGGCACAGCGTCAGCCTGAACGGCGGGCAAGCGGAGGCCGTCAAGCTCATCAACTCGGGCGAGCTGGCGGTGGGCAGCTTCAGCCAGCTCAGCCTGGGCATCGGCGGTATGAGTAACGTCGGCGCCGTGCAACTGGCCGGCGGCAAGATCAGCACCGCCGGGGCCGTGGTCAACAACAGCTACCTGGCCGGCTTTGGCGTGATTGGCGGTGCGGGCGGTTTCAGCAACACAGGCCTGCTGCGGCAGACCGGCGGCAGCTTCGAGCTGGCGACGATGGGCGCCAACATCAACACCGGCAACTGGGAGATGGTAGACGGGCGAGGCCTGGTGTTGAGCGGCGCCACCCTGACCAACTCCGGTGTGATGAGCCTGAGCGGTGACACGATTTCCGGCAGGGCGGTGTTGATCAACGGCACTGCAGGCACCTTGACTGGGCGCGGTGTGATCAGCGCTCCGTTCCAGAACGATGGCCGCATGACCGTGGATGCCGGCAATCTGCGCATCGACCCCAACTTCTCCAATAGCGGTCAGATACTGATGGGTTCGACCACAGCCACCCTGGCAGGCGGCGATCTCTGGAACGCTGGCCGCATCCAGGGCGCTGGCCAGATCAACAACGCCATCCTCAACTACGGCACCGTGGGCGCAATGGGCGGCACCCTGACTCTGGGTGGCGCGGTGACCAACAACGGCATCATCAGCGCCGGCTTGGGCGCCACCGTGCTTTTGAACCGTGGCCTGGCCAGCAACACCGGCAAGATCCAACTTAACGGGGGCGGCTTTGACAACAACGGCTTCGCGATGAGCAACGAGGCGACCGGGGTGATCAATGGCTCCGGCACGCTGAGCGGCGGCTTGCTGACCAACAAGGGCAAGGTCTTGCTGAGCGGTGGCACCTCGACGATCTATAACAACGTGCTGGGCACCAATGCCAGCCAGATCATCCTCTCGGGCAACAGCAACACCACCTTGTACGGCACGGTGGATGTGCAGTCGGGGGCCGAGCTGCGGGTCTCGACCGGCTCGGTGGCCACCTTCTTCGGCGATGTACAGCAACGCACCGGCTCCAAGTTCACCGGCGCCGGCGCCAAGCGCTTCGAGGGCAAGCTGACCGTGGGCGCCTCGCCTGGCTTTGGTACGGACGAAGGCGATGTCGAGTTTGGCGAGAGCAGCAGCTACCTGGCCGAGATTGGTGGCATCACCGCTTGTAGCTTGCGCTGCGAGAACGACGCGGTGTTCAAAGACAGCAGCTTCGACAAGTACAGCGTCGCCGGCAACTTAAGCTTGAACGGTATTCTCAGGCTGACATCGTGGAACGGCTTCGTTGCGCAAGCGGGCCAGAGCTTTGATCTGCTGGACTGGGGCACGCTGACCGGCACCTTTGCTGAAATTGATGCTTCTGGCTTCAAGTTAGCCACGGGTACCCAACTGAACTACAGCCATCTTTACACCGACGGCAGCATCTCAGTGACCGTGTCAGCAGTCCCTGAGCCTGACACCTACCTCATGCTGTTGAGCGGCATTGCCTTGATGTGCGCTGTGGCGCGGCGACGTTTAAAGTGAGTGACCATTATTCATTAAGCACACCGCAAGGCCCGCAAGCATCATCGACGCAGAGGCGCTGATACGCTGATACGCTGGCAAGATTCGCAGGCCGGTATGGTTAATCCCACAAGTTTCAGGCTGCGGTCAAGCTGCCTGTGCTAACGCCGGTGCATCCGTCACCAGTCGATCACGAAGAGCTGAAGGCCGCCCGCGCCAACATCGAAGACCTGCTGCTGGGCCATGCTGAGGCTACGCCCGAGATGCTGGAAGAAAGGGCGGAGCTTCAGGATGCACCCCAGCTCAGCAAAGAAGAGCTGGCGCGTCAGGCGCTGGCCCATGGCGGTGCCGACAACGATCCGGCGACACCTGAGTAGGGCGCTAGCCTACCTAAGATGTTAGCTTCAGGCGGTGCGGCTGAAGGCCGAGTCTATTCCGCGACGACATTTTGGCTGGCAAGCGAACGGCTGCTCCGGGCACCCTGCCGCCGCCACCCACTGCTCATCCGAGTGACAAGAACTGGCCGGGAGCGTGAGGCCGCAACCTTGCCAGTAAGCCGCTGTTGACCAAAACGGTCGGCGACCCGAACGGCAGCTATGCGGCGCTTGTTCGAACTGTCGGCTTGGCGCAGGCCAGGAAATTTCGGGGGTACTGAATGCGTGGCAACTCGGTGCCCATATCGGCAAAGCGTTGGCGCTGACCATCGCGCTGGAGAGCGGCGACATGGCCCGCTTTGCCGATGCAGGCCACTTCGCGTCCTATGCCCGCACCGTGGACAGCCGGCGCGAATCCAACGGCAAGAAAAAGGGCAGCGGCAACGCCAAGTGCGGCAACAAGCACTTAGCCTGGGCCTTCATCGAGGCGGCGCACTTTGCCGTGCGCTATGACGAGACGATACGGCACTGGTTCCAGAAGAAGTGCGCCAAAAGCCTGCAGGTGGTGGCGATCAAGGCGGTGGCGCACAAGCTGGCCCGGGCTTGCTTTCATGTGATTAAGACGGGCGCGCCGTTCGACGCGGCACGCGCCTTCGGCTGACAGGAGTTGACGAATGAAGGGACGACGCGGGCAAGGCCGCCAGAGGGTTGGCACAACCATGAGACTTGAATGCCAGCTCGCATCGATCCCGCCCACGTTGAACGAGTTCGCAGCGCCCGTGCCGTGAGCCAAATGGGGTTGGAGCACCAAGACCGTGGGGCACGGCGGCGCAGCCACAAGACCTGAGCGGGCTCCGATGCCTGTAATGAGTGGGCACGGCGCGGAACGGAGGGTTTTCTGGAACGGTGAATGCCGCCAGGGGCTGGCGTGGCCACACGTTCAAGCCTTGATCCTGATGGGTGACTGGTGCGCTGCGGCGCTACCATGAATCGAGAACCAAGTGCGCGGTGAGTTCGACGAAGGGGAATGAATACAGTCTTGAGAGAAAAGAATGCGCTCTTGCAGTGCAGGAGCGTGTATTTGCAACTTGACGGGGGCGGCTAATGGGTGACCTCGGCCCCTGCAGGCGGCTATGGATGGAGCACTTGACGCGGTTTGGGAGTTATCCTTACTCAGATTGGAAAATCGAAACAGCGTGCTTTCCTCGGGGGCATCGGCGCAATATTCTGACTTACGCCTCGCCAGATTGCCACAATGTCCCCAGTTCCTGATCCCTCGAAGATGAAACCCACACTCGCCCCGTACAACTCTATCCGTAAGACTTTATGGCACTTGGTGTGCGGGTTTGTGTTGTTGCTGCCGGCAAGTGCGTTCGCGCGCGAATTGAAGTTCGTCGGACCCGACCAGCCGCCGTATTTCTGGCTTGCCGCCGGACGGCCCACCGGGGCGTTTGTGCAGGCGCTGGATCTCGCCTGTGCCCGGCTAGGCCATACATGTGGCTATGAAGTGCGTCCAATGGCGCGCGCTTGGGCCGAAGTCAAGGCGGGGTTTTTCGATGGCGTGGTTGGCCTCTCCTTCAACAAGGACAGGGCGGACTTCCTGTTCAACCCTGCCCCAATCTTCCCCGCCAATGTGGTGTTTCTGCGCATTGCCGGCAAGAACAAAGCTTTGCGCAGCGAGGCCGAGTTGAACGGCGTGATGATTGGCGTGGTCCGGGGATCGACCAGCGCAAGAAAGCTGCGTGAGCGTCAGGCGCACATCGAACAACTGAAAATCAGCGAAGAGGCGGATGTCGAAACCTTGGTCAAGCTTTTGAAGCTTGACCGTTTCGGCGCCGACGGTGCCATCTTTGGCATCGGCCCTTCCTTTGTCTTCGAGGCGCGCAGCCAGGGGATAGCGTTGGAGCCCATCCTGGAGGCCGACATTAACCACTTGGGCGTGGCCTTTTCGCGCAAAGCCCTTGACGATGCCGAGGTCGATGCCTTCAACGTTGAATTCAAGGCCATGGCCAAGAGCGGGGCGATCAGAAGGATTTCCGCCCAGTACGGACTGCTGGACACGCCGCTAGACAGTGCCCGGTAAGGCGGTTGCGTATTTGGCAGAGAAGTAGTCCTCGCGCACCAACTTTATAAGCGCGACGAAGCAAGAACCCTATTCTTCAGTAACGAGAACCAGAGCCTGATGGGTCGCGGTAGAGACATCCTTTGCTGAGCGCCCCCTGCACGGATCCGAGCATGCGCAATTCACGCACTCGGCTCCCACCTTGGGTGTTTGACGGCAAATCGCTGATTGGGCCAAGGATGAAGGATTCTTGGACGCGGCAAATAGGCTGCGTACAGTGTCATGTCGGTCTCCTTCGCGGGATTGCCCGCTTGATCTGGAAACCAAACGGTAGGCCCGTGAACGGGGATCGGCAACTCGGGCTAGATGATTCTTCAAGTCTTGATTTTGAAGGGTATCAACCGACTATTCGACGTTTCAGTTGCCCGCTGGGCAACGACCGGCAAGGGCACCGAGTTGCCTCGGAGCCACTGCCCCCGAAATGTCCAGGCCTGCGCTAGACCGACAGTTCGAACAAGCGCCGCATAGCTGACGTTCGGTTCGCCGAGCGTTTAGGCCAACGGTGGCTTACAGGCGGTGATGCGGCCACACGGTCCCGGCAGTTTTTGTCATTCGGATGCGCGCAGTGTGGCCGGCGGCAGAATGCCGAAGCGCACGGTAGGACAAGCTGGAATGCCCACTTTGTGCTGTCTTGTGCAGGCCGGCGCGGCCATCATGCCTGGCCCATACCTTTGCAACTGGGGATGGCTTCGCTTCCCGGCTGAGCCTACATTTCACGCTCGCAATTTCTCGGGGCCGACCATGATCGCAATCCGCTGCCTGCTGCTTACCCTTGCCGTCGCGGCCCAGGGCGCCTTGGCGCAGCCGCGTTTCGACTTCGACACCACACCTGGCCGTCTGCTCAAGAGCGTTATGCCCGAACACTACACGCTCTCGTTGGCGCTGGACCCGGATGCAGAGCACTTCAGCGGCCAAGCCGTGCTCAGCTTGCGCGTGCGCCATCCGGTGGCCTTCATCGTGCTGCATGCCCGCGAACTGAAGGCCACGCGCGCGCAGCTAGGCAAACGCCTGCTCGTGGTCACGCCCGACGAGCAGACGCAGACCTGGACCCTCACGCCGACCGACGGCGCGCCCATCGCGGCGGGCATGCACCGGCTGGAGCTGGACTACGACGGCCAGGTGCGCAACAACGGCTCGGGCCTGTTCCAGTCGCCCCACCAGGCCTTGGGCAAGCCAGTGCGCTTGCTCGCCACGCAGCTTCAGGCCGTCTATGCCCGCACCGTGTTCCCCAGTTTCGACGAGCCGGCTTTTCGCACCGTGTTCGAACTTGCGGTGCGCGCGCCGAAGGGCTATGAAGTGCTGTCGAACATGAACCAGACCTCGGCAGTCGACGAAGGATCGATGCGCGTCCACCGCTTCGCGCCCACGCCGCCGATGCCCAGCTACCTGGTGGCGGTGGCCGTGGGGCGCTTCGACTCGCTGTCAAGCAGCGCCGCCGGGGTGCCGTTGCGCGTGCTCAGCGCCCCAGGCAAACGCGAGCAAGGTGCCTATGCACTGGAAGCGTTGCAGAAGCTGCTGCCGTACTACAACGATTACTTCGGCATCCCGTACGCGCTGCCCAAGCTCGACCTGCTGGCCGTGCCCAGCAACCGGCAGGGCGCGATGGAAGACTGGGGCCTGATCAGCTTCGCCGAGAGTACGTTGCTGTTCGACCCCGCCACCAGCGGCACGCAAGCTCAGCGCTTCGTCTTCAGCCTCGTCGCGCACGAGGTCGCGCACCAGTGGTTCGGCAACCTCGTGACAGCCGCCTCGTGGGAGGAGATCTGGCTCAACGAGGCCTTCGCCACCTGGCTGGCGGAAAAGGCCACCAACCGCTTCAATCCCGCATGGCAGGTGTTGCTGCGCCGGCGTCTGGACATCGAGGAAGCGATGGCGCGCGATGCCACTGCGGCGACGCGCGCCATCCGCTCCGGCCCGGTGCCCGAAGACCGGGTGTTTGATGTCTTCGACGGCATCACCTACGACAAAGGCGGTGCGGTACTGACCATGCTCGAGCACTGGATCGGCGCCGATGCCTTCCGACGTGGGCTGGGTGAGTACATGCAGGCGCGCCGGCTCTCGAGTGCGACCGCGGGCGACCTCTGGTTCCACATCGGCAAGGCATCGGCCCGGAACGTGAGCGCGGTGGCGGCCAGTTGGACCGACCAGCCCGGGTTTCCGCTCGTCACCGTCGCAACGCGATGCGTTGGCGGCAAGACGCGAGTCGAACTGAACCAGCAGCGCTTCACGACCTCGGGCGAAGCGGGTACTGCGCTTTGGCAGATTCCGGTGGTGCTGTCGCACGGCGGCGCCTTGAGCACTGTGCTGCTGGACAGACCTGCGCGATCGCTGGTACTGCCGGGCTGTCCGCCTCAGCCGACCCTGGTCAACCCGGCCGGCGACGGCTTCTACCGCGTGGCCTACGGGCCCGCTCAGCAGGCCGCGCTGACCGCGAACTATGCCGCCTTGCCTGCCTCAGTGCAGGTGGCATTGCTGAGCGACACGTTCGCGCTCGCACAGGCCGGCCGGCTGCCCATGACGGCGTACCTGGACCTGCTGGTGGCGTTGCCGCGGGCACAGGGGCCGGGTCGGGCGGCCTTGTTCGCCCAGGCTCGCGCAGGGCTGGACTTCCTGGCGCGTTCCCTGGCCGCCTCGCCGGCTGAGGCGCCCCTGTTCACGGCCGCCCGAGCCCTGCTGGCACCGGAACTCGAAGCCGTGGGCTGGCTGCCGCGCGCGGGCGAGGACAGCGAGACCGAGGCGCTGCGCAACTCGCTGATCCGCCAGCTTGCCCGCTTTGACGATCCCGCGACAATCGAGAGGGCGCGAGCCTTGTTCGATGCCGACGAGGCGGGCCGCGAACCGCTGCCTGCGGCCATCCGCGCCGCGGTCGTGAGCGCGACGGGCCGGCATGCAGACGCGCCCCGATTTGCCCAGCTGATGGAGCGCCTGCAGAAGGCTCAGAGCGAAAAGGACCGGCGGCTGTTCGCCGGTGCGCTTGCCAGTACGCGGGACCCGGCGCAGGCGCGCCGGGTAATGGAGCTCTCGCTGACGGGCGAACTGCCAAACAACATTGCTCCTTGGCTGCCCGGCATGGTCGGGGACGAGTCTGCACATGCGGCCATGGCCTACGCCTTCGTCGTCGAACATTGGGCCGAGTTGGCCGAGAAGACGGGCGGCATGTTCGGCGCTCGCGCCTGGCTGTTGCCAGCCGCCAGCGAGAGCTTCAACGAGCCTGCGGCCGCGCGGCGTCTGTTGGCCGACCAGCAGCGGCTTGCCGGCGATCCCGGCACGGCGCCGGCGTTGCAGGTGGCGGCGCAGATCGAACTGCGGTCCGTGATCCGGGCGCGCGAGTCCGAGCAGCTTGGCAAGGCGCTCGAGGCGCTGCTGGTTCGTATGCGCGCAATGCTCTAGCGGCTCCGGAACGGCCGCGTGGCTTCATTCCGCTGCCCGCTGGCCGTTTTGCGGAAGTCGTCTCCACTGGCGCTATGTCAGCAATGGGCACTTATGCACAGTGCCTCGTTATGAGTAGTTCGCCGGTAGCACCGGTCGAATTGCAGCGGAAATGCTGGTGATTTGGCCCTGTGGCGGGTGGCGCGACGCTGAACATAATTCTCGGCTCAGCCCAAAGGTGGCGGCT
>NZ_JANNMI010000029.1:0-2089 GCF_031397715.1 Roseateles sp.
CAGACCACCGGGCTGGTCGCATAAGGCAGGGTCTGACCCTCAAGATCGACGCCCTTGCCATTGCTCTCCATCTCCAGCTGCTGTAGGTAGGCCGGCAGGCGACCCAAGCCCTGGTGATAAGGCGCCACGCTGCGGCTGCTGAAGCCGTGAAAATTTCGATACCAGATGTCCAGCAAGCCTAAGCGCACCGGCAGGTTTTGCTCCAGCGGCGTGTGCGCAAAATGCTGATCCATCGCATGCGCACCGGCCAGCAGCGCGCGGAAGTTGTCGGCCCCGATCGCAATGGCAATCGGCAAGCCGATCACCGACCAGAGCGAATAGCGCCCACCAACCCAGTCCCAAAAACCAAAGGTGGTGGTGATGCCGAAGGCGCCGGCCGCCGCCGTGTTGCTGCTGGTGGCAACGAAGTGACGCGCTATGTCCTTCTCCCCCATGCCAGCACCGGCGGCCAAAAACCAGGCCTTGGCGGCGATGGCGTTGGCCAGCGTTTCTTGCGTGGTGAAGGTCTTGGAGGCAATCACGAACAGCGTCGCCTGCGGCTTCAAGTCGCGCAGCACCGGCGCCAGGTCATGGCCATCGACATTGGAGACGAAATGCAGCTTCAAGCCCTGCTGGGTATAGGCCTGCATTGCCCGCACCACCATGGCGGGCCCCAGGTCCGAGCCGCCGATGCCGATGTGGACGACATCGGTGAAGCCACTCTTGTCGGTATCGCGCACGCTTTCAGCGAAGGCCAGCATTGCTGTCAATGAGGCTTGCACCTCCCAGCTGAACAAAAACCCCTTGCCCGCCGGCGCCCGCAGCGCCGTGTGCAGCACCGCCCGGCCTTCGGTCAGATTGATCGCCTCACCCGCCAGCATCGCATCGCGCTTGGCTTCCAGGCCGCAGTCTCTGGCCAATTGCAGCAACAAGGCCATGGCGTCGGCGTCGATGCGGTTCTTGGACAGATCGGCGAACACCTCCGGCGCCGTCAGCGTCCAATCGGCATAACGCCCCGCGTCAGCGGCAAAAGCCTGGCGCAAATCGAACTGCCGGCCGGACGCTTTGAAATGCTGCTGCAGCAAGCCCCAGGCCGGGCTTTGGTCACAACGCGATGCGAGGGGTGCAACAGACATATCAACTCACAATCATCTGATCCAGTTTGGCCGAGTCGACAGCAAACAGGCGGATGCCTTCGGCCAACTTTTCGGTCGCCATGGCATCCTGGTTAAGGGCGAAGCGGAAGCCCGCTTCGTCGAAAGAAACTTCGGGCAGGTCCAGCAGCTTGGCGGCCGCGGCGTCCAGCGCCAGCGGCAACGCGCTGGCTAGCTGTTGCAGCTGGGCCAGCAGATCGGGGCTGATGGTCAGTAAATCGCAGCCGGCCAAGGCCTGGATCTGGCCGACATTGCGGAAGCTCGCCCCCATCACCTCGGTCTTGATGGCGTGCTTCTTGTAGTAGTTGAAAATCTGCGCGACCGACTTGACGCCGGGGTCATTGGCGCCGGACATCGCCGTCTCATCCCAGGCCGCGCCGGCACTCTTCTTGTACCAGTCGTAGATGCGGCCGACAAAGGGCGAGATCAGTTGGATGCCGGCCTCACCGCAGGCAACGGCCTGGCAGAAGGAGAACAGCAGGGTCAAGTTGCAGTGAATGCCTTCGAGCTCCAGCTCGCGCGCGGCTTGAATGCCTTCCCAGGTCGAGGCGATCTTGATCAGCACTCGCTCGCGCGAGATACCAGCGGCCTCGTACAGGCCGATGATGCGGCGGGCACGTGCAAGCGTTGCGGCTTTGTCAAAACTCAGGCGGGCGTCCACCTCGGTCGAGACGCGGCCCGGCACCACCTTCAAAATCTCCAGGCCAAAGCGCACCAAGACCCGGTCAACGATCTCGTCCAGCGCCAGGCCCTGGTGGGCGGCGACCGTGTCCGTCAGCAGCGGCGCGTAGTCGGCCGACTGCACCGCCTTCAAGATCAAGGACGGGTTGGTGGTCGCGTCGCGCGGCGCGAACTGCGCCAGCTGCAAGAAGTTGCCCGTATCGGCCACCACGGTGGTCAGGGATTTGAGTTGGTCCAGTTGATTCATGATGGTTTGTTTGTTTGCTTATTCAAAA
>NZ_JANNMI010000046.1:0-7571 GCF_031397715.1 Roseateles sp.
TGCAAGAGGTCAAGGCGCAGGACGAGCATGTGGCCAATGTCTTCTGCAGCACAGGCGATTTGAAGGGTCATTTCCACTATGCGCAAAAGAAGGGCTACTCCGGTGTTGGCCTTTACACCAAAGAAGAGCCCAGCGACTTGATCACCGGCATCGGCGTGGCCGAGTTCGATGACGAAGGCCGCTACATCGAGAAGCGCTTCGACAAGCCCGGCCGCAAGCTCAGCCTGATCAGCTGCTACTTCCCCAGCGGCAGCAGCGGCCCCGAGCGGCAGGAAGTCAAATACCGTTTTCTGGCCGCCATGCTGCCGCATCTGCAGGCACTCAAGGCCGAGCGCGAGTTCATCCTGGTGGCCGACGTCAATATCGCCCACAAGGAAGCCGACCTGAAGAACTGGAAGGGCAACCAGAAGAACAGCGGCTTCCTGCCCGAGGAGCGCGCCTGGATGACCCGTTTGACCGGCCTGACCGACCCGGCCGATGGTGGCCTGGTTGACGTCTACCGCGCGCTGCAGCCCGACACCACCGACGCTTGCTACACATGGTGGAGCAACCGCGGCCAGGCCTATGCCAACAACGTCGGTTGGCGACTGGACTACCAACTGGCCACGCCCGGCTTGGCCGCGCTGGCCAAGCATGAAGCGATCTACAAGGCGCAGAAGTTCAGCGACCATGCGCCGCTGACCATCGATTACGACTTCACGCTTTGATCTAACAACGCGAGGGCAGTTTGCGACCCGCAGGGGTCTCAGCGCGGAGCCCTTGGATGCGATCAGCACCTGGCTGTAGTCAGCGGGGTGGCCGCTTGCATGGACAATCGCTGCCCATGCTGCTGCCGCTCAACTTTCCGACGCTGGACATCCCCACCCTGCTGATCATCTATCAGTCGGTGGCGACGCTGATGGCGGTCGTCACGTTGGGCGGCGCTTGGAGCGCGCGTGGCAGTCACGGTCTGTGGTTCTGGGCCGGTGCCTTTGGCGCGATCGCACTGGCGCAACTGTTGCGAGCGCTGCTGGTGGCCACCGGCGCGCCCACGCCGCTGCTGACCATTGGTCATATCGGCGGGGTGGTTTCCAGCGCCTTGGTGCTGCTGGCGGTGCGCCGTTTTCTGGGCCTGCGGCTGCGCATGCTGCCGGTGGCCTTGTTCGCCGGGCTGGCTTGCCTGGCCTCGGCCTTGTTGGCGCTGGCGGCCCAGCCGAATTGGATCTCGCTGTCACTCACGCTGAGCGCCAGCGCGCTGTTGCGTGGCTTTGCGCTCGCACCCATCATCCGCGCCTGGCGCAGCCGGGGTGGTTTTGCGCTCGGGCTGATGGGGGTCGATTTGGCGCTGTCAGTGGCCGCCCATGCGCTGCGCGCCGCCACCGTGAACCCCGCCTTTGCGGGCTCGGCTGAACAGGCGGTTCCCATCAACGGCCTGTGGCTCTTGGTCTTCATCCTTTTGCTGATAGGCCAGGCCTTCGCCGTCCTGCTACTGGTGAACAGCGAATTGCAGCGCAGCCTCTGGTCGATGATTGAGATCGACCCCTTGACCGGGCTGCTCAACCGGCGCGGCTTGAAGAACCGCGTCGGCCGTCTGCGCCAACGTGGGGCTAGCACCAAGGCCGAGCTCGGCATGGTGGTCGCCATGATTGATTTTGATCACTTCAAAGAGATCAATGACCGCCACGGCCACGCCGCCGGCGACGCCGTGCTGCGCGGCTTGGGCCATCTGCTGCTCGGCCATGTCCGGCCCAATGACTTGGCCGTGCGCATGGGCGGCGAAGAGTTTGCCGTGGTGTGGCAAGAGGTCAGCGCCGAGGATGCGGTGAAGCTGGCCGAGCGCCTGCGCCAAAGCGTTGCCGATGAGCTCTTCAGCACCGATGCCGGCGCCATCCAATGCACGGTCAGCATTGGTATTGCGATGCCGCGCGGCCAGGATGAAGCGGTCGACGACCTGCTCGGCCGCGCCGACGCGGCGCTGTACAAGGCCAAACGCGAGGGTCGCAACCGGGTTGAGCGGGCCTACTGAGCTGGTGTGAGGCGATGCGCGACGGCTTGAATCGCCGTCGGCCGGGGCGCGATAACCGGCCAAAAGCCCCGGGTCATCGGCGCTTTAGCAAGCCAGGGCCTCCCTACCATCAGGGGAACTACCGCTCCACAGATCGCCGCCATGCACAGCCTCACCCTCCCCGCGCCCAATTCGACTGGCCGCAGCTTGCTGCGCAACGGCAAGGCGGGAACTTCGCTGCGGGGATCCGCTTCCGGCTTGATCCTGGGCCTGCTGCTGACGCTTGGCGGCTGCGGCGGCGGGGGCAGTTCAGACAGTGGCGGCAGCCCCAATCCGAACACCGTGACGCCCGGCGCCACCACCTTCGCCGTGACGCCCACACTCAACGGCGTCGCGGCCCTGGGCGCGCCCCTGACCAACGCGCAGGTCAGGGTGATGGACGGTAACGGCGCCATCGTCGGCTCGGCCAGCACCCGCCCCAGCGACGGTTCCTACAGCCTGAGCCTCAGCAACAAGGTCTTGAAGGCGCCGCTGCTGGTGCAAGTCAGCGGCATCGATGCTGCCGGCACCCCGCAAGTGCTGCACTCGGCCGTGCCCATCCTGGACGCAGCCAAGCCGGTCATGACGGCAAATATCACGCCGCTCAGCAATGCCATCGTGGCCCTGGCCTTGGGCAGCGACCCCCAACCGGTGTTTGCCAGCCCGGCGGCCAGCGCGGCAGCCATGGCCGCGCCCGCAGCTTCCGCCGCCAGCGCGGCCGGTGAGTTTGTCAAGAGCATGATCAAAACCCAGCTCAGCGACCTAAAATTCACCAACGCGGCGGCGCTGGACCTGCTCGGCGATGCCAGCTTTGCGGCCGACAAGAGCGCACACGATCTGCTGTTGGAATCCTTGCGCGTGCAACTGAGCAAGAACAGCAAGGGCGTCGAGCAACTGCTGATCAGCAACAAGCTCAGCACCAGCGCCAACCCTGAGGTGCAGGTCAGCCTCGGCCTGGCGCAAACCGAATTGCTCAAGGCCACCGGCGGCGCGCCCGCCACGGCCATCACCTCGACGCTGAAGCTGGCCTCGACCGCCAAGGCAACACTGGACAATTTGCCCCTGCTGGACGAGTTGGCCAAGGGCCTGAATGCCTTGATCTCGCAGGGCAAGACGGCCGCTGACTTCAAGGCGGCCACCCAGCTGAACGCCTACACCCAGCACAACAGCACCGACAAGGACGCCATCGCCGCCAAGCTGGCCGACTTTGCGCTCAAAAAGGGTCAGCTCGGCCGCTTCATGGTGACCGGCTGCGCGGATGACGCGCTGCTGGTGGGGCTGTGCAAAAAGGTACTGGTGTCGGCCAATGTCAGCGATGCCAGCGGCGCTTTGCTGGCCCAGTTCAGCGACGCCGTCTCCTTCACCAAGGGCGCCACCGCCACCACGCCGGGCCAATGGGGCCTGGTCGGCAATGGCAAGGGCTTTGCCGTCAACGTCTACCCGGTCAGCGTGATCCACCTGGGCAACGACGGCAGTGTCAGCGCCTCCAGCGCCGCGCCCAACCCCTGGGTCGGCATCCAAGTCGCCATTCAAGGGCGGACCACGACGGCCACGCCCACCAAGATCATGGACACCGCCACCGTGCAACTGCAAAGCGGCTACAGCATTCCTTTTGCCTACTGCAGCCGCCAGCTGCTGTGTCTGTCCGACACGCCGGGCGCCACCTCGGTCAAGCCCACCGGCAGCATCACCGAGCTGGTCCTCAAACAATCGGCGCTGGGCTGGCTGGGCAGCGCCGAAAGCCAGCGCGGCGCCAAATACACCGCCAGCTTCACGCTGGACGACAAGCCGCTGGCGGAAACCCGGGTCGTCTATTTGCCGGCCGATGTGCCGACAAATATGCCGACGGACGCGCCGGCGGCACGCTTTCCCGCCGTCGACGGCTTGAGCAGCGCCAAACCACTGACGGCCGAGGCCATCCGGGCCGGGTTGACGTTCAACTTTGCCACTTGGGCAGCCGCCAACCCCGATATGCGCTTGATCAGCGTACGGGTCTTGCTGGTCGGCTGGCTCTTGCCCTTGTTCGTCGACACCGAGCCACCGACTGCACCGCTCACCACGCTGACGTTGGCACCGGTCGCGCTGTCCAGCTCCGCCACCGTCTCGGCCGAACTCTGGCTCGGCGCGCAAGACTCGGCCGGACGGCGCTACTACACCCGCTACGCCTTACCGACGCAGTAAGCATGGGACGCCGGGGGCGTCTGAGCTGCATTCACGGCGGCCCCTGAAAATACGTCTATGCTCTGGGCCGCTAGCCCGATCTAACGACCCATGCACACTCTCCGACAACAGCTCGTGTTGACCACTGTGGTGGTGTTCGCTATCGCCACGTTGGTGATCTTGTTGGCAGCAAACTGGATTGTTGCGGACGCCATGGTGCAAGAAACCGCCCGCGCCGGTGAACGCAGCGCCTCGCTGCTGTCGGCAGCGCTGGGGCCTTTGTTGGCCGAGTCCGACCTGGCCTCGATTGAAGAGTTGACGCAGGCCCTGGTGCAGCGCGGCGACTTCAGCTATGTGAGTATCAGCGACGCGCAAGGCGCCAAGCTCGCCAGCGTGGGGCCGGCGCAAGGCAGCGATGCACAGGGTTTTGTGCGCGATCTACGCATCGGCTCGCGGGTCTACGGTCAAGCGAGTTTCGGCATCGCTCGCACCGGCGAACGCCAGGCGGCCATGCAGGTGCAGTGGCAATTGCTGCTACTGTGCCTGGGCACGCTGCTGCTGGGCGCCTCTACGCAAGTGTTGGTGGCGCGCCGGCTCACCAACCGGTTGGGGGCCTTGCAGGCGGGTGCCGACCGCATGGCCGCTGGTGAGCCCGATGTGAAGATCGAAGCCGGCGGCAACAACGAGTTGGCGCAGCTGGCCGGCGCTTTCAATCAGATGTCGAGCGCGCTGTCCGAGCGCTTCAAGGCGCAGCAAGCAGCCGAGCTGTCTTTGCAACAGACCAATGAGGCGCTGGAGCAGCGCGTCGCGCAGCGCACCGAGCATCTTGAACAAACCCTCGCCCGCCTGTGCCAGACCCAAGACGCGTTGGTCGAGGCGCAAAAGCTGGCCTCGCTGGGCGCCTTGGTGGCAGGCATTTCGCATGAACTCAACACGCCAATCGGCAACGCGGTGACGGCTGCCTCATCGCTGCAGAGCCTGATGCAGGACACCGCGCTGCTGGTACAGGCGCAGCAGGTCTCGCGCCGGGGATTGAGCGATGCGCTGCAAAGCGGCGAACAGATGGCCGGATTGGTCTTGCGCGCGACGCAAAGAGCGGCAGAGTTGATCAACAGTTTCAAGCGCGTTGCCGTCGATGACAGCAGCCAACAGCGGCGCAAATTCGATCTGCGCGATGTCTTGGCGGATCTGGTCTTGAGCTTTGGCCCCGGTCTCAAGCGCAGCCAAACCCAGGTCGAGCTGTTGGTGCCGCATGGCATCGAATTAGACAGTTATCCCGGCCCGCTGGATCAAGTGGTCGGCAACTTGATTCAAAACGCCGAACGCCATGCTTTCATCGGCCGGCCAGGTGGGCTGGTGCAAATCAGCGCCGAAAAACTGGGCGAGCGCGTCGAGCTGCAGGTGCGCGACGACGGCCAGGGCATGACGGCCGAGTTGCAGGCGCGTATCTTCGAGCCCTTCTTCACAACCCAGCTGGGCCAGGGCGGCTCGGGCCTGGGTTTGTCCATCGTTCGCAATATAATCAGTGCCCTTTTGGGTGGGCACATCAGCGTGCACAGTGCGCCAGGCCAAGGCAGCTGCTTCAGCATCAACATCCCCTTGACCGCACCGGCCAAGGCCGTCTGAAACACAGGCGCAGCCATGCCCAATGACAGCCGGAACTTCTTCTCATGCGTGCTTCGCCGCGACTGCTTGGCCTGGCTGGCGGCCCTGAGCGCCGGCAGCAGAGTTTTCGCTCAAGGCAGCACTGTCAGCACTGGCAGCGACCCGAACAACATCGTCTTCGGCATGGTGCCCTATCTGCCGACACAGCAGTTGGTGCGACTGTTTGAGCCGGTGGTGACCTTGTTTGAGCGAACGCTCAGCAAGCCTAGCCGCCTGGCCTCAGCGCCGGACTTCGAGCAGTTCATCGAGCGCGCTCGGCGCGGCGAGTTTGACCTGGTTGGCGCCTCACCCCATGTCGCCCGCATCCTGCACCGTGAAGCAGGTTTCTTGCCTTTGGTGCGCGCCACCGCGCCGCTGGAACCGCTGCTGATCGTGCCGCATGACAGCCCCATCAAGCGCTTGCAAGACCTCAAGCAGCAAGCGCTGCTGGTGGCCGACCCTTTTGCGGTGCATGTGCTGATCACCCTGCGTGAGATGCGCGACCAGGGCCTGGTGCCCGGTCGCGACTTCAAGCTCATCACCGCCGGCACCCAGCGCAACGGCGTACAGCGCATGCTCAAAGGCGACGCGGCCGCCGCGGTGGGCTCGGCCTCCACCTTGGGCACCTTGCCCGCTGAATTGAGCAGCCGCTTTCGTGTGCTGCTGCGAGCACCCAAGGGGCTTACGCCCATGGCCTATCTTGCGCACCCGCGCTTGCAGCCACAGGTCGAGCGACTGAAACAGGCCATGTTGGCCCTTGCGCCGTCGCCTGAGGGGCAGGCCATGCTCAAGGCTACCCAACAGGAAGGACTGGTCAGCTTGACCGAGGCCGAATTGCGCGGGTTTGAACCCTTGGTGGTGGAGTTTTACAAGCAGCGCGGGGCGAGCTGAGAGGGTGAGCGGGTAACTGCCTACTTCAGCAGACCCTCTGCCTTCTTCGCGGCAATCACGGCCGGGCGACCGCGACGCGCGCGCGGACGGCCACCAGATTCGGCTGAGAGCCCACGACATGGCCGGCCACCGCCACTAGACCAGGTACGCGATGCCGACGCTGTAACGGCAGGCGGCTCTGGCCCCAGCGACCGACAGCGCTACTATGGGCGCCCTCCTTACTCCGGCCGACATCTGCCACCATGCCCAGCCCAATCCCCAGCCGCCGGACCCGGCTCGAGCGCGGCAGCTTGCTGCTGCTCTTGATCACCGTCAGCCTCGCCTTGATCTGGATCTTGCTGCCGTTTTACGGCGCCATCCTTTGGAGCATCGTGATCTCGCTGCTGTTCGCGCCGGTGCAAAGTCGCTTGCGCTCGCGGCTGCACATGCGCGCCACGCCCGCCGCGCTGCTGACGCTGTCGATGGTGGTGCTGATCGGCATCCTGCCGGTGTTGCTGATTTCGCTGTCGCTGACCAACGAGGTGGCCGGCCTCTATCTGCGCATGCAGGCCGGCGAGGCCAATCCCATGCCCTATCTGCGCGGGCTGTTCGATGCATTACCGGCCGACGTGATCGGGGCTCTGAAGCGCCTGGGCTTGGGCGACTTCGCCAGCCTGCAGCGCCATCTCAACGAGAGCCTGACCAAGATCAGCCAGTTCCTTGCCACCCGGGCCTACAGCTTCGGCCAGAACATCGATCTGCAACTCGATCCGCCGGGATTGGTCCTGCCGATGAGCCTGCATACCGAAGCCGAGGCGTCGCCAGATGATCATGAGATCAAGAGCGCGGCATCTGGCATAATGGGGACGCCGCC
>NZ_JANNMI010000057.1:0-8130 GCF_031397715.1 Roseateles sp.
AGATCCGGGGTGGTACTAAACTCACTGACTGAAACCCCCACCCAACCGGCACTTGCTGTATTTATTTTTGCAAGCCGGTAACCTTCGGCTGAAAAAGCACTTACCAGCATCTGCCCGCTTTCATTTACTACCGGATGATAAATACCATTTACATTATCTGTTACGCTGAATATTTCTTTACTGCTGAGTAAAACGGCAAAAACTTTATCTGCATGGTTATTCATACAGCTGAAAAATACAGTATCGCCCTTTACAAAAGGATAACCCATTACATTAAAACCAAAGGGTGTTAATGCTTCTGTTTCGCCATTTGCAAGATCTACTTTTACCATCGCCATTTTCCCTTCGGGGTTACGAACAGCAGAAACAGCAGCATTGGGGTTTATATATTTTGTTTGTGTAAAAAAATAATTATTTGGATTGGGAAGAGAACGGATGATCTTTCCGGAAGCTGCATCTAAACGAACCAGGTTATTATTACCATCGGGGTTAACACTCACCGCAATGATCTCTGTTCCAGCTTCATTGATATCCGGCGAAAAGTATTTTGACCTAAAACCGATCTGTTTTTGCTCCTTGGTATAAATGTCAAGCAGTTTTATTACACTATAATCCCTGTTGCCCCACCTGGGATCCGACTGGTATGCAGCATAGACGATCTTTCCATTACGGTAAGCATAATATTCATCAAGATTAAGATCTTTTATCCTTAGCTTTTCTTCCTTACCATTTATTAAAATATAAAAAGCAGACGGTTCTTTATAAGATCGTTTAGATAACAGGATACTATCGTTGCTTATATAAGCCGGGTATTGGTAATCAACCACATTATTTTTTTGTGTACCGGTAATATAATTGAGGGCAGTTGTTTTGCTATTGGATGAGACCGACTACAGCAGGTTCTCGACCATGCCGATGCGCTCTAACCTTGAGCCCGCACGCAGCGCCTCGGCCACTTCCTGGGCGTTGACGCCGGCCACTGCCGCGATCGCCGCAAAAGCTTCCTGGGCGGTGTTGACCTTGAACTCGACCAAGGCGCCGCGCAGTTCGCGCTGATAGCGCGCCAAGGTGCCGTAAAGCAGCAGCGCGCGCTCGGCCGGGTTCAGCTGCAACAGCGTGCCCAGCGCCTCGATATTTTTTTCGACCAGGGTCGATTCGCGTTTCAGTTGGCGGTCCAGCCATTCGCTGGTGGTGGCCAGCAAGGCCATCATGTCCTTGGGCGCGTCCTTGACATATTCGTCCAGGTAAAAGAACAGCGTGGACTCCGAGAATGGGCCGGTCCAGACGCCGTGGCGCTGCAGAAACGCCTCGTCGCTCAGGCTCTCATGGCCACGCCACAACTCATTGGCCAGGCAGCGCTGGTTCAGGTAGTCGCGCAGGCGGCTCAACACACGGGGCGGCCAGACCAGATGGCGGCCGGTGAAGGACAGCAGTCCGTTGAAATCGCGCCGCAAATTGAAGCGCCCCGCATGTTTGACGGTCAAGGTCAGCACAAACTGCGTGCACATCCGGTCGAGCACCGGCGCCTCCTTGAGGCCCGGTGAGGGCAGTACACGAGCGTCAGCCAAACGCTTGGCCATGATGGGCGGCTCCTTGCAGTCCTGTGCACCACAGACTGCGCGGCGCTGCCCGATCTTGTCTCAGCGCGGCGCCGAGGACAAGAGGCCGGCGAGCTGTTTTTCAGGGCATTTTCAGTGCATCACCACCGGTTGATGGCCCATCTTGGCGTAGCCCTCGATGAAATCATCCAGGTCTTCTTCGCTGGGATCTTGTTCGATCAAGGCCTCAACGCCGTCCTGAAACTGCTGGGCCAGCGCACCCTCGATGAAAATTTCTTTGCGACTGAACTTGTCAACAATTTCGAAGCCGCCGCGGTTCAGCTGCAGCTCCGGATTGGCAAGCAAAAATTCCCCCGGCAGGGGCTCGGCCACTTGAATGTCGAACTTGACGACACTGAAACTGGGGGAGTTGTAAAGCATGTGCATGGTGGCTCCTTTCAGCGTCAACTGCGGCCAGCGGCGCCTGTTTCAAGTCTTATCGGCAGAAACAGGACCTGGCCGTGCACAAATAATGTCAGAACTCCGATCTATTCGGCGAAATGGCCAACAAGATTCATGTTCAAAGCGTCAAAAGATACCGACTCACCCCCTGAATCAGGGTTGCGACAAACCCTCGTCCAATAATTGCAAGTCCCACCCGCGCCCGTCGGGCAGGCTGTACAAAACGCGTACCGGCATGTGATGGCGGGCGGGGTCCAGCCAAAGTTCGATTTCACCGCTGTAGGCGCCGAGCGCCGCACGGCGCAAATGCACGGCGTGCAAGACCCGGCCGATGGGCAGCTCGAGGTCTTGCGCCGGCAAGACCTCGAAGATCCATTCCCTGGCTTCGCCCCGCAAGCCGACCACCGGTATGCGCAATTCCCGGCCCGGCACAAACGCGTGCGGTGCGGCCGCCACGGTGGCGGCCAGCTGCAACCACCAACTGATGCGGTCCTGCACACCGTCCGCCATCGGCACCTGCTCGGCGCTGGCCGAAAAGCTGACCCGGTCTTGCTGCTTACCCTGGCGGAAGTTGGTGGCTGCCGCGTCACGCGGGGCTTGGCCGGCCCGACCGGTGTCTTGCTGGGTGAATCGCTCGGGGCTCAGCCCTTGCGAATTCAGCCGCCCTTCACTGCGCGAACCGGGCAGCAAGCGGCCGTCCAGTTCGCGTTCCATGCGCAAGCTGTAGACCGCACCGTCCGGCCGCCAAGTTAGCTTGGCCTCACCTTGGCGTCCGCTTTGCAGCAGCAAATAGCGCCAGTCGATGGCCGGCGGCAGCTTGGGTCTGGCAGCGCCGGCCAAGGGCGAAATGGCTTCCACGGTCGGCGCGTGCTCCGCTTTGGTAGCGAGGGGCCTCGGCTGCTTAGGCTTAGGCTGCGCCGGTGGCGCTGTCACCGGCGCCGGTGTTGGCGGCGCAGCTTCATGCTGCAGGCTGACCTTGACGGCGGGCGCGCGCGACGGGACACGCGGCTCCGCGGTTTGCCGAGTCGACAGCAACAGCCCATGCGCCGCAAGGCTTAACACGGCCGCCCAGGCCCAGGCCCGGCCCTTGCCGGCGGCAAAAACCGTTAGGGGTTTGAACAGGGGATCGCGGTGCATTGGACAATGCTGCCTGTGTTTGCGCCTCACTTGCAGATTTTTACTAGCCTCTTCGATGAAACTTGCCACCTATCAAGACGGGTCGCGCGACGGCCAACTGGTCGTCGTGTCCCGCGATCTCAGCCAAGCTCACTACGCCAACGGCATCGCCACGCGCATGCAGCAGGTGCTGGATGACTGGGGGTTTTTGTCGCCGCAGTTGGATGAGCTCTACACCCAGCTGAACCATGGCAAGTTGCGCCACGCTTTCAACTTCGAGCCCAAGCAATGCATGGCGCCGTTGCCGCGCGCTTTCCAGCGGGTCGGCGGTGGCGCGTATCTGAACCATGCGGAACTGCTAGGCCAAAGCCCGCTGGGCGAACCCTTGATGCAGCAAGGCGGCAGTGATGATTTTCTCGGCCCCTGCGAGCCGGCACGCTTCGCCGCCGAGGCGATGGGCCTGGATTTCGAGGCCGGCCTGGCCGTGGTCACCGGCGATGTGGCTTGCGGTGCTTCGGCGGCGCAGGCGCTGGACGGGGTGCGCTTGTTGATGCTGGTGAATGACTGGCGGCTGCGCAATTTGCCGCCGGCCGCTTTGGCCAGCCGGCCCGCCTGCGCCTTCAGCCCGGTCGCCTTGACCCCCGACGAGCTGGGCGCCGCTTGGAGCGCTGGGCGGGTTGACCTGCCGCTGCAGGCGATGTGGAACGGCCGCAAGGTCGGCCTGTGCGAGGCCGGGCCGGAGATGGGCTTTCACTTTGGGCAGTTAATCGCCCACGTCGCCAAAACGCGCCGCTTGCGCGCCGGCAGCATCATCGCTTCGGGCGCGGTCAGCAACAAGGACGCCAGCCGAGGTTTCTGTTGCATCGCCGAGAAGCGTGCGCTTGAGGCCTTGGAGTCGGGCCAGGCCAAGACCGAGTACATGCAATTCGGCGATAGCATTCGGATCGAAATGAAGGGGCGCGATGGTCTCAGCCTGTTTGGCGCCATCGATCAAGATGTCACGTCGTTGTCTGAGGCCGTCGTGACTGGACACTGAAAACCGGAGTCACTATGCAACGCAGGCAATTGATGATTTTGGGCGCCACGCTGCTGGCCGCTTCACCGCTGACTTGGGCGGCGGTCACCGAAACCGATGCGGCGTCGGGCATACGCCTGGCGCTGGAGCGGGGCGCGGAAAGCGCCATCGCCGGTTTGGGCAAAACCGATGGCTTCATGGGCAACCCAGCCGTCAAGATCGAGCTGCCCGGTTATTTGAAGGACGGCGCCAAGCTCTTGAAGATGACCGGTCAGGGCAAGCAGGTGGATGACTTGCTGTTGGCCATGAACCGCGCGGCCGAAGCCGCGGTGCCGGCGGCGCGGCCCTTGTTGCTGAATGCGGTCAAGTCCATGAGCGTCGAGGACGCGCTGCAAATCGTCAAGGGCAGCGACGACTCGGTCACCCAGTTCTTCGCCGCCAAGACCCGCGAACCGCTGACGGCGCAGTTCTTGCCCATCGTCACGCAGGCGACGCAGAAAGTTGCGCTGGCCGACAAATACAACGCGGTGGCCGGCAAGGGCGTCGGCTTCGGCCTGGTCAAGAGCGAAGACGCCAATATTCAACAATACGTGACCAAGCGGGCGCTGGACGGTTTGTTCTTGATGATTGCCGAAGAAGAACGCAAGATTCGCAAAGACCCCTTGGCCAGCGGCAGCGCCTTGCTGAAGAAGGTGTTTGGCGGCTAGTTTGGTTCAGTCGGCCGTCCAGTGGACAATAGGCGCTTGATTCCTTTTGTAGTTTTCAGCGCCCGCCCATGAACGAACCTCTTACACCCGCGCCAACTTTGGCTTTGGATACTCCTGCTGAAGCTGCCGCTGATGTTGTGACCGACGTTGCGACCGATGTCGCGAACGACGCCGTGGTCGAAGCTCCTGCTGTCGAAGCCCCCGTGGTCGAGGCCGAACAGCCCGCCGGCCCGGCCGCCGTCACCGTCACCAACGCCGTCGAGATGAGCCCGGCCGCTTGCGCCGCCAAGCTCAAGGAGCTGTTTCCGGCCCTGTTCGGCGGCGGTGGCGTCAAGCCTTTGAAGCTGCGCGTACAGGCCGATATTCAAGAGCGCGCGCCCGGCGTGTTCACCAAGGCGCAGCTGTCGGCCTTCTTGCGCCGCCATACCGGCAGCACCAGCTATCTGATGGCCATCACCAAGGCCCGCACGCGCTTCGATCTGGACGGCCAGCCGGCCGGTGACCTGATCGACGAGCACCGTGTCGTGGCGGTCGAAGAGCTGACGCGCCGCCGTGGCCTGCAGCAAGAACGTATCGACTTGGAACAAGCGCAGGCGCGCAACCGTGCCGGTCTTTTGCATGACTTCGAGAACACCACCCTGACCCTGCCTAACTTCTGCGCGCTCAAGGGTGTGACGCCCGAGGACTTGCCTGGCTTGCTGGAGATTGCCCGCCAGGAAGCGGCCGCGCGGCCGCCGGCGCGGGAAGTGCGTGATGCGCGCGACAGCCGGCCCCAGCACGCACCGCGCAGCCGTGAGCGCACGCAAGAGCGTGACGCTGGACGTGGTGGCCGTCGCGGGGGGCCACAGGGTCGGTAGCAGCCTCAGTCCTTGATCGGAGCCTGTTCCGCCGCAGGTCGGCGCTCCTTTCTACAATAGCGGCATGACTACCGCCTCCACCATCAACTACACCCGCGGCGCGGCGCTGCCCGCCATCCTGCAACAGCGCATCGCGATTCTTGATGGCGCCATGGGCACGATGATTCAGCGCTACAAATTGACTGAGGCCGATTTCCGCGGCGAGCGCTTCGCCGACCACCCCAAGGACCTCAAGGGCAACAACGATTTACTCGTGCTGACCCGGCCCGATGTGATCAGCGAAATCCACGAGCAATACCTGGCCGCCGGCGCCGACATCATCGAGACCAACACCTTCGGCACCACCTCGGTGGCGCAAGAGGATTACGGTCTCGAAGACTTTGCCTACGAGATGAATGTGGCGGCGGCCCGCATCGCCCGCGCCGCTTGCGACAAGTACAGCACGCCCGACAAGCCCCGCTTCGCCGCCGGCGCGCTTGGCCCCACGCCGCGCACCGCCAGCATCAGCCCCGACGTCAACGACCCCGGCGCCCGCAATGTCGATTTCGACACCTTGCGCGCCGCCTATTACGAGCAGGCCAAGGGGCTGCTGGAGGGCGGGGTCGATTTGTTCCTGGTTGAGACGATTTTTGACACCTTGAACGCCAAGGCGGCGATCTTTGCGCTGGATGAGTTGATGGAAGACACCGGTGAGCGCCTGCCGGTGATCGTCTCCGGCACCGTCACCGACGCGTCCGGCCGCATCCTGTCGGGCCAGACCGTGACCGCTTTCTGGCACTCGGTGCGCCACGCCCGGCCGCTGGCCATCGGCCTCAACTGCGCGCTCGGCGCGACGCTGATGCGGCCCTATATCGAGGAGCTGTCCAAGGCGGCCGGTGCGACGGCGATCAGCTGCTACCCGAACGCCGGCCTGCCCAATCCGATGAGCGACACCGGTTTTGACGAGACACCGGATGTGACCGGCCGGCTGATGGAAGAGTTCGCCCGCAGCGGCTTTTTGAACATCGCCGGCGGCTGCTGCGGTACCACGCCGGACCATATCGCGGCGATTGCCGCCCATGTGTCGGCCTACAAACCGCGCAGCAGCGGGCAGAAGTTCTTCAGCGAGTTGGTGGCGGGATAGCGGGTAGCTTGGAGTGAGCCTGCGAACTCCAAAATTCATCGGCAAGCAAAGGTTTGCAAATGTTGCCGCGCGGACATTTCTCAACCCAATCCGCGAGAGCCATCAGGCGGCGTGACTAATCGTCAATCGTCGAGAAGTCCAGCCACCAACGAGTAAGCCTGCGACAGTGGCATGGCTCCACGTTCTACCGCCTCAATCAGCTGGAATGCCTTCTGGGGCGAGACGGCACCTTTCTCGACGACTTCGCGCAGGGAAGTGATGAATCTGTTTCGATCCGGCGCGGTGACGTCCTGAGCCAACTCGTGGCGCTGCATTTCTTGAAGGCGCTCCCGGTAAACCTGAAGCAATTCACGTTTACGACCTTCCGACAGACCACCGTTACGGATCAGACGAGACGCTCCGTAGGCCAGTGCCCCACCCGCCAGCGCTGCACCGACAATCCATCCCACGGGCGTGGCAGCCACGAAGGTCGGGCCCAGCCATGAGAAAGCGGCCGTGATCACGGGATACGCAGTGGCTCCTGCAATCGTTGCCACGGTGCCGGCTGCGGCGGCGCCGAGGCCAATCCCCACCGAAGTGATGCCGACATCGCCAAGAATCCGCACGCGATCCGAGGGCGAGGCCTCCAGATCGTCAATGACCTTCAGCAGTTGCTTCTTGCTAATTTCTTTGTGCTTGCCCATCGCAAATCTACCGGCTGAACTCGGCGGAAACTGCCATCAGCGTATCGATGAGCAACTGGAAGAAAGTACGGGCAATCTCGATCACGTCTTGGGTAATGCTGGCGAAGCCCGCTTCGCCAGTCAACTTACCGCCTTGTGCCTTGTCCATGCGGTGGCCGCCAATGGCACCGATTGCGATGCCAAGCGGTAAAACGATGGGGGCCAGGAGATACCCCAAGACAGGGATCGAAGCGATGAGCGAAGACACGGCCGCGCCTAAGGCGATGCCGGTTGCCATATTGGGGTGCTTTTCGATGAACTCGATCAACTTGAGAACAACGATTTTGCCGATGCTGAAAGTCTTCTCGCCAATCGTCTTGACGAATTCCAGCAGCTCTTTCAGTCGGATGGCGACCTCCGAGGGAAGGCCCATCTCCGTCAAGCGGATGTATAGATCGCTGCTGCTCGCAATTTCGGCTTCTACCTGCCACAGCGCCAGCTCCAGTCTGGCTTGTGGCAATGTCATTGTTGTGCCCATCTACGTTGATCCCCGTTTGTTTGATTTTTTAGGGATAACCGTTCACCACGCGCTCCCCCGTGGAAGTCGGGGGCTGAGAAAGCCGAGGCTCAGGCCCGGGCATTCGTCCTTC
>NZ_JANNMI010000071.1:0-6040 GCF_031397715.1 Roseateles sp.
TGCTGGGCCGCGAGGTCAAGCTGGTGGCCAACTGGGTCGACGGCGTGACCGTGGCGCCGGGTGAGCTGGTGTTGCTGGAGAACTGCCGCGTCAACAAGGGCGAGAAGAAGAACGACCCGGTGCTGGCCAAGAAGCTCGCCGCCTTGTGCGATATCTTCGTCAACGACGCCTTCGGCACCGCTCACCGCGCCGAGGGCACGACCTACGGCATCGCTCAGTTCGCGCCGATTGCTTGCGCCGGCCCCTTGCTGGCGGCCGAGATCGACGCCATCACGCAGGCGCTGGCCAACCCGAAGCGGCCGCTGGTCGCCATCGTCGCCGGCTCCAAGGTCTCGACCAAGCTGACCATCCTGAAGGCGCTGTCCGACAAGGTCGACGGCCTGATCGTCGGCGGCGGCATCGCCAACACGATCATGCTGGCGGCGGGCTTGAAGATCGGCAAATCGCTGGCCGAGCCCGATCTGGTCGCCGATGCGCGGGCGGTCATCGAGGCGATGAAGGCACGCGGCGCGGCGGTGCCGATTCCGGTTGACGTGGTGGTGGCCAAGCGCTTTGCGGCCGACGCTGAGGCGACCGTCAAGGGTGCCGCCGATGTGGCCGACGACGAATTGATCCTGGACATCGGCCCGCAGACCGCCGCCATGCTGGCCGAGCAATTGAAGGCCGCCGGCACCATCGTCTGGAACGGCCCGGTCGGCGTGTTCGAGTTCGAAGCCTTTGCGCATGGCACCGAGACGATTGCGCGCGCGATCGCTGCGTCCAGCGCCTTCAGCATCGCCGGTGGTGGCGACACTCTTGCCGCGATCGCCAAGTACGACATCGAAAAGGACGTCGGCTATATCTCCACCGGCGGCGGTGCCTTTCTGGAAATTCTGGAGGGCAAGACCTTGCCGGCATTCGAGATCTTGAGCCAGCGCGCCGGCTGAGCGAGGATCAGCCCTAGAAAAAGTGTTGCGATCTTTGCATAAGGCGTAAAGCACTCGGCACCGGAGCGGAGGAATTGGCGCGGTAATCTGCGCCCAGTTCTAAAAATCAGGAGACATCGATGAAGAGTAGCAACGACGCAAATAATTTGTCGCCGGCCGAGGCCGCGCTGCGCGAGGCGGCGCTGGAGTACCACCGCGCACCGACGCGCGGCAAGATCGCCGTCACCCCCACCAAGGCCTTGTCCAACCAGCGCGATCTGTCGCTGGCTTATTCGCCCGGCGTCGCTTATGCCTGCCTGGCGATTGAAAAAGACCCGTCGCTGGCGGCCGAATACACCTCGCGCGCCAACCTGGTCGGCGTGATCACCAATGGTACGGCGGTGCTGGGCCTGGGCGATATCGGCCCGCTGGCCTCGAAGCCGGTGATGGAAGGCAAGGGCTGTTTGTTCAAGAAATTCGCCGGCATCGATGTGTTCGACATCGAATTGGCCGAGCGCGACCCCGATAAATTGGTCGACATGATTGCCGCGATGGAGCCCACGCTGGGCGGCGTCAATCTGGAGGACATCAAGGCGCCCGAGTGCTTCTACATCGAGAAGAAGCTGAAGGAGCGGATGAACATCCCGGTCTTCCATGACGACCAGCATGGCACGGCCATCATCTCCAGCGCCGCGTTGTTGAACGGCCTGGAGTTGGTCGGCAAAGACATCGGCGCCGTCAAGCTGGCGGTGTCGGGCGCGGGTGCGGCGGCGATTGCCTGCCTGGACGTGATGGTGGGTCTGGGTGTGCGGCGCGAGAATATCTTTGTCTGCGATTCCAAGGGCGTGATTCAGGATCAGCGCGAGGATGCCAAAGCCGGCAAGCTGGACGAATCGAAGCAGCGCTACTGCCAAGTTACTTCAGCGCGCAGCTTGGCCGATGTGGTCGACGGCGCCGATGTCTTCCTAGGGTGCTCGGCCGCCGGCGTGCTGACGCAGGAGATGGTCATCAAGATGGCTTTGAGGCCCATCATCCTGGCGCTGGCCAACCCGGAGCCGGAGATTCGCCCGGAACTCGCCAAGGCGGTACGGCCCGATTGCATCATCGCGACCGGTCGCTCGGACTATCCGAACCAGGTCAATAACGTCTTGTGCTTCCCCTATATCTTCCGCGGTGCGCTGGACTGCGGCGCGTCCAAGATCACGGAAGCAATGAAGCTGGCCTGCGTGCGTGAAATCGCCGCCCTGGCCAAGGCCGAAACCAGCGACGAAGTGGCGGCGGCCTATGCCGGCGAGGAGCTGCATTTCGGCCCCGACTATCTGATCCCCAAGCCCTTCGACGCGCGGCTGATTCTGCGCATCGCGCCGGCGGTCGCCAAGGCCGCTGCCGAGTCCGGTGTGGCGCTGCGGCCGATCAATGACCTGGAGGCTTATCGCCAGTCGCTGGAGCGCTATGTCTATCAAACCGGCATGTTCATGCGGCCGGTGTTCACGGCGGCTAAAGCCAATCCTGCACGGGTCATCTACGCCGAGGGCGAGGACGAACGGGTGCTGCGCGCGGTGCAGGTGGCGCTGGACGAAGGCATCGTCAAGCCGACCTTGATCGGCCGGCCCGAGGTGATTGCGGCACGGATTGAGCGTGCTGGCCTGCGCCTGAAGCTGGGTGTCGATGTGGCGGTGATTGACCCGGACAACGATGCGCGCTTTCGCCAGTACTGGGAGGCGTATCACCAGGTGTTGGGTCGCCAGGGCGTGACGCCCGATATGGCCAAGGCAGCGGTGCGCCGCTCGGCCACCACGATTGGCGCGCTGGCGATCAAGCTCGGCGATGCCGACGCGATGATTTGCGGCATGGTCGGGCGCTTCGACAACCATCTGGAGCATGTGGCCGACCTGATTGGTCTGAAGCCCGGTGCGCGCAACTTTGCCACCATGAATGCGCTGATGCTGGATCAGCACACGCTCTTCATCACCGACACCTTCGTCAACGACCAACCCGACGCCGAGCAGCTGGCCGAGATCGCCGCGATGGCGGCCGACGAGGTCAAACGCTTCGGCCTGCCGCCCAAGCTGGCCTTTGTGTCGCACTCGATGTTCGGCTCCAGCAAGCGGCCGTCGGCGGTCAAGATGCGTCGGGCGCGCGAGTTATTTACGCGGCATGCGCCGGAGGTCGAATGCGACGGTGAGATGCACGGCGACGCGGCGCTGTCCGAATCGGTGCGTGCCGCCTTTCTGCCCGGCAGCACGCTGAAGGGCTCGGCCAATCTGTTGGTCTTGCCGTCTTTGGATGCTGCCAACATCTTGTTCAATGTCTTGAAGGTGACCTGCGGGCATGGCGTCACGGTCGGGCCCATCCTGCTCGGCGCGGCGGCGCCGGTGCACATCCTGACGCCGTCGGCGACGGTGCGGCGCATCGTCAATATGACGGCGCTGGCAGTGGCCGACGTGTTGGCGGCGCGAACGAATTGTTGATTTAGGCTGCTAACGCGTTCAACCAGGGCGCGGCCGCGCGAATCTCGATGCGGCCGACGTCATGGGCATTGCGCAGGTCGCGCAGCAACTGGGTGGCGCGCGCCTGCGGCCATTCGGCGGCAAAGCGGGCCAGCGCGCGGTGCGGTTTACTGTCGCTGATCTTGCATTCGATCAGGTCGGTCAGATGCTCGCCCTCGCTGAGGCAGAAGTCGACCTCGGCCTCGTCCTTGGTGCGGATGTAGTGCAGGGCGACCGGCTTGCCCAAGGTGTCTTGCTGCCACTCAATGTGTTTCAGCAGGGCGCAGGCGACCAGGTTTTCATAGCGGGCGCCGATGTCACCGAGCACCAGGCCGGTGTCGTAAAAATAGACCTTGGGCGCTTGCAGCGTGGCGCGCGCGATATTGCGGTGCCAGGGCCGCACGGTGAAGACAATGAACAGCGCTTCGAGGATGTCGAGGTATTTTTTCAGCGTCACCGGCGACAGATTCAGGTCGCGCGCAATCGACGCCAAGGACAGCGGTGAGCCGACCCGGCTGCGCAGCATGTCGGCAAACAAGCGCATCGCCGCCACCTCCTGCAGGCGCGAAAACTCCAGCACATCATGGCGTACCAGGCCGTCAAAGTATTGCCGGCGCCAGCGCTCGGCTTCGTCATCAGACTCGGCCAGGCAGGGTTCCGGGAAGCCGCCCCGGGCGAGCAAATGGCTCAAGGCCTGCTCGGGCGCCGCGCCGGTTTGTTCGCACCATTCACGCACCGAGATCGGATGCAGATGCAGGGCAAAAAACCGCCCGGCCAGCGAGTCGCCGGTTTGCCTGAAGGTGTCCAATCTTGCGCTGCCAGTGACCAGCAGTTGCTGCGCCGCCGGCTTGCCATCAAACACGCCCTTGAGCCAACTCTTCCACAGCGGCATCTTGTGGATTTCGTCCAGCACCAGCAGCGGGCTGCGCTTGTTCCAGGCCTGGCTCAGGATCAAGCGCCGGTCCTCGGCCACGTCGTAGTTCAGGTATTGGCCGCCGCTGCCGTCGCCGCCGACGGCCTGAGCCAGCAAGGTCTGGCTCAGGCTGGTTTTGCCGACCTGGCGCGGGCCGACCAAAAAGACCATCTTCTTGGCCAAGTCCAGGCGGATACGATCGTCTAGATAGCGATTCATGCGACTATATTACAGCGTGTTTTTCAAAATTCGCGACTTTTTGATATTCTGTGCTCGGCATGACGACACTTGAGTCGCGCCCTGGGTCACTCAATCGGGCCAGCGTCATGTAACTCGATGTACCTGTTGCGCCGACTCATTTGCGCTTCATAATCGCCGCCTGTAACTTTATTTCAGCGAGAGCCCGCCATGACCCGTGCCACCAAGATCGTTGCTACCCTCGGCCCAGCTTCGTCATCACCGGAGATTCTGGAGCGGATGATCCGGGCCGGCGTGGATGTGGTGCGGCTGAACTTCTCGCATGGCAAGGCGCAAGACCATATTGACCGCGCCCGCATGGTGCGCGAGGCGGCCGACCGCGCCGGCAAGGCCGTCGCCATCATGGCCGATATGCAGGGACCGAAGATCCGCGTCGGCAAGTTCGAGCACGGCAAGATCGAGTTGATCAATGGCGAGCGCTTCATCCTCGACGCCGATCGCACCGAGCTGGGCAATGAAGAAGCCGTCGGCCTTGATTACAAGGAACTGCCGCGCGATGTGAGGCCCGGCGACACGCTCTTGCTGAACGACGGTTTGTTGGTGTTGACGGTCGAGGCGGTGCGCGGTGCGGCGGTCCACACCATCGTCAAAGTGGGCGGTGAGTTGTCCAATAACAAGGGCATCAACAAGCAGGGCGGCGGTTTGACCGCACCGGCCCTGACCTCCAAAGACATGGAGGACATCAAGACCGCGATGAGCTTCCGCTGCGAGTACTTGGCGATCAGCTTCCCCAAGAACGCCACCGATATGGAGATGGCCCGCCAACTCGCCAATATGGCCGGCGAGCCCTACAACCACAAGCCCAGCATGATCGCCAAGATCGAGCGTTCGGAAGCGATCCCGCATTTGGAGGCGATCCTGAAGGCCAGCGACGGCATCATGGTCGCGCGTGGCGACCTGGCGGTTGAGGTCGGCAATGCGGCGGTGCCTGCCCTGCAAAAACGCATGATCAAGATGGCGCTGGCGCTCGACAAGGTGGCCATCACCGCGACCCAGATGATGGAGTCGATGATCGTCAATCCGGTGCCCACGCGCGCCGAGGTCAGCGATGTGGCTAACGCGGTACTTGATGGCACCGACGCCGTGATGCTGAGCGCCGAAACGGCGGCCGGCAAGTATCCGGTCGAGACCATCGAGCAGATGGCCGCGATCGCGCAAGAGGCCGAGCGGGCCGAGTTCGTCACGCTGGACACCGACTTCCAAGGCCGCCAGTTTGGCCGCATCGACCAGTCGATCGCGATGGGTGCGCTGTTCACCGCGCACCACCTCGGCTGCAAGGCGATCCTGGCGCTGACCGAGTCCGGCTCCACCGCGCTGTGGATGAGCCGTCACCGCATCCAGGTGCCGATCTATGCCTTGACGACGCAAGAAATCAGCCAGCGCAAGTTGACGCTGTATCGCAATGTGCGGCCGCTGCTGATGCCCAAGTTCGAGGACCGCGACACCGCGCTGGCGGCCGCCGAGAAGATCCTCGT
>NZ_JANNMI010000088.1:0-3589 GCF_031397715.1 Roseateles sp.
TATGGCTGGTTGATGGATCAGTCTTTTTCGCCACCAAAGATGCCGAGCAGGGCGAGCAGGCTCTGGAACACGTTGTAGATGTCCAGATAGATCGCCAGGGTGGCCGAGATGTAGTTGGTCTCGCCGCCGACAATCACGCGCTTGATGTCATACAGCATGAAGGCCGAGAACACCGCCATCGACAGCGCCAACATGGTCAGCATCAAAGCCGAAGACTGGATGAAGATATTGGCCAGACCGACCACCAACAAGATGATGGCGCCGACATACAAGAACTTGCCCATCGAGGACAGGTCACGCTTGATGACGGTGGCCAGCGTGGCCATCGCGAAGAAGATCGCACCGGTGCCGCCGAAGGCCATCATGATCAGGCTGCTGCCGTTACGGAAGCCCAAGATCGAGGCCAACATACGCGATAGCATCAGGCCCATGAAGAAGGTGAAGGCCAGCAGCACATAGACACCGGTGCTGGAGTTCTTGGTCTTCTCGACGGCATACATCAAACCGAAGGCACCAACCATGAAGACGATCATGCTCATGCCCATGCCCATCGAGGCCATGATGCCGGTGGTGACGCCGACCCAGGCGCCGAGCACGGTGGGCACCATCGACAAGGCGAGCAGCCAGTAGGTGTTGCGCAGCACGCGTTGACGGTCGACGGACAGGCCGCCGTTGAGGGCGCCACCGTATTGGTTTTGCAGGGTTTCGTTCATAGATAAATCCTCCGGACAAAAATAGTGCGGGCAACAAGCCGCGCGTGTTCATCTTGAGCCCGACTGTAGCTTGAGTTAGAAAAACATGCGTCGGGGTTCGCATCTAACCCCTGGGCTATACATTGTGGGCTTTACGTAGGATTTCAACACCATGAAGCAAAAGCCATTCTTGAGTCTGGACGAAGTGAGGCTCGTTGCGGCGGCGGCAGAGGCCGAGGCCTTGGCCAATCAATGGGCGGTTTCGATCGCTGTCGTAGATGACGGCGGCCACCTCTTGTGGTTGCAGCGGCTTGACGGTGCGGCGGCTATTTCCGCTCAAATTGCACCCGCCAAGGCAAATACGGCTGCTTTGGGTCGGCGTGAATCCAAGGTCTATGAAGACATCATCAATCAAGGTCGCGTCTCCTTCTTGAGTGCGCCGGGCCTGAGCGGCTTGCTGGAGGGTGGCGTGCCCATCCTGGTGGACGGCTTTTGCGTCGGTGCGGTCGGCGTCAGCGGGGTCAAGTCGAGTGAGGATGCGCAGATCGCGCGGGCGGGTATTGCAGCCTTGGCTTGAATTGGCGGGCATGCTTGCGATGGCCGGGGTAAGTTACATCAGCGTGTCAAGCTGCAGCCCGAAGCCTCAGTGAATACCCTGGCCGGGTATACTCAGCAGGTTTACCCGCAACAAAAATCGCAACCACACGCACGCCCCGCGAAACTCCACCAGTTTCCGTTCACCGGATGCCGGCTCTTTGACTGTCCAGGTCTCAAAAAAGAGTAGAGCAGGGCGTGCGCAACTACCGGAGTCCCCCCCGTGCTGCCCGACTTGCTCTCATCCCCCAAAGCGATCCTCGCCCTGGCAGACGGTACGGTCTTCAAAGGCTCCTCGATCGGTGCCACCGGTCAGACGGTCGGCGAAGTGGTGTTCAACACCGCCATGACCGGCTATCAAGAGATCCTCACCGACCCGAGTTATTGCCGCCAGATCGTGACGCTTACGTATCCGCACATCGGCAACTACGGCGTCAATGATGAGGACGTCGAGTCGCAGAAGATCCATGCCGCTGGCCTGATCATCAAAGAACCGCCGATTCTTGATTCCAATTTCCGCAAGACCCGCAGCCTGGTGCAATACCTGCAGGACGAAGGCACGGTGGCGATTGCCGACATCGATACCCGCCGTCTGACCCGCGTGCTGCGCAGCACCGGCGCGCAAAACGGCTGCATTATGGGTCTGGCTGCAGGCCAAGCGATCACCGACGAACTGGTGGCCGAGGCGATCGCGCTGGCCCAAGGTGCGCCTAGCATGGCCGGCTTGGATCTTGCCAAAGTGGTCAGCACCGCAACCAAGCACCACTGGACCGAAACCGAATGGACGCTGGGCAAGGGCTACGGCCAGCAGACCCATCCGCGCTTTCATGTGGTTGCCTATGACTTCGGCGTGAAGAGCAATATTTTGCGCATGCTGGCCTCGCGCGGCTGCAAGATCACCGTGGTGCCGGCGCAAACGCCTGCGTCCGCCGTGTTCGATCTGGAGCCGGACGGCGTGTTCCTGTCCAACGGCCCCGGCGATCCGCAGCCCTGCGACTACGCCATCAAGGCCGCAGCCCAACTGATTGAGGCCGGCATCCCGACCTTCGGCATCTGTTTGGGTCACCAGATCATGGCGCTGGCCTCCGGCGCCAAGACCTTCAAGATGAAGTTCGGCCATCACGGCGCGAATCACCCGGTCAAGGATCTGGACAGCGGCCGCGTCAGCATCACCAGCCAGAACCATGGCTTCGCGGTCGATGCCGACAGCCTGCCGGCCAATCTGCGTGCCACCCACATCAGCCTGTTCGACGGCACGCTGCAAGGCCTGGCCCGCACCGACAAGCCGGCCTTCTGCTTCCAGGGTCACCCAGAAGCCAGCCCAGGCCCCCACGATATCGCCTACCTGTTTGACCGTTTCATCGGTCTGATGGCCAAGTCCTGAGAACAGAGCAGCGGACGGAGTAAAGACATGCCAAAACGTACAGACATCAAAAGCATTCTGATCATCGGGGCCGGCCCCATCATCATCGGCCAGGCCTGCGAGTTCGATTACTCGGGTGCCCAGGCCTGCAAGGCGCTGCGCGAGGAGGGCTACAAAGTCATCCTGGTGAACAGCAATCCGGCCACCATCATGACCGACCCGGACACGGCCGACGTCACCTATATCGAACCGATCACCTGGCAGGTGGTCGAGAAGATCATCGCCAAAGAGCGGCCGGACGCGGTGCTGCCGACCATGGGTGGCCAGACCGCCTTGAACTGCGCGCTCGACCTGCACAAGCACGGCGTGCTGGAGAAGTACAAGGTCGAGATGATTGGCGCCAACGAAAAGGCGATCGAGAAGGCCGAAGACCGCCTCAAGTTCAAGGACGCGATGACCAAGATCGGCCTGGACTCGGCCCGCTCCGGCATTGCGCACAGCATGGAAGAAGCGCTGCAGGTGCAAAAGCGCATCGCAGCGGAAGTCGGCAGTAATGGCTTCCCCGTGGTGATTCGCCCCAGCTTCACGCTCGGCGGCAGCGGCGGCGGGATTGCCTACAACCCGGAAGAATTCGAGGAAATCTGCAAGCGCGGCCTGGACTTGTCGCCGACCAGCGAGCTGCTGATCGAAGAATCCTTGATCGGCTGGAAAGAGTACGAGATGGAGGTCGTGCGTGACAGCAAGGACAACTGCATCATCGTCTGCTCGATCGAAAATCTGGACCCGATGGGCGTGCACACCGGTGACTCGATTACCGTTGCTCCTGCCCAGACCCTGACCGACAAAGAATACCAACTGCTGCGCAATGCCTCGATCGCGATCCTGCGTGAGATCGGCGTCGACACCGGCGGCTCGAATGTGCAGTTCTCGATCAACCCGA
>NZ_JANNMI010000112.1:0-6445 GCF_031397715.1 Roseateles sp.
CAACCCACTGCTGTGGCAGCGGCTGGCCGGCATGAAGCTGGCACATCTGGTGATAGAAACCGCGTTCGGTGATGACGAACAGCGGCTGGCCCAGGTCAGCCGTCATTTATGCCCGGTCACGCTCAGCCATGAGTTGGCCCAACTAGGCGGCTGCGTCAATGTGCACATCACCCATATCAAACCGGGCGAAGGCGAGGCGGTGATGGGCGCCGTGTCCGCGCTGGCCACGCCGCACCGCATCCGCGCATTGCGGGCGGGGGATGAGATGGTGTTTTAGGGCGGCGGATTGACATGCCTGTATTCCATCGAATACAGTGATACCGTGTTCACGATCAAACGTACCGACGATTTCAACGATTGGATGCTGAGTCATCAAAGATGGACTGACACATCGGCGCTTGTTGATGCGCCTACGTAAGGCAAGCCTCGGCAATCTGGGTGATGTGAAGCCAGTTGGCGGCGGCGTGTTTGAGATGCGTGAGTTCTTCGGCCCCGGCTGGCGCATGTATTACGTGCAGCGCGGTTCGATCTTGATTGTGATGCTGGGCGGTGGGGATAAATCCAGTCAGCAGGCCGACATTGCCGCAGCGCAGGCTTTGGCCGCAAGCCTCAAGGAGTAACTCAATATGAACAAACCCATCAAAATCGGCGACTTGCCGGACTTCGATTTCACCGAGCATTTGGACAGCGAACAAGCGATTGCCGAATACCTGAGCTTGGTGCTGGAGGACGGAGATCCGGCGCTATTGGCGGCCGCCTTGGGTGACATTGCCAAAGCGCGCGGCATGACGCAGGTCGCCAAAGATGCCGGTATCGGGCGCGAGAGTCTCTACAAGGCATTGCGGCCGGGTGCACAGCCACGCTTTGACACCGTCCAGCGCGTGTGCAAGGCTTTGGGGCTGAAGGTGACAGTGCAGGTCGCGGGCTAAGGGCGGCACTTTCCTCGCGCTCTTTGCGAGTTCAAAATCCCTTCGCAACCGGGCGATTCCAATTGACAAAGCGCCTTCGCCGGCGTTTTGTTGTTTTCGGCGGGGAGAACGGCTAGGTCGTGTTTTTGGGCGAGCCGGCGCTGACAAAAATGGTCACATTGGCAACCCGCCGACCGGATTGCGCCCATCGAAGTGACAATTCTTGGCAGTGTCGGCGTGGCGTGGTCGAACAAGCGTGAACAAACGCACAGAAACCCGGGTAAAAAAACCTGGCACGACCCCTGCATTCAGGGGGGTGCCTCTACCCCGTTTTCAACACCCCCTTTTTCCAGGAGTCTCATCATGAACATGAAGCGCGTCCAACAAGGTTTCACCCTGATCGAACTGATGATCGTCGTGGCGATTATTGGTATTTTGGCGGCGGTGGCGATTCCGCAATACCGCGATTACACATCGAAGTCCAAGGCGGCATCGGGGCTCGCCAGTATGAATTCATACAAATCGTCCGTGTCCATTTGCGCTCAAGAAACAGGTACTCTGACCGGTTGTAATTTGAAAACGAATGGCATTCCAGACACCATGGAGACCAAGCTCATAAGTGCTGTCGCAGTTGCTGACGGTGTGATTACCGCCACTGTTCCGAAAGATGCAATGGGCAACAGTGCGGCAGGTACTGTGGTGCTAACGCCAACCCCCGGCGATGCAACTATCGCTTGGGCGATCACCTCAACTAATATGCCCACAGCTGTTGAAGATGCATTGAAGAAGAACAACGCCCCGTAATTTCAACTAGCCTGGTAGGTTGGAGTGAGGCAACGAACTCCAACACCTCCACCGAGCCCAACACATCCCCCAAGAAAAGCGCCTTCACCGGCGCTTTTTCTATTGGGCGACGCAAACAAACCATAGGCATTGGCTGGAATCATCTGCTCAGACGCCCAACTGCGCGCCGGCCCTGCGCTGGGCTTAGGCATGCGCTGCTACGACGCCCGCTTCCATCCCCTTCATCCCCTCCATCCAGGCTCAACTTTCTCGCTGAAGGAAGGGCACAACAAGGCAATGCTGCCCGCCGTAGCCCTAATTTTGGCCAGGTCAGGTTTGATCGCTGCGCGGCGACTTGAAGGGACCGAGGAGAAAAACTTCTTGGCCAGGATGAAGGGGATGAATGGGATAAAACAAGCCCGATAAATAAAATGGGGTCGTCGTAAAAAAAGGGGTCAGGTTCATTTATGGAAGTAAAAAATGGGGTCAGGTTCATTTGTTTTGTCAGCACTGAATCGCTAGCTTGGTGTTTACTTCGTCATTGATTGCATAGATGCTGAATTTGATGCAATATCGCATCTGTTGACAACGAAAAAAGTGATTCACCATGAGAACGACCGTAACGCTTGACGACGAACTGTTCAGCCGAGCTCTGGAGTTGGCCGACCCTGGCATGGACAAGGCTGACTTGTTTCGTGAAGCGATCAAGACCTTTGTCCGTGTCCAAGCGGCTAAACGGCTGGCCGCTTTAGGAGGGGCATCGCCCAGCATGCCGGACGTGCCGCGCCGCCGGCCCGTAGCCGCTGATCCTCGTTAAGTTGGTTTCGATACCATGGTGCTTGCCGACACCTCGGTTTGGATCGCTCACTTCCGCCGACCCAGTCTTGTCTTGCAGTCATTGGCGCAGACGGATCAATTGCTTTGCCACCCCTTGATCGTGCTGGAATTGGCCTGTGGCACACCTCCCGCGCCGCGAGAAAGAACGCTGGGTGATCTCAAGCTTTTGCAGACCTGCGCGTTGGCGTCGACGGACGAAATCTTCACGCTGATCGAGGCCCAAGGGCTTTACGACAGCGGCTGCGGCGCCATTGATCTGGCCCTGCTGGCCGCGACCTTGCTGACGCCAAACGCGCTGCTATGGACGCTGGACAAGAGCCTTGACGCACTGGCCTTACGCCTGAACGTGCGCTTTAACCCGGCCCTGCATTGACTCACACAGGAAAGCAGGGTCACACAGGAAAGCAGGGTCAGGTTCATTATTTCGACACGCAAGCTACCGATTTAATGCAATTAAATGAACCTGACCCCATTAAAAGGACTGACCCCATTAAAAGGAATTCCCCCTCATTTGCCGCCAAGCTCGGCCACGCGCTTGATCCCGGCCGCAAATCTCGGCCAGAGCTGCTCCGGCAAGTCATGCCCCATGCCTTTGATGATGTCCAACTGAGCACCCGGAATCCGCCGCGCCAGATCATGCGCGGCAGCGACCGGGATCAGCGGGTCCTTGTCGCCGTGCAGAATCAAGGTCGGCGCTTTGATGCGGCCGAGTTGGCCGGCGCGGCGGGTGTCGGCCGCCACCGCCGCGAGCTGGCGCAGCACACCGTCCGGGCGATTGCTGCGCCGCAGTGAGGCCATGATGCGCTGGCGCAGCTCGGCCTCGGGCGCTGGGTAGGCGGGGCTGCCGATCAGGCGGAACAGTTTGTAGGTGCGTTCCGCCACGGCGGCAAAGTCGTGCGGGTCGGCAGGCCGCTTGAGCAGTGCCCCGCGCACCCGCATCGACGGGCCGGGCAGCATGCGGCTGCCGCTGTTGGTCATCATCAAGGTCAGGCTCTTGACCCGCTCGGGCGCCAGCAGCGCCAATTGCTGAGCGATCATGCCGCCCATCGAGGCGCCGCAGACATGGGCTCGACGCAGGCCCAAGGCATCCAGCACACCCAAGGCGTCGCGCGCCATATCGGCCACGCTGTAAGGGCTGCGCACGGCCAAGTGCAAGAGGTGTTGAACCGAGGCGATGGCGATATTGGGCACGCCCAGTTGGTCGAGATGCTGGCTCAGGCCGGCGTCGCGGTTGTCAAAGCGGATGACCCGGAAGCCTTGTGCCAACAGTTGCCGCACCAAGCCGTCCGGCCAAGCCACCAATTGCATGCCCAAGCCCATGATCATCAACAAGGGCTCGGCGTCGACGGGGCCCTGGTCGTCGACTTCGAGATGTAGGCCATTGACGGAAATCTGCATGGCTCAACTGGGCATGCGGTAAAACCACCGCTTGGCGCCTTGCGGGTCAAAGGCGGCCCAATGCTGCGGGTCTTGCGTCAGCCGGTCGGCCAGCGCAAACAGCGCCAAGGGGTTCAGCCCCAGGCCCAGATGGCTGGCATGGACCTCGATGTTTTCGCTGTGGCCAAACGCTGGGTCGGGCTCGATGACGCTGCAGCGCCAAGACACGATGCCGTCGCTGCGTGAGTAGATGGAGGTGGTCGGCACCGGCGGCGTCTGGCGGATCTGGTCAAGCATCAGCGGGTCGCCGACATGGCGCCCATTCATCAGCTCGAAAAAACGCCAGGCATTGGTGGCCCTGGGGTGGCCGGTGAAGGGCGTGCCCAATGTCACCACGCAACGGGTGTGGTCGGGCAGCTCCTTGGCCAGCTCGCGGGCGTAGATGCCGCCCAAGCTCCAGCCAACCAGGCTGACCGGCCGGGCATGGCGCTTGAACAGGGCTTTGACGTCGGCACTGCATTGCTCCAGCACGCCTTGGCGCGGGCCGAAGTTGAAGCCCTGGTGCCAGGGGTGAGTCTCGTAGCCCAGGCCGTCGAGAAAACGCCGCAGCGGCTGGGTCGTCACATCATTGGCGCCCAGGCCCGGGAACACGATCACCGGGTGGCCGTCGCCGCGCGGCAGCCGGCGCAGCCACGGCGTGGCCGCCAGCAGCGCCGCATATTCCCAGGGCGCGCGGCCCTCCAGCAGCATCAAAAAAGCATTCGGCGCGGGGAAATCCGGTACGGCGGAATCTTCGCTGGGCGTGGCCGCCTTGGGCGCGGTCGTCTTCTTTGGGGCGGGGCGGGAGGTGGATCGCATGCAGCTGCTGTGAAAAATAGGGAGATTGCTCGGCCGATGTTAGCGCTTGGGCGCCGCGCGCTTTCTAGCGGGCTTGGGTTTGGGTTTTGGCTGGGCCGCCGGCTCAATGTCGTCGGCAACCGGCAGCGCCAAAAACTCCATGAAGGCGGTCTCGATATAGGCCGCCAACTCAGCGGTCTCGGGCATCGCTTGGCCGCAAGCCATCAGGCCAAAGTCCAGGCTCTTGTCATAGGTCTGCACGGTGATGTTCAAGGCCATGCCGTGCACCACGATAGAGGTCGGGTAATTGGTCAACATGCGCGCGCCGGCCAGATACAGCGGCAGCGTTGGCCCCGGCACATTGGAGATCACCAAATTGGCCAGCACGGGCAGCTTGTCGGCCGCACGCAGGCGCCCGTACAGCAGCGCGCCCGCCTGCATCAGCCAAGGCACGCCGATCGAGGGGGTAGTCGCTGGGCATCAAGTCCTTGAGTTGCACCAGCTCGCTCTTCATCGCGGCCGAGGCCGCCAGCACATGGGCCAGCCGCTTGGTCGGGTCGGCCAGATGGGTGCCCAGGCTGACCAAGCTCATCGTCGCCTGCGTGTTGGCCGTGCTGTCGCCACGGGCCCGCATTGAAACTGGCACCGCCGCCACCAATGACTTAGCGGGCAGTGGCCCATGCTTGGCAAACAAGCGCCGCAAGGCGCCGCCGCAAATGAACAAGACCGCGTCATTGAGGCTGGCACCGTGCAGGCGGCGGGTTCGGTTCAGCGCCACCAAGGACAGGCTGACGCTTGAAAAACTGCGCTCGGCCGACAAGCTGGTGTTCAGCCGCGTGCGCGGCGCCAGGCCCAGATTGCGCACCCGCTCGGGCTTGACTTGCGGCTTGGGCGTGTCCGGGTCGAGCCAGTCATGCAGGCTGCTGCCGGCCGCGTCCAGCGCGGAGCGCGCCGCCATCATGCTGAGCGTGCCGGCCGCAGCAGGCAGGGCCCTGGCCAACTTGACCGTCTGCTGCCATTGATGGGCAATCGCGCCGCGCAACATACCGGCCGCACCGAGTTGCACTTGGCGCGCGCGCGTTGCCGGCAGTTTGTGTTCGGCCGATTGCGGCCTCAGATCCAGAATCACCGCAGCCAGCGCCACAGCGGCCTGCCCATCCACCGCCGCATGGTGCAGCTGCGAATAAAGCCCGACTTGCCGCTGCCCCTCAGGCCCGGCTTCCAAGCCCAAAAAGACATGGAACTTCCACAGCGGCAGCCGGCGATCCAGCAGCTGCGGATGCAGCAAACTGACTTGGCCCTCCAGCGCCGCCATGCCGCTGCCGGGCGGCATCTCGTAGCCGACGATGTGCACATCCAGGTCGGGTTCGGCGTCGACCCAGGTCGGGTTGGCCAGGTTGAGCGGCACGCTCTCCAAGCGCCGCCGCAAGACCGGCGCCAGCGGCATACGGCTGGCGATATGGGCGCGCAGGTCAAGCAGATAGTCGCCGTCGTAATCGGCCGCCAGCTCCAACACATGCAGGGCGCCCACATGCATGGGCATCTCGGCGGTTTCCAGGTGCAGAAAAGCGGCGTCAAGGCCGGCGAGCTGTTTCATGGGAGGCTGTCCTTGCGTGCTATGGAGTGGTGAAGCGCATCGACCGTCGTGTCGAAAGCATACCTGTGTCCTGGGCGGGTCAATCTTTACGATTCCCAAGGATTGA
>NZ_JANNMI010000148.1:0-7537 GCF_031397715.1 Roseateles sp.
CTGGACATCTACAACGTGTTCCAGAGCTTGCTGGCCTTGCTGGGCATCTTCGGCGGCGAGAAAGACTGATCAAGCTGGGCTTGAATGCAAAACGGGGTCCTCGGACCCCGTTTTTTTATGCCTGAGCGCTGACCATCAATCGCGCTCGAAAACCGCGATGCTTTCCACATGCGAGGTGTGCGGGAACATATTGACCGCACTGGCCGCCGTGCAGCGGTAGCCGGCCTGATGGACCAGGATGCCGGCGTCGCGCGCCAGCGTGGCCGGGTTGCAACTGACATAGACGATGCGCTTGGGCGCTTGCCAGCCCGGTGCCAAGCTCGGGTCGAGCTTGATATCGGCCAAGGCCTGTGACAAAGCATGCGCACCATCACGCGGCGGATCAACCAACCACTTGTCGGCCGAACCATCGGCAGCCAACAACGCCGGCGTCATCTCGAACAGATTGCGCGCCACGAAGGACGTATTGGCATCCAGGCCATTCAGCACGGCGTTCTCACGCGAACGCTGTACCAAGGCCTCGCTACCCTCAATGCCCAGCACCTCACGCGCCTTGGTCGCCAGCGGCAAAGTAAAATTACCCAGACCGCAAAACCAGTCGATCACCCGCTCATCGCGCTGCACGTCCAGCAAACGCAGCGCCCGCCCGACCAGCACGGTATTGATGTGCGGATTGACCTGGGTGAAGTCGGTCGGCTTGAAGGGCATCACCACGCCGAATTCGGGCAGGCTGTAGGACAGCGCCGGACCGCCCGCATCCAGCAAGGCCACCGTGTCCGGCCCCTTGGGCTGCAACCACCATTGCACGCCGGTATGTTGGGCGGCAAATTCACGCAGCTTTGTTTTGTCGGATTCCGGCAAGGGGTTCAGATTGCGCAGCACCAGCGCGATCACCTCGTCGCCCATCGCCAATTCAATCTGCGGCAAATGATCGCGCTGCTCCATGCCGGCGATCATGTCGCGCAGCGGCATCAACAAATCGCTGACCCGCTGCGGCACCACCTTGCAGACCTGCATATCGGCCACATAACGGCTTTTGCGCTCGTGGAAACCGATCAGCACCATGCTCTTCTTGATCACATAGCGGACCGAAAAGCGCGCCCGGTAGCGATAGCCCCAGGTCGGCCCCTCGATCGGGCGCAAGACCATCTCGGGCTTGACCTTGCCGAGATGCCAGAGGTTGTCCTCCATCACCCGCTGCTTGACCGCGACCTGCGCGCCGGCATGCAGATGCTGCATCTTGCAGCCGCCGCAGGAGCCGGCGTGCAGGCCGGCATGCGGGCAACCGGGGGTGACGCGCTGCGAACTTTCGCGCCGCATCGCCACCATCGTGGCCTGCTCCCAGCTGCTTTTCTTGCGGCCCACGGTGACTTGCACTTCTTCACCGGGCAAAGCGCCCTCGATGAACACCACTTTACCTGCTTCGTTGTGAGCGACGCCCTGGGCGTCCAGGTCCATCGATTCGACCTTGAGCCATTCTGATACTTGAGTCATGGCGCGGATTATCCCTGCGCGATGAGCCAACATTTGGCGAACAGCCAACTTCCAGACCTAAAAAATCGAGTCCCTGTCGATGCCATGCCGCGCCATGCCGCGCTTGAGCTTGGCCAGGGCCTCGATCTGAATCTGCCGAATTCGCTCGCGCGTCAGGTGCAGCCGCGTCGCCAGCACATCCAAAGTCTCGGGTTCTCGATTCGCCAGGCCGTAGCGCCCGGCCAGCACCTCTTGCTCGCGCTCATTCAATGCAGCCAGACCAGCGCCAAGCAAGGCATCAACCTCGTGGCTAAGCCTCAATCCGAGCGGATCCACCGCATGCTCGTCGGCGACCAGATCCATCACCGTGTCGCCGCCGTCAACGCCGCGCTCGGCGGGCGAATCGAGCGAACTGGGCAGCTCCGCAAAGGCCAGCAGTTCGGCTACTTCGGCCATCGTGCGACCCACCGCGGCCGCGATATCCTCGGCCCTGACCTTGCCGCCGCCATTGCCATTCGCGCCGCTCTGCGCCTGCAAGGCCTCCAAGGCACGCCTAGCCTTCAGCACATGGTTGAGTTCACGCACGATGTGCACCGGCAGGCGCACCAGCCTGGCCTGATGCATCAGGGCGCTCTCGATGCTTTGCCGAATCCACCAACTGGCGTAGGTTGAAAACCGAAACCCGCGCTCAGCCTCAAACTTGCCGATGGCATGCATCAAACCGAGATTGCCTTCCTCGATCAGGTCACTCAAAGGCAGACCGCGGCCCAGATAGTTCTTGGCCACGCTGACAACCAAGCGCAGGTTGTGCTCGATCATCGATTGGCGGGCCGCAAAACTGCCCGCTCTGGCCTGCACCGCCGTGTCGTATTCTTCCAGCGGCGTCAGCAGCGGCGTGCGGCGGATATCTCTTAGGTAAGCCTGCAGCGCATTGCCGAGCTCAATATCGCCACTCATCAACAGCGCTGAGGCCATGCCGGGCAAGCCCGGCACATCGTGCGCATCCGTCGACTCGCCGTCGCCGAGCTTTGGATCAGGTCCGTCCCCGGCATTCGGGAGGCCATGGTGATGGGGCAAAGCATGATTGGGCGCAGGATGTTTCATGGCATCAATTTCGCTGCGCCAACTGGGCTCTAGCGACCTGGGAGCAACTTGGCTGGATCGATCGGCTTGCCTTGCTTGCGCACCTCAAAGTGCAGCTTGACTTGATCAGAGTCACTTGAGCCCATCTCAGCAATTTTCTGCCCCTTGCGCACCGCCTGATCCTCTTTCACCAACAAGGTCTGGTTGTGTGCGTAGGCGGTCAGGTAAGTTGAGTTGTGCTTGATGATGACCAGATTGCCGTAACCGCGCAAGCCCGAACCCGCATACACCACGCGCCCGTCAGCGGCCGCCAACACCGCATCGCCGGCCTTGCCGAAGAAGGCCAACCCCTTGTTGCGCTGGTCGTCGAAACCAAGATTGACCGGGCCGGCAGCGGGCCAACCCCAGGCCGGATCCTCATCACCTTCTTTCGACGCCGGCGTTGCAGCGGCTTGCACCGCTGGGGAGGCCGGCGCCGAAGCCGACGAACTTGCAGCGGCTGCGGCGGCGTTGCCCTTGGCATCCAGCGGCCGGCTCTCAACCTTCGCCGTCGTCACCGATTTGCTGGTGACCGCAGCGGCGTCGATGCCGGGCGCTACCACCCGCAAGACCTGACCCACTTCAATCCGGTTCGGGTTGTCCAGCACATTCCACTTGATCAAGTCCCTGGTGCTTTGCCCGTTATCGAGGGCGATCCTGATCAGGGTGTCGCCAGGTTTGACGGTGTAATAACCGGCTTTGCCGGCGTTTTCAGCGCCCGGAAGTGCTTTGAGGTCAGGCGCCGCAGCACCGGCCGCCACTGCTTGCGCCGGCACCACCGAGCCAGACTTGGCCGCGCCGCCCTTGATGTCCCTCGCCTCAACGGGCGCCTTGTTGGGCACCGAGCTGCAGCCGGCCACTATGGCGGCAGTTGCAGCGAGCAAGATCTTCGTAAAACGGTAGGAATACTTTTGCATGCGGCGCTATGACTAACTTTGACGGGCTGAAATCAAACCTCGACACCGAAGCTTGATGCATAAAAACAGACGCCCGCAAAACCTTCCGGGCGCTTACATCACGCCTGATTTTAGAGGCACGAACAGCACCGCTTCGTACTCGCTGCGAACAAAACGGCTGACACCCGCTTCTTGCCGATGATCGACCACCACCAAGACCTGCCCTCTTCCACCCGGCACCGCCATAGGCGCAACCAAACGCCCGCCCGGTGCCAGCTGATCCAACCAAGCCTGCGGCAAGTCTTCGCCACCGGCCGCCGCGATGATGCTGTCGAACGGCGCAGCGCCCGCAAACCCGAGCCGACCGTCACCGTAGATCAGGCGGATATTGGCGCTGGCGGCCGCGGCCAGATTCAGCTTGGCCTTGTCATGCAGAGGTTTGAGTCGCTCGATCGACACCACCTGCTTGGCCACGGCGGCCAACACGGCCGCTTGATAGCCGCAGCCGGTGCCAATCTCCATCACCCGGCCCAGGCCGCACTGCTGAGCCGCCGTGGTCCCGCCCATCAGCATCGCGATCATGCGGCCAACGACGGAGGGCTTGGAAATCGTCTGGCCATGGCCGATCGGCAGGCTGGTGTCTTCATAGGCCTGAGTGGCCAGCGCGCTGTCGACAAACTGATGCCGAAACACCCCCGCCAAGGCCTGCAGCACCCGCTCATCATGCAGGCCGTCTTGTTGCAGGCGGCGCACCATGCGCTGACGCACCACGCCCGAATCCAGCCCCAAGCCGCTCGGCGCCGACTGCCGGGACGCATCAAGCGCCGCTTCGCGCAGATGCCGCTGCGGCATCAAGACCTCGCGCGCCGCACTGCCCGACTTGCCCAGCTTGGCCAGCGGCAAGGGAAAGCGCGACGGGCGCGTCGGCGCGTTGCTCAAAGGGGCAGCCCCAGGCGCGTGCCCCAGGTCGGCAAGGCCACATGGTGGGTCAAATCCACCTGCAAAGGAGTGATCGAAACGGTGTCATTGGCGGCAGCAAAAAAGTCCGTGCCCTCGCCCGCTTCCCGCGCATCGCCGGCCGGGCCTATCCAGTAAATCGTCTCGCCACGCGGGCTCAGCTGACGAATCACCGCTTCGCTGGCATGCCGGCGACCCAGGCGTGTGATGCGGCGCGGCAGATTGACCGCGTCGGCATGATTGGGAATATTGACGTTGAGCAAGAAAGCCTCGTTCAAGCCGGCCGCCATCACTTGTTCGACCACATTGCGCGCCGCTTGAGCGGCGGCGTCCAGATGGCCCCAGCCTTTTTCGACCTGTGAGAACGCGATCGAAGGGATGCCGAAAAGATAGCCCTCGGTCGCCGCCGCCACGGTGCCGGAGTACAGCGTGTCATCGCCCATATTGGCGCCGTTATTGATGCCGGACAGCACCAAATCGGGTTTGTAGCCGAGCAGACCGGTCAGCGCCACGTGCACGCAATCCGACGGCGTGCCGTTGACGTAACGGAATCCGTTCGACGCCGTGTAAACCGACAGCGGCCGCCCCAAGGTCAAGGAGTTGGAGGTGCCGCTGGCGTTTTGTTCGGGCGCAATCACGTCAATCTGCCCCAAGCCCTGGCAGGCATTGACCAAGGCAAGTAGGCCGGGTGCCAGGTATCCGTCGTCATTCGCTATCAGTATTCGCATGCACCGCATTGTAGGCAAACCACCACCCGCCGGCCCCCTCGCGAACCCACCCCATCGCTGCGACAACCTAACTTGCGCCCAAGCTTTGAAAGTGCTTCAACACCAACGTGGCCAATTCGGCATGCACCGCGTTCAAGGCCGCCAAGGGCTGGCTCGAGCCCGTCATGAAAACCACCATCAGGATGGGCGCCTGCTTGGGCGGGAAGAAGATCGCCACATCATTGACCGCACCGTTGGCGCCGGTGCCGGACTTGTCACCGGCAGGCCAGTCCTGCGGCGCGCCGGCGCGCAGCCGCTGCAAGCCGGTTTCCGAGGCATTCATCCAGACCAACAGTTGCTGGCGCAACTCGCCCGACAGATAGTCGCTGCACAGCAGGCGCTCCATCAGATCGCCGAAACTGGCCGGCGTGGTGGTATCGCGCGGGTCATCGGGCAGATTGCTGTTCAGCGCCGGCTCGATACGGTCCAGCCGGGTCACTTGGTCGCCCAGCTCGCGCAAGGTTCGCGTCAAACCGGCCGGGCCGCCGACCAGGGGCAGCAGCAGATTGGCGGCCGGATTGTCACTGACCTCAACCATGGCGGCGCACAACTCCGCGACGCTGAGCGAAGCCGACACCGTGCCGCCCTTGAGCAGCTCACCCGTCACCGGCGCATACGGCACCAGGTCACGCGGGCCGAAGCGCACACGCTGGTTCAGCTCCAGCCGGCCGCTGTCGACCTTGGCCAAGACGGCGCCGGCCAAGAGCAGCTTGAAGGTCGAACACATCGCAAAGCGCTGCTCGGCCTGAAAGCCAAACTGCTGGCGCGAGCCGGTGTGCAACGCGAACACGCCCAGCCGCCCGTCGAAACGGTCCTGCAAAGCGGCGCAGCGCTGCTGCAGATCGACCTGCGCCGAGACAAGGCCGGGCATGAACAGCCCGCTCAAGCAAAACCCGCGACGCCGCAGACTCATCAAGGCGTCACCACGCGCAAGACTTTTTGAAACGCCTCGACCGGCTTGCCCTTGCGCGCCCTTTTTCCCGCATAACTGGCCAGGCCCACGCCCTTCAAAATCTCTTCCCTGGGCTTGGCACCACGGCCCGTGCCCAGCACTTGCAGCGCTTGCGTGAAGGCGGCGACGCTGAGCAAGGCGTCCTTGGGCTCCAGGTCGATCAAGGTCAGGCCGCGGCCGCCCTTGGGTTGGTGTTTGAGTTCATCCAGCGCATAGGTCAGGAGCCGGCCATTCAAGGTCAAGCAAGCCAACTGAACGCCCAGCACCGCGCCGGTTGGGACTGCCGCCGGTGGCAAGACCTTTTCATCACCTTCGAGGCTGAGGAAGGTCTTGCCGGCTTTTTGGCGGCCGACCAGATCGCCGATCTTGGCGATCAGACCGAAGCCGCCGGTGCCCGCCAGCACTAGGCGGGCGTCGGCGCTGCCGGCGAAGTAATGCGCTATTTGGCTGCCGCTTTCCAGCTCGATCAAGGAGGTGATGGGCTGGCCATCGCCGCGCCCGCCGGGCAGCAGGGCAACAGCCACCGAATAGACCCGGCCATTGCTGCCGAACACAATCAAGGCGTCCACCGAGCGGCATTGGAAGGTGCCGTAAAGCTGGTCGCCCGATTTGAAGGCCAGCGCGCCGGACTCAATTTCGTGTCCTTTCAGTGCCCGCACCCAGCCTTTGCCGCTGACGACCACAGTGACCGCCTCGTCAACGATGCGCACCTCGGCCGTGGCTTTCTTTTCCTCCTGAATCAAGGTGCGGCGCTCGTCACCAAATTGTTTGGCGTCGGCCTCGATCTCGCGGATGACGGTGCGCTTCAAAGTGCCAGGATTGGCCAAAATCTCTTCCAGCTTGCTTTGTTCTTCGCGCAGGGTTTTGAGCTCCTGCTCGATCTTGATCGCCTCCAGCCGCGCCAACTGACGCAGGCGGATTTCAAGAATATCCTCGGCCTGCCGGTCGCTCAAATTGAAGCGGTTGATCAGCGCCGGCTTGGGCTCATCGGCATTGCGGATGATGCGAATCACCTCGTCGATATTGAGCAGCACCAGCGCCCGGCCCTCCAGCACATGGATACGGTCTAACACCTTGGCCAAGCGGTGCTGGGTGCGGCGCTGCACCGTCTGCTGGCGGTAGCCCAGCCATTCGCTGAGGATCTGGCGCAGGCTCTTCAGCGTCGGTCGGCCATCGGCGCCAATCATCGTCATATTGATCGAGGCCGAGGTCTCCAAGCTGGTGTGGGCCAACAGCGTCGAAATCAAATCTTGCTGCTCCACCGTGCGGCTCTTGGGCTCGAACACCAGGCGCACGGCCGCGTCCTTGCTGGACTCGTCACGCACGCAGTCCAGCACGGACAAAACGCTGGCCTTGAGCTGCAATTGCTC
>NZ_JANNMI010000188.1:0-10561 GCF_031397715.1 Roseateles sp.
CGCAACGGCAAGGAAGAAGACTTCGCCTTTATCGGAGGCATCAAGGGCTTCGTGGAGTACATGAACCGTTCGAAAACGGTGCTCCATCCGACGCCGTTCCACGCGGTCGGTGAAAAAGAGGGCATCATCGTCGAGGTCGCGATGCAGTGGAACGACTCCTACCAGGAGTCGACGCTGTGCTTCACCAACAACATTCCGCAGCGCGACGGCGGCACTCACCTCACCGGCCTGCGCGCTGCCATGACGCGCGTCATCAACAAGTACATCGACGAGAGCGAGCTGGCAAAGAAGGCCAAGGTCGAGATCGCTGGTGACGACATGCGCGAGGGTCTGGCCTGCGTGATCAGCGTGAAGGTGCCCGAGCCCAAGTTCAGCAGCCAGACCAAGGACAAGCTGGTGTCCAGCGAAGTGCGCGCGCCGGTGGAAGACATCGTCGGCCGCTTGCTGACCGACTACCTGCTCGAAAACCCGATCGACGCCAAGATCATCTGCGGCAAGATCCTGGACGCCGCGCGCGCCCGTGAAGCGGCCCGCAAAGCCCGTGAAATGACGCGCCGCAAAGGCGTGCTGGATGGCCTGGGCCTGCCGGGCAAGCTGGCCGACTGCCAGGAAAAAGACCCGGCGCTGTGCGAAATCTACATCGTCGAGGGCGACTCCGCCGGCGGCTCCGCCAAGCAGGGCCGTGACCGCAAGTTCCAGGCTATTTTGCCGCTGCGCGGCAAGATTCTGAACGTCGAGAAGGCGCGTTATGAGAAGTTGCTGACCAGCAATGAAATCTTGACGCTAATCACCGCGCTTGGCACCGGCATCGGCCGCGGCGCCGGCAGCGACGACTTCAACCCCGACAAGCTGCGCTACCACCGCATCATCATCATGACCGATGCGGACGTTGACGGCGCCCACATCCGCACGCTCTTGCTGACCTTCTTCTACCGTCAAATGCCGGAGTTATGCGAGCGCGGCCACATCTACATCGCCCAGCCGCCGCTCTACAAGGTCAAGGTCGGCAAGCATGAGCAATACCTGAAAGACGGGCATGAGCTGGACGGCTTCCTGCTCAAGATCGCGATGCAGGACGCGCACCTGCACACCGGCATTGGCGATGCAGTCCTGAGTGGCGAGGCGCTGGAAACCCTGGCGCGCCAATACGTGGCGGCCGAGAGCGTGATCAAGCGCCTGTCGAACTGGATGGACTTTGAAGCGCTGCGCGTGCTCTCCAGCGGCCTGGCCATCAACCTCGACAACAAGGAGGCGGCGGAAGCTGCGGCCGTGGCCATGCAAGCTGCGCTGCACGAAGCCGAGGTGCACAGCGAATACGACGAGCGCACCGACAAATTGCTGCTGCGCATCAGCCGCAAGCAGCATGGCAACACCCGTTCCAGCGTCATCAATGCCGACTTCGTGCACAGCGCCGACTATGCGGTGCTGGCCAGCGCCGGCGTGACCTTCAAGGGCCTGATCGGCGAAAACGCCGTGGTGCGCAAGGGCGAAGGCGAGAAGGCCAAGGAAAGCAAGATCCCTGACTTCCGCACGGCGATGTCCTGGCTGATGACGCAAGCCGAAAACTCGGTCGGCCGCCAGCGCTACAAAGGTCTGGGTGAAATGAATCCCAGCCAGTTGTGGGAAACGACGATGGACCCGACCGTACGCCGCTTGTTGCGCGTGCAAATCGACGACGCCATCGAAGCCGACCGCGTGTTCACGATGCTGATGGGCGACGAGGTCGAGCCACGGCGCGAGTTCATTGAGCAAAATGCGTTGAGGGCGGGGAATATCGACGTTTGAGTCAGCGATAGGGCCGGGCTCGCGCGCCGGCCCGGCTTTTTATCACACGCGAATCTGGAAGTTTCCTGAAATTCCTTGTGAATCAAGTACTTGCTATCACACGCTGAGCATCAGCTGGGGTATTTACAGTTTGTAAAAGTGCGGCAGTGCTTGCTCATCACACGCGAATCCGGAAATCTCCAAAAACCCCAGTCAAATCAAATACTTGCTATCACATGGCAACAAAGTTCTGGGTCGCTGATGCGCTGCTTGCACTCAAGGAGAGTCTGGCGCCCCTGCCGCACGAGCTCAATGAGCTGGACTGGAAGACGCGCCTGTCTGATCAAAAAGATCGCCTCACCGAGCACCTGATCGCCTTTGCCAACCATCCCAACGGTGGCTATCTGGCCTTCGGTATCGATGACAACGGCAGGGCCATCGGCATTGAGACCGACCAGACCGCGCTCGTGGTGAACACCTTGGCCAATCTGGGTCGCCAAGCCATTGAACCCGCCCTGGCCTTGGACCATGCGGTTATCGATTTTCAAGACAGCGGCGTACCGATCTTGCTGGTTCGTATCCCGGAGCAAGCCGTCAAACCCGTGCACCGGCGTGGCAAATCGATCGAGGAGGCATGGATTCGCTCCGGCGGCAGCACACGCAAAGCCTCTCGCCAGGAAATCGGCGCGCTGATGCTCAACAGCGCCTCGCCCTGCTGGGAAGAGTTGCGCGCCTCGCCGCTGCTCATGCTGGACGATGTGCAGGCGCTGTTGGACCTGGAAGCCATCGCCGCGCTGCTGCAGCGGCCCTTGCCTGCGGAACCCGAGCACCTGGCGCGCTGGCTGGTCGAGGAAGGCATCACCAGCCTCGACGGACGCGGCCACTACATCACCCATTTCGGCGCCATCGCGGCCGCACGCAAGCTGGATGACTTTCCGGCGCTGGCACGTAAACGCATACGCCTGGTGCGCTACAGCGGCTGCAACAAGGTTGACACCATCGATGAGCGCTTGGGCCAGCGCGGCTATGCCGTCGGTTTTGAGGGTTTGATTGGCGATCTGTGCAAGACCTTGCCGCATTCCGAGGTGATCAAGCAGTCGCTGCGCACCGAGGCCACGCTATACCCCGAGATCGCCCTGCGCGAGCTGATCGCCAACGCCCTGATCCACCAGGATTTCAGCATCACCGGTGCCGGCCCCATGGTGGACATCTACAGCGATCGCATCACCGTCACCAACCCCGGTGCCCTGCTGCCGGGCAAAAAACCCGACCGCCTGATCGGCACCACGCCCGAGTCGCGCAACGAGAAGCTCGCCGCCTCCTTCCGGCGCTTTCGCATCTGCGAAGAGCGCGGCACCGGCTTTCAGAAAATCATCAAGGCCATCGAACTCTTCGGCCTGCCGCCGCTGCTCATCAGCCCGCAAGAGAACGCCTTCAGCGTCACCCTCAGCGCCCCGCGCAAGTTCACGGACATGGGCGCGCAAGAGCGCATCGAGGCCTGTTACCAGCATGCCGTACTGCAATACCTGTCCAGCCAGACGCTGACCAACACCACGCTGCGCGAGCGCTTCAAGCTGCACGAAAAACAGCGCAATTCCATCACCAACCTGATCAGCGATGCGGTCGAAGCCGGCCGCATCAAACGCAAAGACGCCCACAGCGGCAACAAGTTTGCCGAGTACATCCCTTACTGGGCCTGAGCCCAGCCCGTTTCGACAAGACATCCATGGCCGCCAATCAACTCACTCTCGAAACCCTGGAAAGCTGGCTGTGGGAGTCCGCCAACATCTTGCGCGGCTCTATCGACTCATCGGACTTCAAGAACTACATCTTTGGCCTGCTGTTCCTCAAGCGCTTCAACGACGTGTTTGAGGAGCGCGTCCAGCAGCTGCAAGACGTTGATGGCCTGAGCAAGCTGGACGCACTGGCCGAAGTACAGGACAAATGGGGCGCCTTCCCGCCGGACGCCCGCTGGCCAACGCTGATTGCCCGCACCGAGAACATCGGCGAGGCGCTGGACAAAGCATTCGCCACCATCGAAGCAAACAACACCGAACTGCAGCACGTGCTGACTGCCACCCAGTACGGCGACAAGCGTGTGCTGTCGGACGCCACGCTGCAGCGCCTGCTGCGCCACTTCAACCAGTACCGCCTGGGCAATGCCGACCTCTACAAGGCCGACATGCTGGGCGACGCGTATGAGTACCTCATCAAGCAATTCGCCGACGATGCGGGCAAGAAGGGCGGCGAGTTCTACACGCCCAAGGCCGTCGTGCAACTGGTGGTGGAGCTCATCGACCCGCAGCCCGGCCACAGTGTGTACGACCCGACCTGCGGCAGCGGCGGCATGCTGGTGGAAAGCGCGCATCACGTCGCCAAGCTGCCGGGCGGCACGCTGATTGGCGACCGGCCCAATGCGCTGCTGTTCGGCCAGGAGAAGAACCTGGGTACCTGGGCCATCGCCAAGCTCAATCTCTACCTGCATAACATGCGGGCCGAGATTGAGCGCGGCGACACGCTGGCGGAACCCAAGCATCTCGACGGCGGCTACCTCAAGACCTTCGACCGGGTGATCGCCAACCCGCCGTTCTCCGCCAAGGCCTGGTGGACGCCGCTTGAGCTGGAAAGCGAAGCGGCGCAGGACAGCGAAGGGCGAGACGGCAAGAAGCTCAAGACGCCCAGCTACAAAGAGGTCAACGACCCGTTTGGTCGGTTTGCCTACGGCGTGCCACCGCGCGGCTATGCCGACCTCGCCTTTGCCCAGCACATGTTATCCAGCCTCAAGGCCGATGGCCGCATGGGCATCATCCTGCCGCATGGCGTGCTGTTCCGCAGCGGAGAGGAAGGCAAGATTCGCGCGGGCCTGCTGTTCGGCACCAACGCGGCCAGTGGCGCCCAGCCGGGGGACCTCATCGAGGCCATCGTCGGGTTGCCCTCGGCACTGTTCTACAACACTGGCATCCCGGCTTGTGTACTGATTCTGAACAAGCGCAAGCCCAGCGGACTCAAGGGCAAGGTCATCATCATTGATGCCAGCCGCGACTACGCGGAGGGCAAGGCGCAGAACAACCTACGGCCCGAAGACATCGCCCGCATCAGCAGCACCCACAAGGCGGCGTTTGACCAACAGGCCGAGGTGGAGCACTACTGCCGGGTGGTCACGCTCGATGAGATTCGGGGCAACGACGGCAACCTGAACCTTGCGCGCTATATCGACAACGGGGAGATTGAAGAGACGGTGGATGTGGCGGCGACCGTTACTCAACTGGCTTTATTGGCGGAAGAGGAGGCACAAATTGATGTACGGCTCAACGGGTTCCTCTCGGACTTGGGGCTACTTGAGGACGAGGTATGAGTTTGGGCCGGCTGACTCAGCAAGCTCCCGCGAATTGGGTCACGAAGGTGATTGGAGATGTGTTCACCGTTGTTGAGCGGCCCGTGAAAATGGATGACGAGACGCTGTATCGACGCGTTACTGTGAAGCGCCGAAATGGTGGGATTGAACTTCGAGACATAAAGCGTGGTGCAGAAATCAAGGTGAAAAACCAGTTCGAGATTAAGGCGGGTGACTTCCTGATTTCTGAGCGGCAAATCGTCCATGGTGCTTGTGGAATCGTGCCGCCCGAGTTGGCGGGGGCCCTTGTTTCCAATGAATACCTGGTACTCGAACCCCGTGAAGGCATTGACGCCAGCTTCTTCAACTACTTGTTCCAACTATTGAAATACGCAAAGCTGTTTCTAATTTGCAGCCAAGGCGTAGACATCGAGAAATTCTTGTTCAAACCCAGGGACTGGCTTAAGAAGGCAGTCCCCGCGCCGCCGCTCCCTGAACAGCAAAAAATCGCCGCTATCCTGACAGTCGTTGATGACAAGCTGGACGTGATTGCCCGGCAAATTGAAATTGCCCTATCCCTTAAGCGGGGTCTGATGCAGACCTTGTTCAGCCGGGGCGTAGGCGCCCAAGATGCAGATAACCGATGGGTGCCGCATTCAGAGTTCAAGGACAGCGATGGACGAAGGCTTCCAAGAGCTTGGGAAGGTGGCACGCTTCGCGCCTACGTTGCGTCACTACGGTCAGGGGTGAGCGTGAACGCCGAGGACCGCCCTCACGGTGAAGGCGAAATTGGTGTCCTCAAGGTCAGCTGTGTGCAAGGTGGAAGTTTTCTGCCCTCGAACCACAAAACGGTCGTTCCCGATGAGCTCACGCGAGCGGCGGAGTCCGTTCAGCAAGGCCGCATCATCATCAGTCGGGCCAACACCCCAGCGTTGGTTGGCGAGTCAGCGTACATTCACGAATCTTGGCCCGATCTGTTTCTGCCAGATAAGCTTTGGCAAACCGAGCCAACCGACACACCGCATTCAGTCCGCTGGCTTTCGTTTTATCTTCAGAGTCCCTTTGTTCGGCAAGAAATCAGAACGGCTGCCACAGGAACAAGCGGAAGCATGAAGAACATATCTAAGGCAGCATTGCTAGGTATCTTCATGCCGGTGGTTCCACTGGCAGAACAGCTGCGCATCGCCGAACTGCTCACGGCAATCACCCTCAAGATTGATGCTTTGGAGTCAAAGCGGGAGCTCTATCAATCCGTGAAACGCGGCCTGATGCAAAAACTGCTGACCGGCGAATGGCGTGTCAAACTCGGTGTCGACATGGCGGACTGACCAGAACCGCCAGCCCCAGGGAGGAAAAAATAGATGAACAAAAACTATTTGCCGCATGAGCAAATGACGTCAGCCTCATGAGCCAGTCGCCCGAGAAGACTGGCGTTGAAACCCCGGCATTGGCCTGGCTCGTCAAGCTGGGCTACACCCATCTGTCGGGCAATGCAGTGACGGTCGAGTTCCGGCATCTGGCCCCCATGCTGGAAGACGTGCTACGCCCGCGCCTGCTGGTGCTGAACCCGTGGCTGACCCAGGCACCGGGTGGTGTTGCTGCCGCGCTGCTGGAACTGCGCAAGCGCGTCAACGACGAGTTGCTGCCGGCGAACCAGGCGTTCTGGGAGCAGGTGCTGCATCGCTCGGACATCCAGGTCAAAGACGCCGAGGGCAAGCCGCACAGCGTGCGTTTTTTCGACGCAGCCAACACCGCCAACAACGACTTCCATGTGGTCGACCAGTACGTGGGTCGCAATGCCGACGGCGACCTGTTCCGGCCCGACCTGCTGCTGTTCGTCAACGGCCTGCCTCTGGCCATCATCGAGTGCAAAGCCAGCCACCACCGGCTGGACGAGGCGCTGGCTCAGCTGGACGGTTATCAACGCAGCTTCCCGGCGCAGTTTGTGTTCAACCAGGTCTGCGTGGGCTTGAATCGGCGCGAAGGCCTGTATGGCGCCATCCTCACCAAGCCAGCGTTTTACGCACGCTACCGCCTTCAGGAGGCGGAGTTGAATGCCGCGGCAAGCTTGCTGGGCAGCGAGCCGAGCGAGCAGGCCCAACTGTTGTGGGCCTTGTTCGAGCCCAGCCGCTTTCTGGAGCTGGTCACGCACTTTGTGCTGTTCGAGACGCGGGACGGCAAGACGGTCAAGAAGCTACCGCGCTACCAGCAATGGCGTGCGGTGCGCAAGACGGTCGCCCGGCTGACGGCTGACCGGCCCGTGGGCGGTGTCATCTGGCATACGCAGGGCAGCGGCAAGTCGCTGACCATGGCCTTGCTGGCGCGGCTACTGCGGGCCGACAGCACCGGCTTGGCCAACCCCACTGTGCTGGTACTGACCGACCGCCGGGACCTGGACAAGCAAATTTTCGACACCTTCCACGCGGTGGGCATACGCGCCATTCAGGCGGTATCGGTGGCGGGCCTGGTGCGGATGCTGGGCAACGACTACGGCAGCGTGTTCACCAGCACCGTGCAGAAGTTCCAGGAGGGCGATGAGCCCGCAGCAGCGGCCGAAGACGGCGCAGACTGCGCGCCCGACGAGTTTGACGAGGTCGTGCATGCGACCCGGCACCGGCGGGTGCGCGTGGGCAAGGACTTCTTCATGGTGGAGGAGCGCAACGAGAACTTCGGCCTGCGCGATGAGGACGGCGTGTTGCTCGATGCCAAGTGGCTGGAGCTGAAGCGCGAGAAGGTGAACTTCCGGGTGTTGAGCGCAAAGCCCAATTTCTATGTGCTGGTGGACGAAGCGCACCGCAGCCAGTACGACTTTCTTGCCGCCTTCATGCGGGCCAGCCTGCCGAACGCCAAGTTCATCGCGTTCACCGGCACGCCGCTACTGAGCGACGACAAGCACACGCTGTCAGAGTTCGGCGGCGACACCTATATCGACGAGTACCGGCTGCACGAGGCCGTGGCCGATGGCGCGACACTGCCCATCAAGTACCAGGACGCCTGGGTCAAGCTGGCCGCGGATGCCCAGCTTGACGCGGCCTTCGACGCCCAGTTTGCCAAGGAACCCGAAGCGCGCCAACAGGCCTTGAAGAAGGCGCTGCTCGCCCACTGGCGCAAGGCCGGCGACCGCATGGACCAGGTGGCTGCGCATCTGGTGAAGCACTTCGTCAGCAATGTGCAGGCCAAGGGGCTGAAGGCCATGCTGGTGTGCGACGGCCGCGACATGGCCGTGCGCTACAAGGACCTGCTCGATGACTTGATGGCTCAGCGTGCACTGCAGGGGCTGCCGACGTTCCAGAGCAAGGTGGTCATCTCGCTGGCCGGCATTACCGGCACACGCACCGGCGCCACGGTGGAGGAAGAGGCCGCCGAATACAAGCTGGACATCGCCAAGGTGCAGCGCATCGAAGAGCGGGTGCGGGACGAAGTCAAAGCCGGCAAGGAGCCGGTCGCCATGCCGTCCGAACAGCTTGGCCCCTTCATCAGCAAGTTGTTCCCGCTGCCCTATGGCAACGAGGCCAAGGGCCAGGATGGTCGACCGCACGCCAACAACGTGGGGCTCATCATCGTGTCGGACATGCTGCTGACCGGCTGGGACGCGCCCATCGTCAGCACCATGTACCTGGACAAACCGCTGAAGGAACACACGCTTCTGCAAGCGATTGCGCGGGTCAACCGCACACTGCCGGGCAAGAACGCCGGCTATATCGTGGACTACCACGGCGTGGTGGACCATTTGGACCAAGCGCTGAAGGTCTATGGCGGCGAGGTGCAAGCGGCGCAGGTCTGGCAAGGCGTGGAGAGCGAGTTGCCCAAGCTGCAGAGCACGCTGGAGCGCATCCTCAAGCTGCTGCCTAAAAAACATGACCCGGTGAACCAGCGGGAGGACTACAAGGACGATGCCGAAAGCTTCCTCGACCCGGCCTCACGCCTGGACGCGGTGGAGGACTTTCTGGAACTGGCGAAGCAGTTCAACCGCAGCGTCGACATCATCCTGCCCGATGCGCGCGGCGTGCCCTTCAAGCCCTACTTCACCCTGTTTGCCGAAATCCGCCTGATGCTGCGCGACAAGTTGCCCGGCAGCAATTACCGCGAGCGCATCACCCGCTTGGAGTCAGCGTTGCTGCAGCGCCTGCTGGATGACTACATTGCGGCCAGCCCAGCCAAAAGCCTGCTCGGGCGCGAGGTGTCAATACTCGACGCCAGCGACATGGCCCGGCTGAAACAGCTGGCCAGCCCCGGCAGCCAGGCCTTGGTGATGAAGAACCAGCTCAAGCACACCATCGCTACCGGCCGCGACAAGGACCCGGCCTTCTTCGACAAACTGGCGGCCGAGCTGGAAAAGTTGCTCGAAGAGGAAAAAGCCGGCCGCATCAGCCAGGTCCAGTTCCTGGAGCAGCTGGAATTGTTTGGGCAACGCGTTGTCGACAAGGACAAGACCGGCTTCGACAAGCCGGCCCATTCCGCCGTCTATCGCTACCTCGCCAACTTGCTGGGCGACGAGACGGCCCGCGTGGCCTGCACCCAACTGTTCGAGGACCAGGACCTGAGCCACACGCTGGCGGCGGGCAACTGGAAGCAGATGCCGGACCTGCATCCTGAGCTTAGCGACTTGCTGCGCCGGCTGCTGATGCCACTGGCCGGCTGGGAGCGCTCTGTCGCGCGCGAGCACGCCGGACGCATCCTGGACATCTTGCTGAAGAACTGACGAATCCCTATGCCTCGGCTGCAATACGGTCAAACGACCATCGAATGGCGCTTCAAGGCTGACGCCACGCTCAAGCGGCACTATGTGACCGTGGAGCGTGGACACCCGGTTTTGCTGCGCGGGCCTGCCGTGGGGCTAGCTGAGCAAGAAGCACTGGTGCGCCGGCGCGCGCGCTGGATTCGCGAGAAGCAGGCCCTGGTGGAGCTGCCACAAGCCGAAGAGCTCATCGTCACGGGCAGCCGCCTGCGCTACTGCGGAAGGTCCTACTTCACCGAGGTGAAGCATGTGCCGACACTGGCCAACGCCACGCTTCGCTTCACCGCCTCGCGCTTCGTGGTTGAAACCCCAGCGGGACGCAGCATCGCGCTCGACGCCCTCGCCCCCCTGCTCGCCGGCTTTTACCGAGACCGTGCGCACGAGAAGCTGCTGGCACGCGTGCGCCACTGGGAACGCCAGTCAGGCTTGCAGGCGCGCGGCGCCCGCATCCGGCACTTTCAAAGTCGCTGGGCCAGTTGCAATGCGCAGAACGTGCTGGAGTTCCACCCTCGCGTCATGGAGTTGCCGGCCAGCGTGCAGGACTATGTCGTTGTGCACGAGCTCTGCCACACGGTGGAAAAGAGCCACACGCGAGCTTTCTGGGCGCTGGTGGCTCGGCAGATGCCGGACTGGCGGCGCCAGCATGAGGTGCTGGAGCGAGCCGCTTTCGGCGACATGGTTTAGCGAAGGAGTGGTAGCGGGTTCATGTCGATGTCGATGTCGAT
>NZ_JANNMI010000210.1:0-2542 GCF_031397715.1 Roseateles sp.
CCTCGATCGAATAGATGTCGTGGTGCGGAGGCGGCGAGATCAATCCGACACCCGGCACCGAGTAACGCAGCATACCGATGTACTCGGACACCTTGCCGCCGGGCAGCTGACCGCCCTCGCCCGGCTTGGCGCCTTGGGCCATCTTGATCTGGATCTGGTCGGCGCTGACCAGGTATTCGGTCGTCACACCAAAGCGGCCGGACGCGACCTGCTTGATCTTGGAGCGCAGCGAGTCGCCTTCTTTGAGCTCGTAATCCACCGCGATGACCTTGTTGCCGATCACGTCGGAAACCTTGGTGCCGGCGACGATCTTGATGCCCTTGAGCTCGTTGCGGTAACGCGCAGGATCCTCGCCACCTTCGCCGGTATTGCTCTTACCCCCGATGCGGTTCATCGCCACGGCCAGCGTCGCATGCGCCTCGGTGCTGATCGAGCCCAGCGACATTGCGCCGGTGGCGAAACGCTTGACGATTTCTTTGGCCGACTCGACCTCGTCCAGCGGGATCGCCTTGCTCGGATCGAATTTGAACTCGAACAGGCCGCGCAAGGTCATGTGACGCTTGCTCTGGTCGTTGATGATCTGGGCGTATTCCTTGTAGGTGTCGAAGTTGCCGCCGTTCGGGGCTCTGGCGCTGTGCTGCAGCTTGGCGATCGCGTCGGGCGTCCACATATGCTCTTCACCACGTGCGCGCCAAGCGTACTCGCCGCCGGCGTCCAGCATGCTGTCCAGCACCGGGTCGTCACCGAAGGCCGCGCGGTGCAGGCGGATGCTTTCTTCGGCCACCTCGAACACACCGATGCCGCCGACTTGTGTGGGCGTGCCGCGGAAATACTTCTCGACAAAGTCACTCTGCAGGCCGATGGCTTCGAAGATCTGCGCGCCGCAGTAGGACATATAGGTCGAGATGCCCATCTTGGACATGATCTTGGACAGGCCCTTGCCGATGCCCTTGATGTAGTTGTAGATCGCTTTGTCAGCCGACAAGTCGCCCGGCAAACCGGCAGCGATATCGGCCAAGGTTTCGAGCGCCAGATAGGGGTGGACCGCCTCGGCGCCAAAGCCGGCCAGCACGGCGAAGTGATGGACTTCGCGGGCGCTGCCGGTCTCGACCACCAAGCCGGCGGTGGTGCGGCGGCCTTCACGCACCAGATGGTGGTGAATGGCGGACAGCGCCAGCAAGGCGGGGATCGCCACCCGGCTTTCGCTTAAACGCCGGTCGGTGATGATGAGAATGTTGTGACCGCTCTTGATCGCATCGACCGACTCGGCGCACAGCGAGGCCAGCTGCGCCTCGACGCCCTCATGGCCCCAGGCGAGCGGGTAGGTAATGTCGAGCTCATACGGCTTGAACTTGCCATGCGTGTGCGCTTCGATCTGGCGCAGACGGGCCATGTCCTTGAAGTCCAGCACCGGCTGCGACACTTCCAGCCGCATCGGCGGGTTGACCGCATTGATGTCCAGCAGATTGGGCTTGGGGCCGATGAAGCTGTTCAGCGACATCACGATCGCTTCGCGGATCGGGTCGATCGGCGGGTTGGTGACCTGGGCAAACAACTGTTTGAAGTAGTTGAACAACGGCTTGTCTTTGGACGACAAGACAGCCAGCGGCGAGTCATTGCCCATCGAGCCCAGCGCCTCTTCGCCATTGGCGGCCATCGGCGCCATCAGAAACTTGATGTCCTCCTGGGTGAAACCGAAGGCTTGCTGGCGGTCCAAGAGCGAGGATGCGAAGGCCGCAGGCTTGATGTCGGCGACGGCGATGTCGTCCAGCTTGACGCGCACGTTATCGATCCACTGCCGATACGGTCGGGCGTTAGCGTACTGGTTCTTCAGCTCTTCATCATCAATGATGCGGCCCTGCTCCAGGTCGATCAGGAACATCTTGCCGGGCTGCAGGCGCCACTTCTTGACGATTCTGTTCTCGGGGATCGGCAGCACGCCACTCTCGGACGCGAGGATGACCAGATCGTCGTCGGTGATGCAGTAGCGCGCCGGGCGCAGGCCATTGCGGTCGAGCGCGGCGCAGACCTGGCGGCCGTCGGTGAAGACCATCGCGGCCGGGCCGTCCCAGGGCTCCATCATCGCGGCGTGGTACTCATAAAAAGCACGGCGGCGCGGGTCCATCATCTCGTGCTGCTCCCAGGCTTCCGGGATCATCATCATGGCTGCGTGCGCGAGCGGGTAGCCGGCCATGGTCAGCAGCTCGATTGCGTTATCAAAAGTCGCGGTGTCGGACTGGTGCTCGAAACTGATCGGGTAGAGCTTGTCCAGATCGTCACCCAAGACCGGCGACTTCATCACGCCCTCGCGGGCGCGCATCCAGTTGAAGTTGCCCTTGACCGTGTTGATCTCGCCGTTGTGGGCGACCATGCGGTAAGGGTGAGCCAGCGGCCACTCGGGGAAGGTGTTGGTCGAAAAGCGCTGGTGCACCAGGGCGATCGCGGAGACCACACGCGGGTCGGCCAGGTCCTTGTAGTAACTGCCGACTTGATCGGCCAGCAACAGACCTTTGTAGATGATGGTGCGGCAGCTCATGCTGGG
>NZ_JANNMI010000219.1:0-1929 GCF_031397715.1 Roseateles sp.
AGCACATGGATCTTGGCGTCACGCCATTCCACCAACTCGCCGTCCATCCAAATTTTGCCGTCGCGATCGTCGAGTGACATGGGGCCGTCCTTGCCGAGTTGTGAGTGACTACTGGTGAGGCAGCAATTCTAGCGGCGCGGCTTGACGCTTTAGTCGTCTTGGCGGGTTGAGGCCGCGACGGTATCGCCGGGCTCGGCCGGCCGGTTCAGGGCCCAGCTGAGCACTTTGCCCTTGTTCATCACGATCTCCAGCTGCACGCCGCCGGCGTCGATCCAGCCATAGGTCTCGGGGCTATCGTTCAGTTTGCGGCCCAGGCTGCGGCTGAGCGGCAGCAAATCGATCAGCTTCATGCCGACCTGCAGCTTGGCTTGCAGCATCACCGCGCTGTCGACTTGCCCGACCGGTGCTTCCGAAGCGGTACGCATGATGCGCATCAGCCGCCCGAACTGCAGGAGCAGCCAGAACACCACCACGCTCAAGGCCAGGATCACACCCTTCCAACCCCACAAAATGCCGCCTGCAACAAAGGCCAGCACGGCCAGCGCAATACCAATCCATGTATTCATGGGGGCGAATGCTAACCGCGCGGCGTGAGCATCGGGTCGGCGCTGCCGTCCTCGGCAACATCCCAGCCATAGGCCCGCTCGACCTTGGCGATGCGCAAGGCGTAATGTGCATACCAATCGGCACGACCTTGGTCGCGGGCTTGCACATGCTCGCCCTGGCGGCGCCAGGCGGCAATGTCCAACAAGCTGCGCCAGTAGGAGACGGTGATGCCTAAACCGTCGGCCCCGCGCACGCTCTCGACGCCCAAGTAACCCGTTTGTTGTGCGGCCAGCTCGACCATGCGATCGGCCGTTTCTGCGTAACCCAATTCGACCGAGTTGCGCTGGCTGGTGAAGATGACCGCGTAATAGGGTGGTTCAAAGTCGAAGTTCTTCATAGTCCCCTCGCCAAATCCATCGCTTCTTCGATCCGCTCGACCGCATGCACGGTAAGCCCCTCGATCGGCTTCTTCGGCGCATTCGCCTTGGGCACCACGGCGACGCTAAAACCCAGCTTGGCGGCCTCCTTCAGCCGCTCCTGGCCGCGCGGCGCCGGCCGCACCTCGCCGGCCAGACCGATCTCGCCAAAGGCGATAAAGCCCTTGGGCAGTGGGCGGCCACGCAACGAGCTTTGAATCGCCAGCAGCACCGCCAGGTCGGCGGCGGGCTCGCTGATGCGCACGCCGCCGACCGCGTTGATGAACACATCCTGGTCATTGGTGGCCACGCCGGCATGGCGGTGCAGCACGGCTAACAGCATGGCCAAGCGGTCTTTGTCGAGGCCGACCGAGAGCCGCCGCGGGCTTTGGCCCCCGCTGTCGACCAGCGCCTGCAGCTCCACCAAGAGCGGCCGCGTGCCCTCCAGCGTCACCAGCACGCAACTGCCCGGCACCGGCTCGCCATGCGTGCTCAAAAAAATCGCGCTCGGGTTGGCGACGCCTTTCAGCCCTTTCTCGGTCATCGCGAACACGCCGATTTCGTTGACGGCGCCGAAGCGGTTTTTGATCGCCCGCACCAGTCTAAAACTCGAATGCGTGTCGCCCTCAAAGTACAGCACCGTGTCGACGATGTGCTCCAGCACGCGCGGGCCGGCGAGCGTGCCGTCTTTCGTCACATGGCCGACGAGCACGATGGACGTGCCGCTGGCCTTGGCATGGCGGGTGAGTTGCGCCGCGCACTCGCGCACCTGCGCCACCGAGCCCGGCGCCGAGGTCAGCTGTTCGGAGTACAGCGTCTGGATCGAATCGATGACGCAGAAGGCCGGCTGCCCCGGCGCAAATTCGGACTCGATGGCGGCGATGATCTTTTCGAGCTGGATCTCGGCCAGCACGCGCACCCGGGTGCCGGCCAGCCCCAGCCGCTTGGCACGCAGCGCGATCTGCGC
>NZ_JANNMI010000297.1:0-1386 GCF_031397715.1 Roseateles sp.
TCCGTCAGGCCATCACCCGGTCGATCGCCGACCAGGCCCGCACCATCCGCATCCCGGTTCACATGATCGAAACGATCAACAAGATGAACCGCATCTCGCGTCAGCATTTGCAGGAATTCGGCTTCGAGCCGGATGCGCCGACGCTGGCCGAGAAGATGGAGATCCCCGAGGACAAGATCCGCAAGATCATGAAGATCGCCAAGGAGCCGATCTCGATGGAAACGCCGATCGGCGACGACGACGATTCGCATCTGGGCGACTTCATCGAGGACACCAACAACACCGCACCGATCGAAGCGGCCATGCAAGCCGGTCTGCGCGATGTGGTGAAAGACATCCTCGACAGCCTGACTCCGCGCGAAGCCAAGGTCTTGCGCATGCGTTTCGGCATCGAGATGTCGACCGACCACACGCTGGAAGAAGTTGGCAAGCAGTTCGACGTGACGCGTGAACGCATTCGTCAGATCGAAGCCAAGGCGATCCGCAAGTTGAAGCATCCGAGTCGGTCGGACAAGCTCAGGACATACTTGGACAACCTGTAATCAGGTTGCCTAGGTATGTGCCGCCATCGGCGGCCATGGCCGCGCAGCGGACATGCCGGAGCTTGCGCCGCTGGCACAAGCTGCGCACGTATCTGGACAACCTCTGATCAAGACCTGACAGAAGCGAAAGGGGCTGGGGCGATCCAGCCCCTTTTTTCGTTTGATCGTCTATGGCAGCGCCGTCATCCGGCACGGCTACACTGCCAAGAATTTCACAGCTGAAGCTCTTCTCATTCATTGACCATGACCCAAATCCGGGAACGCACTGTTTTGTTTGCCGATCTACGTGGCAGCACGGGGCTTTTCGAGACGCTGGGCAATGCCGAGGCGACGTCCTTGGTGACCCAGACGGTCGGGCTGATCGCGCAGGCGGTGGATGAGAGCAAAGGCCGTTTGGTGAAAACGCTGGGGGACGGCTTGATGGCCGTGTTCGAGTTGCCCAACGACGGTGTGATGGCGGCCATCCGCATGCATGAGATGCTGGAGCGCGTGGTGGCCCGCGGCATGGGTCAAGGCGGCTCGCCTAGCCTGCGGGCGCTGCGCATGCAGGTCGCCCTGGCACGCGGCGAAGTGGTCGAGATGAATGGTGACTGCTTCGGCGACGCGGTCAATGTCGCCGCTCGCCTGCTCAACCATGCCGGCGACAACGAAACCCTGATCACCGCCGAGGTCTTGACCGGCCTGCCCACGGCCAAGAAACTGCGCTTTCGCAGCCTCGACCTGATCGCCATTCGCGGCCGCGCCGAGCCGGTCCATGTACATGTGCTGGACCAGGCGATGCAAGGCGATGTGGCGGCGACACAGTTCGGCGAGATCCAGCATGCGGTCGAGCCAGACGGCATCC
>NZ_JANNMI010000313.1:0-5631 GCF_031397715.1 Roseateles sp.
TGGAACTTTAAAGGAAAAGATTACAGTCGAAAAATGATGTTTGAAAAAGAAGAAAAACACCTTCTGAAAGAACTACCTCAGCAGCTCTATATTATTCGTCATACCGCACAGGCCAAGGTGCACCCAAGCGATAGCCCAGCGTCACATACCAACCATCGGTATCCGGCACATAGGACTCGGTCCGGCGCATCGTGTATTCGGCCATGGCCAGCCAGTTATCCCGGTCCAGCGTGATGCCGAAGCCGGTAAAGGTAGCCTTCTTGTCGGTCGCATCTATTTGGTTGCCGGCCGCCGCAGCGCCAGGCACCGGCACCATGCGCAGGATTCCCACCAACTGATTCAGCGAAGCGCTTTTCACCGTCAGATCGCTCTGCATATGGCCGGCACGCAGGGTGATGCCCCCTTCCAACTCCACCGACGCATTGAAGCCGACCAGCTTGTCCATCTCGATGTCGACACCCTCGAACACGGCTTTGGACTTGCCGGCATAAGCTTGCAAATTCAATGTCGCCGAACCGAGATTGGTCTGGTAGCTGACGTCGCCACCATCAAAGTGACTGACAGGCACCTGCCCGTACACATCCTGCGGCGGCCGCAACCAAGTATTGGCATAGCCGACGTCACGGAAATCCGACACCGCAAAGAACGGCGCGCCCATCCGGCCCAAACGAGCTGACACCGACGGGCTGAACTGCGCCTTGGCGAAGGCCCACTCCAGTTCGGGCTTGTAGCTGCCGTCGCCATTCTGTTTGGACAAGACTTGCATGGTGGCCGAGAACATCTTGTTCAACTTGGCATTGACCTGCACGCCGAGTTTGGTGTCCACGTCACCGCTCCAGGATTTGGTCGCGCCACGCGGTTGACCGGAGATCACATAGCGAGCCTCACTGGTATCGGTGCCGACCGCGCCGACCGTGCCGAAGCCTGAGAGTGAAAAAATAGAGTCGGCCGCAGCCTGCTCTTGCGCATGAGCGGCAAAGCCCAAGACGGCCAGCGCCAAAGGCGTCAAGCGCCCGAAAGTCAGTCTCTTCATAAAGTCTCCTTTTGTATAAACACACGGGCCATCGCACCAAGGATGCGCGACGGCCGCCCACGACACTGAGTCACTTATCGACCCAACACAAATATTCTGTAACTCTTATTTCGATTCAATCGCTCGAAAAGCGGGGGCAAGCACACCGATAGAATCCGCAGCAGCCCACTTGGGCGGCCACTCTGAAGATCACATTCCATGTACAAACTCGTGCTCATTCGCCACGGCGAATCGACCTGGAACCTCGAAAATCGTTTCACCGGCTGGACCGATGTAGACCTGACCCCCACCGGCGTGGAACAGGCCAAACAGGCCGGCCGTCTGCTGAAAGAGGCGGGGCTGGACTTCGATGTCACTTACACCTCGATGCTCAAGCGCGCGGTTTGGACGCTGTGGCATTGCCTGGATCAAATGGACCGCACCTGGTTGCCGGTGGTCCACAGTTGGCGCCTGAATGAGCGCCACTACGGGTCCCTGCAGGGTATGAACAAGGCCGACATCGCCAAACAATATGGCGACGCGCAGCTGCTGGTGTGGCGTCGCTCCTACGACACGCCGCCGCCGCCGCTGGAGGCCAACGATGTGCGCAGCGAGCGCAGCGACATCCGCTATGCCAAGATGAATCCGCTCGACATCCCGCTCACCGAATGTCTGAAAGACACGGTCGAGCGGGTGATGCCGTTCTGGAACGACTCGGTGGCGCCGGCCATCAAGCTGGGCCGCCGGGTCGTGATCGCCGCCCACGGCAACAGCATCCGCGCCTTGGTCAAGTATCTGGACAATATCGGTGACAACGATATCGTCGGCGTCAACATCCCCAACGGCATCCCGCTGGTCTATGAACTGGACGCCGACCTGAAGCCGATCAAGAGCTATTACCTCGGCGACGCCGAGGCCGCGGCAAAAGCCGCAGCAGCGGTGGCGAGCCAAGGCAAGGCCTGACCCCAGAGAAGGGCGGATGCCCGAGCGTCAAAGCCCTTGGCCACGCAACAACGCTGCGAGGGCACCCAGCCCGCCAAGCCCTGGTCGGTCAGCGTCGCGACCACGGGCGTCTGCATGCGGGCGCCACGCCGGACCACCGCGCCCTTCTCGCCGCTCGCCAGACAAACCAGTTCACCGGGCGGATAAATGCAGTATTGCTGGCCTAGGCTTGGTGTTCAGCCTCCTTGGCCTGCAGCGCCGGCCACGACTCGCGCTGACTCAACTTGGCCAGAAACACATCAGCAAACCGCAGCCATGGACTCATCACCCTATCGCTGTCAAACCGATTCCCTTTCCGATCAACCGGCGTAAGCCATTACTCCGTCTTGCGCCGGCTTCAGGCTCATCGCTGGATTGGAAAATGCTATTTGCGCGTCGGCGGCAGATCGGTACAAGAGCCATGCGCCACCTCGGCCGCCATGCCGATCGACTCGCCCAGCGTCGGATGCGGATGAATCGTCTTGCCGATGTCCACCGCGTTCGCGCCCATCTCGATGGCCAGGGCGATCTCGCCGATCATGTCGCCGGCATGCGTCCCGACGATGCCGCCGCCGAGAATTCTGCCGTGGCCGTGGGCCTCCGGTGAATCATCGAACAACAGCTTGGTGAAGCCTTCGTCGCGGCCGTTGGCGATGGCGCGGCCCGACGCCGTCCAGGGGAACAAGCCCTTCTTGACCTTGATGCCTTGGGCCTTGGCCTGGTCTTCGGTCAAACCGACCCACGCCACTTCGGGGTCGGTGTAGGCCACGCTTGGGATCACGCGGGCGTCGAACTGGCTCTTGGCTAACGTTGCATCACCCAGCACAATGCCGGCCGCCACTTCGGCCGCCACATGGGCCTCGTGCACCGCCTTGTGCGCCAACATCGGCTGGCCCACCACGTCGCCGATGGCGAAGATGTGCGGCACATTGGTGCGCATCTGCAGGTCGACATTGATGAAGCCACGGTCGGTCACCGCCACGCCGGCCTTCTCGGCGGCGACCTTTTTGCCGTTCGGTGTGCGGCCGACGGCTTGCAGCACCAGGTCGTAAACGCCTTCGCTCTTGACCCCGTCCAGCGTCTCGAACTGCACCTTGATGCCGTCCGCCGTGGCCTCGGCACCGACCGTCTTGGTCTTCAACATGATGTTGTCGAAACGCTTGGCATTCAATTTTTGCCAGACCTTGACCAAGTCACGGTCGGCGCCTTGCATCAGGCCGTCGAGCATTTCGACCACGTCCAGGCGCACACCCAGGGTCGAGTAGACGGTGCCCATTTCCAGGCCGATGATGCCGCCGCCGATGATCAACATCTTCTTCGGCGTGCCCTTCAATTCAAGCGCACCGGTGGAATCAACAATTCGCTCGTCATCAGGCAAGAACGGCAGACGCACCGCTTGCGAGCCAGCCGCGATGATGGCTTGTTTGAAGTACACGGTCTTCTTGGCGCCAGTCTTGGCTTGCGCCTCGCCGCTGGTTTCTGCGACTTCCACATGGTTGGCGTCAATGAAAGAGCCATAGCCGCGCACGACCGTGACCTTGCGCATCTTGGCCATTGCAGCCAGGCCGCCGGTCAATTTTCCAATCACCTTTTCCTTGTGGCTGCGCAGCTTGTCGACGCTGATGGTCGGCGCGCCGAACTCGACGCCCAAGTCCCCCAGATGCGCGACTTCGTCCATCACCGCCGCCACATGCAGCAGCGCCTTGGACGGGATGCAGCCGACATTCAGGCAGACGCCGCCGAGTTGGGCATAACGCTCAACCACAATGACCGTCAAGCCAAGATCGGCGGCGCGGAAGGCGGCCGAATAGCCGCCGGGGCCGGCGCCCAGCACGAGCAAATCGCAGCTGAGGTCGGCGCTGCCGGCATAGGCTGCAGCGGCGCTTGGTGCGACGACGACGGGTGCAGCGGCTGCAGCCACTGGTGCTGGTGCTGGTGCTGGTGCAGCAGCCGAAGCCTCGGCGCTTTCCAAGGTCAGCAACAGCGTGCCCTGATTGATCTTCTCGCCCAGCGACACCTTGATCTCCTTGACCACACCGGCGTGCGAACAAGGGATCTCCATCGAGGCCTTGTCGCTTTCGACCGTGATCAGGCTTTGCTCGGCCGCCACCGTGTCGCCGGGCTTGACCAGCAGCTCGATGATGGCCACATCCTTGAAGTCACCAATGTCGGGGACCACTACGTTAATCAATGCCATGTTCAGCCCCGATCAGAGAACGATGCGACGGAAGTCCGCCAGCAAGGATGCAAAGTACACATTGAAGCGCGCCGCAGCCGCGCCATCAATCACCCGGTGATCCCAACTCAGCGAGAGCGGCAACATCAAACGCGGTGCGAAAGCCTTGCCGTCCCACTTCGGCTCGATCTGGCTCTTGCACACACCCATGATGGCCACTTCGGGCGCATTGATGATGGGGGTGAAGTAGCGCCCGCCGATGCCGCCCAAGCTGCTGATGGTGAAGCAGCCGCCGCTCATGTCGGCAGGCCCGAGCTTGCCGTCGCGGCCCTTCTTGGCCAGCTCGCCCATTTCCTGGCTGATCTGGAAGATGCCTTTTTTGTCGGCGTCCTTGATCACCGGCACCACCAGACCGTTCGGCGTGTCGGCCGCAAAACCGATGTGGTAGTAACTCTTCAGCACCAGCTGATCACCGTCCAGCGATGAGTTGAACTCGGGGAACTTCTTCAAGGCCGCCACGGCCGCCTTGATCATGAAGGCCAGCATCGTCACCTTGACGGCGGCCGGGTTCTTCTCGTTCTCCTTGTTGGTCTGCACGCGGAAGGCTTCGAGCTCGGTGATGTCTGCATCGTCATGGTTACAGACATGCGGGATCACGACCCAGTTGCGGTGCAGATTGGCACCGCTGATCTTCTTGATGCGCGACATGTCCTTGCGCTCTATCGCGCCGAACTTCTCGAAATCCACCTTCGGCCAAGCCAGCAAGCCGGGGAAGGCGCCGCCGGTGGCTGCTGCCGAGGCGGCAGGTGCGGATGCTTTTTGCGCCAGGGTCTGCACGGCACCGACCATCACCGACTTCACAAAACCTTGCAGATCGATCTCTTGGATGCGGCCATGCGGGCCGCTGCCCTTGACCTCGTTCAGCGGCACACCTAACTCACGCGCTTGACGGCGGATGCTCGGCGACGCGTGTGGCAGCTTGGTGTTGATGGCGGTCGGCTCATGAGCGGCTACGGCTGCCACGACTGCAGTCGTTGCTAATGCAGCGGGTGCTGCCACTGCAGCGGCGGGAGCAGGCGCGGCGGCGGGCGCGGCAGCTGCGGCGGCAGCGCTGCTCTTCACTTCCACGATCGCCAGCAACGAACCCTTGGCCACCTTGTCGCCGAGCTTGATCTTGAATTCCTTGATCACGCCGGCATGCGAAGACGGAATCTCCATCGAGGCCTTGTCGCTCTCGACCGTGATCAGGCTTTGCTCGATCTTGATGGTGTCGCCGACTTTCACAAACACTTCAATCACCGCGACCGACTCGAAGTCGCCAATGTCGGGCACGAAGACCTCGACCAGCGCGCTGGCTGCGGGCGCCGCAGCAGCGACTGGCGCAGCAGCAGGGGCCGGTGCAGCAGCAGCGACAACCGGGGCCGGCGCTGCTGCTGCTTCAGCGGCGGTCTCCAAAAGCAGC
>NZ_JANNMI010000331.1:0-13147 GCF_031397715.1 Roseateles sp.
GCCCCGCGCGTGGGCCGCGACTTGATTGGTCGCATCGTCGGATAGAATACGCAGTGGTGTGGCATTCTTTGCTTTGTTGGCCCACTGCAACGCAGACGCAAGGCTCACCCAGCGCACGGGAATAACCCAATTCATCAACTGGATATCAGGTTCTCATGTTGATAAGTTGTGCATAACTTGCTGTTGGTGGGTCGCAACGACCGGAGTCCCGAGCGTTGCTAGGTTTCCAGATTCAGGCTTTTCGCTACAATGGATGCCCAACATGCAGTTGCCAAACGTTTTGTTGGAAGGCGCGTCACCGATTCGACGTGCCTTTTTTTTAGTTTCAGCACGGCGCTTCGCGCCTTCACATCACCTAGCGATTGAGAGCTTGCACTGCAACGGCCTTCGCCGTTGTATGCCCGGCTTACCCGCTCTGTTCGCACATGAATCACATCCGCAATTTCTCCATCATCGCCCACATCGACCACGGCAAGAGCACGCTGGCGGATCGCATCATTCAGCGTTGCGGAGGGCTTTCCGATCGTGAGATGGAGTCGCAGGTGCTGGACTCAATGGACATCGAGCGCGAGCGTGGCATCACCATCAAGGCGCAGACCGCCGCCCTGCAGTACAAGGCCAAGGACGGCAAGACCTACAACCTGAATCTGATCGATACGCCCGGCCATGTGGACTTCTCCTACGAGGTCAGTCGCTCGCTGTCGGCCTGCGAGGGCGCGCTCTTGGTGGTGGATGCTAGCCAAGGGGTCGAAGCGCAGACGGTGGCCAATTGCTACACCGCGCTGGAGCTCGGTGTCGAGGTGGTGCCGGTGCTCAACAAGATGGATCTGCCGAATGCAGATCCGGACAACGCCAAGTTGGAAATTGAAGACGTCATCGGTATTGACGCGACCGACGCCATTCCTTGCAGCGCCAAGACGGGCATGGGCATCGAAGAAATCATCGAGGCCGTGATTGCCCGCATGCCGCCGCCCAAGGGTGTGGTGGACGCGCCGCTGCGCGCCATGATCGTCGACTCTTGGTATGACGCTTACGTGGGCGTGGTGATGTTGGTGCGGGTAGTTGACGGCACGCTCAAAAAGGGCGAGCGCATCCGCATGATGGCGTCAAACGCCGTCTACCCGGCCGACAACCTGGGCGTGTTCGCTCCCAAGTCCGAGCCGCGTGATCAGTTGAATGCGGGTGAGGTGGGTTTCATCATCGCCGGCATCAAAGAGCTGCAAGCGGCCAAGGTCGGCGACACCGTCACCTTGGAAAAAAAGCTGCCGAACAATCTGGGTCCGGCCGAGCAGGCCTTGCCGGGCTTCAAGGAAATCCAGCCGCAGGTGTTTGCCGGCCTCTATCCGACCGAAGCGAGTGAGTACGACCAGCTGCGCGACGCGCTGGAGAAGCTCAAGCTGAACGACTCCTCGCTGCGCTACGAGCCCGAGGTGTCGCAGGCGCTGGGCTTTGGCTTCCGCTGCGGCTTCCTGGGCCTGCTGCACATGGAAATCGTGCAGGAGCGCTTGGAGCGCGAGTTCGATCAAGACCTGATCACCACCGCGCCCAGCGTGGTCTATGAGGTGGTGCTGAATGATGGCACGGTGGTCTCGGTCGAGAACCCGTCCAAGATGCCTGAGTTGGGGCAGATCCAGGAGATTCGCGAGCCCATCGTGACGGTCCATCTCTACATGCCGCAAGACTATGTCGGCCCGGTGATGACGATGGCCAATTTGAAGCGCGGCAATCAGCTCAATATGGCCTATCACGGCCGCCAGGTGATGTTGACTTACGAGATGCCGCTGGCCGAGATCGTGCTGGACTTCTTCGACAAGCTGAAAAGCGTGTCGCGTGGCTACGCCTCGATGGACTATGAGTTCAAGGAGTACCGCGCCTCCGACGTGGTCAAGGTTGTCATCCTGATCAACGGTGACCGGGTCGACGCGCTGTCCATCATCGTGCACCGGGTGCAGAGCCAGTTCCGCGGTCGCGGTGTCGCGGCCAAGATGCGTGAGCACATCCCGCGCCAGATGTATGACGTGGTGATTCAGGCGGCGATCGGCTCCAACATCATCGCGCGCGAGAACATCAAGGCGCTGCGCAAGAACGTGCTGGCAAAATGTTATGGCGGTGACGTGTCCCGCAAGCGCAAGCTGCTCGAAAAGCAAAAAGCCGGCAAGAAGCGCATGAAGCAAATCGGCTCCGTCGAGGTGCCGCAGGAAGCGTTCTTGGCCATTCTGCAAGTTGACGATTAATCGAACGAACCCAAGTAGACCATTGATGAGTGCTCTGACCGGAATCCTTTACGCCTTGCTCGCCGCCTATCTGGGAGGCTGGTACACCGGCTTTTGGAGTGGTAATTTTTCCTTCTTGCTGTTCGTGCTGACCATGGTCACGCTGTGCTTTTGGCTGGCTGAGCGTTTTCATTTCGAGCCCAAGCGCAACCGTGCGGCAGCGCAATTGCTGGCCGCTGATGCCCAGCGCCGCCAGACCCTGGCCGCACAAGGTATCAAGCGGGTTGATGGTGACGTTGAAGTTGCGCGTCAGGAAATTTTGCGCCAACCTTGGTGGTTGGACTGGACTGCGGGCTTGTTCCCGGTGATTTTGGCGGTCTTCCTGCTGCGCTCCTTTTTGTTTGAGCCTTTCAAAATCCCGTCGGGCTCGATGGTGCCAACACTCTTGGTGGGCGACCTGATTTTGGTCAACAAGTTCCATTACGGCGTTCGTCTGCCGGTGATCAACAAGAAGATCATTGCTAACAACGATGTCAAGCGGGGCGATGTGATGGTGTTTCGTTGGCCTGGTGACGCCAGCATTGACTACATCAAGCGCGTGGTCGGTCTGCCCGGTGATCAGGTCAGTTATTTGAACCAACGCCTGTACGTCAACGGCGAGCTGGTGCCGGTGCAGGCGCAGGGCGATTTCTATGACGAAAGCTCGATGGCCTATCGGCCCCGTTTCACCGAGAAGCTGGGCGAGAAAGAGCATCAGCTGCTGGTGGATCCGCAGCGCTCGCCGCTGTTCAGCCCCAACCGAGCCGGCGGCCCCTTCCCCTTCCAGGAGAATTGCAAGTACAGCCCCGAGGGCGTCAGCTGCAAGGTGCCGGTCGGGCATTACTACTTGGTCGGCGACAACCGCGACAATTCCGGCGATTCACGCTTCTGGGGTTTTGTGCCGGACGAGAACATTGTCGGTAAGGCCTTTTTTGTCTGGATGAATTTCAGTGATCTCAAGCGCATTGGCGCCTTCAACTGAAATTGAACCGCCACCATCACCAAGCGAGGAAGCAATTCATGCGTCAGACGGAATTTGGCATGCCAGGACGGGGGCAACGCGGCGTGAGCCTGCTGGGTCTGTTGTTCTGGGGTGTGTTGCTGGCCTTTACCGGCGTGGTGCTGGCGCGCGTGTTCCCGACCGTGCTGGAGTTCTACACCATTCAAAAAACGGTGGACCGTATCGCGGCTGCCAACCCGGCCACGGTGCCGGCGGTACGGGCCGACTTTGAGAAGGCGCAACAGGTCGAGTATTCGATCACTAGCATCAACTCCAAAGATCTGGTGATCAGCAAAGAAAACGACAAATTGCAAATCAGCTTTGCTTACGACAAGCAGATCGAGCTGGGCGGCCCGGTGTATTTGTTGATCAAGTACGAAGGGCGCTCGCGCTAAATGCGGAGCCCGTTTTTATGAGCCCGCAGCTTGCCGCCCTGCAGCAAAGGCTTTTCTACAGTTTCAAGCAGCCCGAGCTGTTGACCCGGGCGATCACCCACCGCAGCTTCAGTGCTGATCACAACGAGCGCCTCGAATTCTTGGGTGACGCGGTGCTCAGCTTGGCGGTGTCTGCCTTGCTGTATGAGCGTTTCGGCGCCTCCGACGAAGGCGATTTGACCCGTGTGCGCGCCCACTTGGTACGCGAAGAGAGTTTGCACCGCTTGGCGCTCGGCCTAGAGCTGCCCAAGGTCTTGCGCATCAGCGAAGGCGAAGCCAAGGGCGGTGGCGCGCAGCGGCCCTCGATCTTGGCCGACGCCACCGAGGCCCTGATCGGCGCCGTGTTCCTGGATGCAGGCTACGCGTCGGCGCATGAGCTGGTGCGCCGCTTGCTGGGCGAGTTGATTGATGGCTCGGTGATGGATAACTGGGCCAAAGACGCCAAAACAGCCTTGCAAGAATGGCTGCAGGCACGCCGTATGGCCGTGCCAAGCTATACCATTACTGAAACCCGTGGCCAGGCCCACGCGCAGACCTTCGAGATCGAATGCGCGGTGCCTGCCCTGAAAATTTCCAAGCGCGGCGAAGGTCGTTCGCGACGCATTGCCGAACAGAACGCCGCCCGTCGCTTACTCGACGAATTGATTGCCCGCGACAAGCCAAACGCTGGCTTGCGCGACTGAAGGAGTCGGCCTCAACGCCGCCCACACCATGAACGAAAATACCTCTGCACCGACCGATGAAACTCCGGTGCCTGAATTGCCAGCCAGCCCCACCGTTTCAACGCTAGACCCCGCAATCCCAAAGCGCTGCGGTCTGATCGCCATCGTCGGCCGCCCCAACGTCGGCAAATCGACCTTGCTGAACGCCTTGGTCGGCCAAAAGGTCAGCATCACTTCCGACAAGGCGCAAACCACCCGCCACCGCATCACCGGCGTGCGCACCATCGAAGAGGCGCAGTTTGTCTTTGTCGATACGCCCGGTTTCCAGCTGAAACATAACGCGGCGCTCAATCGCACTTTAAATCGCACCGTGCACAGCGTACTGAGTGATGTTGATCTGGTGCTGTATGTGTTGGAGGCGGGCCGCTTCGGCCTTGATGACGCCAAGGTGCTGTCGCTGCTGCCCGAAGACAAGCCGGTCGTGATGATCGCCAACAAGCTCGACGCCGTGCAGCGCCGCGCCGAGCTGGCACCTTGGCTCAAGAGCATGGCTGAACGCCGCAACTTCGCCGAGTTCGTGCCCTTGTCGGCCAAGAAAGAGTCCGACGTGGCGCGGCTGTTCAAGATCCTCAAGCCTTATCTGCCCGAGCAGGGCTGGTTCTATGAGGAAGACGCGCTGACCGACCGCTCGGAGAAGTTCCTGGCCAGCGAAATCATCCGCGAGAAATTATTCCGCCTGACCGGCGATGAGCTGCCCTACACCTCCACCGTCATCATCGACAAGTGGGAAGACGAGGGCGAACTGCGCCGCATCTCGGCCTCCATCGTGGTTGAGCGCGACGCGCACAAGGGCATGATCATCGGGGCCGGCGGCGAGCGCCTCAAGCGCATCGGCTCCGAAGCGCGCCAGGAGTTGGAGCACCTGATGCAAGGCCGCGTGTTCCTGGAGTTATGGGTCAAGGTTCGCTCCGGCTGGGCCGACACCGAAGAGCGCGTGCGCAGCTACGGCTACGAGTAAGTTCTAGCCAGCGTTAGAGGTTCAAGCCCATGGCAACTCGCGGCGCGCGCGCACCCGCGATCCAGCAAGCCTTTGTGCTGCACCACTACGACTGGAGCGAGTCCAGTCTGATTCTGGATTTATTCACGCGTGAGCAGGGCCGCATCGCGGTGGTGGCCAAGGGCGCCAAGCGGCCGTACTCCCAGCTGCGCGCTGTCTTGCTGCCGTTTCAGCGCATCCAGGTCAGCTTGTCCAAGCCGGTCAAGGCGGTGCAGGGCGTCGGCGACGCGCCCGGGCCCGAGGTGGTCACCTTGCGCGGCGCGGAATGGGCCGGCGGTGCCACCATGCCGGCCGGCGCGGCATTGTTCTCCGGCTATTACCTGAACGAGCTGCTGCTCAAGCTGCTGGCCCGCCAGGACCCGCATACCGCTTTGTTTGATGCTTATGCCGCCACCTTGCCGCAATTGCATGCCAACGAGGACGCGCAATCGCAGGCGGCGCTGCGCGCCTTCGAGTTGCGGCTCTTGCTGGAGATCGGTCTGCTGCCGGACCTGAGCCTGGCTACGTTGACGCAACAGCCCCTGGATCTCGACCGCCCCTATATGCTGACCGCCGAGGCCGGCGTCCTGCCCTTGCAGGGCGAGGTGGCGAGTTTCAGCGGGCAGGCCCTGGTGCAAATGCAGGCTGCGCTCTTGCATGGCAGCACGGCGGCCTTGCAGCAGGCCTGTAGCCCCGTGTTGCCGGCCCTGCGTTCGACCCTGCGCGGCCTGCTTCACTATCATCTCGGGCAGCGGCCGCTACGCACCCGCCAGGTCATGCAGGATCTGCAAAAACTTATAGATTGATGAAGGAGCTCGCGATGAATCCACTGGTTGCCCCTGAATCCTCCCGCACGCACGGCGCGCGCTGTGCCTTGTCGGTCAACGTCAACAAGGTCGCCTTGCTGCGCAATACGCGGCATTTGGGCATCCCCAGCGTACTGCGCGCAGCGGAGCTGTGTTTGCTTGCCGGCGCACAAGGCATTACCGTGCATCCGCGCCCCGATGCTCGCCATATCCGCACGCAAGACGTGCATGACTTGGCCGCGCTGCTGAAGGCTTGGCCGCAGGCCGAGTACAACATCGAGGGCAACCCGACGCAGAACCTGATGGACTTTGTGCGCGAAGTGCGGCCGCATCAGGTGACCTTTGTGCCCGACAGCGAGGACCAGTTCACGTCCGACCACGGCTGGCAGTTCCCGGCCGATATGGCCCGCTTGGCGCCGTTGGTGGCCGAGGCGCGTGCTTGCGGGGTGCGGGTCAGCCTGTTCATGGACCCCGTGCCCGAGGCCATGGCATTTGTGGCCGAGCTCGGTGCTGAGCGTATCGAGCTCTACACCGAGACTTTTGCCAGTGCTTATGGCACAGAGCGCGAGGCCGCGGTGCTGACCGGCTTCACTCGTACTGCCGAAGCCGCACTGGCGCTGGGCCTGGGCATCAACGCCGGCCATGATCTGAACCGCGACAACCTGACGGCTTTTTTGCGCGCCGTGCCGGGCGTGCAGGAGGTCTCGATCGGCCATGCCTTGGTGGCGGATGCGCTGGAGCTGGGCTACACCGAGACGGTGCGCGACTATCAGCGCTGCATTCAGCGCGCTTACACAGCCTGAGTCTTTGATGATTTACGGCATCGGCTGCGATATCTGCGACATCCGCCGCATCCGCGACACGCTGGAGCGGCGCGGTGAGCGCTTTGCTGAAAAAGTCTTGGGGCCGCATGAACTGGCCGTGTTCCGCGAGCGCAGCGCCAAGGTGGTCACCCGCGGTGTCAGCTACTTGGCCACCCGCTTCTCGGCCAAGGAGGCCTTCTCCAAAGCGATCGGCATGGGCATGCGCAGGCCGATGAGTTGGCGCGACTGCGAGATCGTCAACGCTGCCAGCGGCAAGCCCGAAATCCGTTTGCATGGCGAGTTAGCGCTTTGGTTCGAAGCCAAGGGTCTGAAGGCCCATGTCTCGGTCAGTGACGAGAGCGACTACGCCAGCACTTATGTAATCGTTGAACTTGAAACACACAACAAGGACTGACTCATGATGAAGATGAACGACGACAAGGCTTCCATCCACGCGCCGCTGGTGCTCGATATTGCCGGGCTGGCGCTGGACAGCGACGACAAGCGCCGCCTCAAACACCCGCTGGTCGGCGGCCTGATCCTGTTCGCGCACAACTTCGAGAGCCGCGCCCAGCTGACCTCGCTGACCTCGCAGATCAAGGCGATACGGCCCGATGTGCTGATCGCCGTCGACCATGAAGGCGGCCGCGTCCAGCGCTTCCAGACCGATGGATTCACCCACTTACCCTCAATGCGCAGTTTGGGCGAGCTGTGGATGGATGACGCGATGCGCGCTACCGCTGCCGCCACGGCGGCCGGTTATGTCTTGGCCAGCGAGCTGCGTGCTTGCGGTGTAGATTTCTCTTTTGCGCCGGTGCTTGATTTGGATTACGGCGCCAGCAGTGTCATCGGCGACCGCAGCTTCCACCGCGATCCACGTGTGGTGGCGATGTTGGCCAAGAGCCTGATGCATGGGCTCTTGCTGGCCGGCATGCACAGTTGTGCCAAGCATTTCCCCGGCCACGGCTTCGTCAAGGCCGACTCGCATGTGGACGTGCCGATTGACAAGCGCAGCCTGAAGGCGATTTTGGCCGAAGACGCGAAGCCGTTTGAATGGTTGGTGATGAGCATGGGCGCGGTGATGCCGGCGCATGTGATTTACCCCAAAGTTGACGCCCGGCCGGCTGGCTTCAGTGAGCGCTGGCTGCAGGAAATCTTGCGCGAGCGGCTGGGCTTTGGCGGCGCCATCTTCAGCGATGACCTCGGCATGGCCGGCGCCCGCGTGTTGGACGGCCAGCCCATCGGCTACGCGCAAGCCGCGCTGGCCGCCTTGCAGGCCGGCTGCGACATGGTGCTGCTTTGCAACCAGTCCGGCGTCGACGAGGGCAGCGCCTTGGACGAAGTACTGGCCGATCTGAGCCAGGCGCAGTTGAGCGGCAGCTGGCTGCCCAGTGCCGAGAGCGAGGCCCGGCGCGCCGGCCTGCTGCCGCAGACCGCGCCGCTGACCTGGGACGAGTTGATGCATGAGCCGGCCTATCACCAGGCCCTGGTTAGCCTGAGCTGAGCGAGCGCTCGCTAAACTTGCGCCAGCAGCGTCGCCACTTCGGCGGCCGAGCGTACGCCTAACTTGGCAAACACGCGGGCACGGTGGACCTCGATGGTGCGCATCGACACATGCAATTCGTCGGCGATCACCTTGTTGAGCTTGCCGGCTGCCACTTTGCCCATCACCTCGCGCTCGCGCTCGGTCAGGCTGGCCAGGCGGGCCTGGCGCTCGCCCGCATGCGCACCCTCGACGCGCATCGCCGCGTCAACCGCCAGCGCCTGTTCCAGGCGGTCAGCCAGCGCGTTGTCGCTATAAGGTTTTTCGAGAAAGTCGAAGGCGCCTTTCTTGAGCGCCTCGACCACCATCGGGATGTCGCCATGGCCGGTCAGGAACAGCACCGGATTGCGCAGGCCCCGCGCAAGTAACTCGTCATGTAGCTTGGTTCCCGACATTGCGTCCATCCGCACATCGAGCAGAAACACGCCAAGTGGCGCGCCCGGTTTGCCTGCATCCAGGGCGGCCAGCAGCGCCGGCCCGCCGTCGAAGCTGCGTACCTGCAGTCCGCGTGAGGCCAGCAAGAAGGCCAGCGCGTCACGCACGGCCGGGTCATCGTCGACCAGATAGATGGAGGCCTCAGTCATCGCTAGATTCTCCGTTGCGCGCGGCCAGCAGCTCCGGCGTGAGCAGGGGCAGGCTGAAGCAAAAGCGCGCGCCGCCGCTGGGCGAGGCGTCGACATCCAGCACGCCCTGGTGGGCCTCGATGATGGAGCGGCAGATCGCCAGGCCCATGCCCATGCCTTCGCGCTTGGTGGAGTAAAACGGTGCGCACAAGGTCTCGACGCCGCGCCCGCCCAGGCCGGGGCCGTTGTCGCTGACGGCTACGCGCACAAACTCCACGCCGCCGCTGGCATGCGCCGAGCTGGCCGAGCGGCTGCTGTGAATCGCGATCAGCCGCCCCTGCGGCCTGGCCTGCAGCGCGTCGGCCGCATTGCGCACCAGATTGATCACCACCTGCTCGACCAGCACCGCATCCGCCAGCAAGGCCGGTAAATCGGGGTCCAGGCGCAGATCAATCTGCACTTGGGCACGCGCCAGCTCGCGGCCCAGCAGGGCCACCGCATCGGTGATGACCAGATTGAGCTCGCACAGCTCGTGCTGCGGCTCGCGCCGGGTCAGGAATTCGCGAATCCGCTGCACGATGCGTCCGGCATGCGCAGCCTGCTGGCCCAGGCGCTGCAGGGCGCCCAGCACGGCCGCATCGGTCACGCCCAGCTTGGCGAGCGAGTTGGCGATGCCGGCGTTGTAGCTGGCGATCGCGGTCAGCGGCTGGTTCAGCTCATGCGCCAGCGTCGAGGCGACCTCGCCCAGCATGGTCAGGCGGGCGTTATTGCTCATGATCTCAATCTGCCGCCGCTCGCCTTCTTCAAGCCGCTTGGCATTGGTGATGTCGATGATGGAGCCCATCCAGCCGATTTGCTTGCCCGCAGCATCGACCAGCGGCGACTCGAACACCTTGACTTCCAATGTGCGGCCGTCGGCATGGCGCCAACGTGCCTCGAAGCCCTCGCGGGGCGCGTAGCCGGCCAGGTTGAGGCGGTTGCGTGCGGTCAGCTCGTCCAGCGCATCGGGCGGCCAGTAAGGCATCGGCGGGCGCAGGCCGATCAAGCTCTCGGCGCTCAGACCGACCATATCGCAGAAGGTCCGGTTGACGTAGAGCAGGCGGCCATCGGCGTCGCGGGCGCGCAGGCCGACCAGCGCCGAGTCTTCCATCGCCTGGCGCCAAGCAGCCTCGGTGCGCCAGGCGGCCTCGGTGCGCGAGATCTGGCGCACCTGACGGCGCAGCAGCCAGCTGGCACCGGCAATCAGCGGCAGGAAGCCGGCAATCAGGATCAAGGCCAAGGGTCGGATGGAGGTGGCAGGCGGATCGCGCAGCGTCAGCTCCAGCGCCGCATCGGTCAGCGCCGACTCGGTCAGCGGGCTGGCCCGCAACGGGCCGGGGAAGCTGATGCGGTAGCTGGGGCGGGTGCTTTGCGCCAACCGCACGCTGACATCCCGGCTGGAGGCGATCACTTGGTCGGCGCTGTCGACCATCTGGATGTCGTATTTGTGGCTGAGCCACCAGGGCACGCCGCGCTTGAGCAGCAGGGCTGGCGAATAGCGCACCACCAGCATGCCTTTGGCGCCGTTCTCGCCGACTGGGCTGGTCAAGTGCAAGGACAAGCCGTCTTCTGCGATCGCTGCTTGATTCTCGGTGGCGGCGGGCAGCTGGGCCAGGATGCGGTTGCGCGTGTCCAACCAAGTGACCGAAATCCAAAGCCGGCGCAGTCCGGCGTTCAACTCGGGTTGGGCCGCTAGGCTGGCCGCAGTGGGTTCTTGATGCTTCAGCTTGGCGGGCAGTTCGCGCAGATGGGTGATCTCGTCGTCAAGCTTGGCGCGCAGCTGAGCTTCGGTGCTCAGCGCATCCGAGATCATGGTCTGCCGCTGCAGCTCACGCTCTTCGATCTCGTTATTGCGCGCCCAAATCAGTACTCCCAGTACAAAGCCCAGGGACAGCAGCAGGGGCAAGGCCCAGAGTGAGGCGCGCCATGTCTGCCAGGGGCTGACCGGAATCGGCTTGGCGGCGGCAGGGCCGATAGGCCAAGGTTGAAGCGGGGGCATGACGCAAAGTCTACGCGGCAGCGCAATGCCTGCGCGCAACGGAACTGCGAAATGTGGAACTCCACATCTTCCCGCTGCGCGGCTTGGCTTTCACAATCGCTGGACAGTGGCAACCGCGCCCGCTACGTCCATCAACAGCGCCACCTACTGGAAACAAAATGAACAACACATTCCGCATCCGCCGCCGCGTGTTGAGCATGCTCGGCGCATTGACCCTGGCCTTGCCTGTTTGGGTGCAGGCGCAAGCGCCCATCGTGATCAAGTTCAGCCATGTGGTCGCTCCGGATACCCCCAAGGGCAAGGGCGCGCAGCGCTTTAAGGAGCTGGTCGAGCAGCGCAGCGCCGGCAAGGTCAAGGTCGAGGTCTACCCGAACAGCCAGCTCTATAAGGACAAGGAAGAGCTGGAGGCCTTGCAGCTCGGCGCGGTGCAGATGCTGGCACCGTCGCTGGCCAAGTTTGGGCCGCTGGGCGTGAAGGATTTCGAGGTCTTCGATCTGCCTTTCATCTTCAAGGACACGGCCGCCTTCCGCGCGGTTACCGAAGGCCCGGTCGGTGCCGACCTGTTCAAGAAGTTGGAGCCCAAGGGCATCCAGGGTTTGGCCTATTGGGACAACGGCGCCACCCATATGAGCGCCAACAAGCCGCTGCGCGGGGTGGCCGACTTCAAGGGGTTGAAAATGCGCATCCAGTCCAGCAAGGTGCTGGACGCGCAGATGCGTGGCCTGGGCGCGATCCCGCAGGTGATGGCCTTCAGCGAGCTCTACCAGGCGCTGCAGTCGGGCGTGGTTGACGGCACCGAGAGTACGCCGTCTAACTACTATACCCAGCGCATTTTTGAAGTCCAAAAGCACATCACGCTGTCGGGTCACGGGCACCTCGGCTATGCGGTGATCGTCAACAAGAAGTTCTGGGATGGCTTGCCGGCCGATGTGCGCGGCATGCTTGAGGTGGCGATGCGGGAGTCGTCGACCTTTGCCAATGCGATCGCGCAGACCGAGAACGCGGTCGCGCTGGACAAGATCAAGGCCAGCGGCAAGACCACCATCTACGCGCTGACCGATGCCGAAGCCAATCAGTGGAAGAAGGCCTTGATGCCGGTGCACAAGGAAATGGAATCGCGGGTTGGCAAAGCGACCATCGCGGCAGTCTACAAAGCGGCCGGTTTTGTCGCTCCCAAGTAAGCGCTGAAACAGGACCGGACGAGGCATGCACCGATGATCAATCGCTTGCATTCGGTCTCCACCAACACCTCGGTCCGTGCGATGTTCGTTGCCGACGTGGTGCCGGGCCAGATGCTGGCCACCGCCTTCGGCCTGACGACTTGGTTTTTCGCCCGAGAGAACCAGTGCCCGCGCATGGACAAGGCCACGTCGAGCGAGCGCTGGGCGGCTTCTACTGCGGCTTCCACTGCGGCATCAACCAGAGCCCGCTTCGGCGGGCTTCTTTACGTCCGTACGGTGCGCAGCCCAAGTCTTGGGTCGGGACGTGGCCGTTTGAAGGTTAGCTCGCCTTGCAGTACATCAACGGCTCAATCCTTTTTTGCGCATAAGCCGCCGGCATAGACGGTTAGTTCGCAGGGCGATACGGACAAAAAAACGCCGCCGGGGCGTGAGCCGCGGCGGCGTTGAGGGGCTGGCTAATCAGCGATCAATGCTCGAAGGGCAGCTTGATCTGGGCCAGATCCTTCTTGGTCTCGACCATCACCAGCGGGCCTTCGTCGGACACCACCGCGGCGACGCGTTCACGCGGCACATGGGTCGTCTTTGCTTCGGCAGCAATCGCTTCCTGAACGGCCCGGATCTTCTGCGCATCCGAATTGACCCACTGCAAACCGCTGGACTGGGCAACCGCCTGCAAGGCATCGATTTCCAGCACGAACGGCGTTGCGACGGGTGCGGCGGCGGCAATAACCGGTGCAGGCGTCGGCGCTGTTGTCGGAGCAACCTCGACTGCAATCGGTGCAGGTGCAGGTGCAGGTGCAGGTGCAGGTGCAGGTGCAGGTGCAGGTGC
>NZ_JANNMI010000226.1:0-2747 GCF_031397715.1 Roseateles sp.
GAAGGTCGCGCCAAAAGGCTCGATCTGCTTGAGCAGGTTGTCGGTCAGCTCCTTGCCGGTGCAAATCGGCACGGCCGGGATGTCATAGATCGGCTTGTCCGGGTACAGCTCAATGCACTGGCCGCCGGGGTAGGCGAGCGAGTCGATGATGTGGGCCTTGATTTCGAGCAAACCGAGCTCGAAGACCTGAAACAGTCCGACCGGACCGGCGCCGACGATGACGGCATCGGTCTGAATCGCGTCGGGTCCGGGCACCGGGTTCGCGGCGGCCGGCGTGGCAATCTCTGCGTTCAATTGAGCATCCATTTTTTCTTGGGGCCTGAGCTCGTAGCCAGGCGGCAATTTACAAAGTTAGCGGAGCAGCTCGGGCAGCTTGCCCGTGCGGTCCTTCCAGTCATCGGCGTCCGGCAGCGGCGCGTGGCGCTTGGTGATGCTGGGCCATTTCTTGGCCAGATCGGCATTCAGCTTGATCATGTGCTGCATATTGCCCGGCACATCTTCCTCCGGCACGATCGCGTTGACCGGGCACTCGGGGATGCAGACGGCGCAATCGATGCACTCATCGGGGTCGATGGTCAGAAAGTTCTGGCCTTCGCGGAAGCAATCGACCGGGCACACATCGACGCAGTCGGTGTACTTGCAGCGGATGCATGATTCGAGGACGACGTGGGTCATGTTGCAGCTCGTGTTGTTGTTCGGGGCTAGATTGCCGTTCGCGCGCCTGATGAAACAGCGGCAAAACGCGGATTTTAATCGTTTGAGGTGGGCATACGGTCTTGATGCGGCGCAAGACCCGGTGTGTTGCTGGAAATTGTTGCCTCGGCGTGGCTGGGCGGCTGCACAAAAATCAGCGCTCTGGCCCCGGCACCGACGGTCACGACGGTGGGCCGGCTCCGGTGCAGCAGCGCGGCTGCGGCCAGGCTGTCGACCTGGTGATCGCTGGCCAAGGCATCGGCACAACCCGCCCTGGAGACCACGCAGACCGGCGTGTCGGTCGGCCAACCGGCCTCGATCAGCTTGCGGCCCAAGGGCCCGAGTTGCTGGCCGGCCATGTAGAAAACCTCGGTGTCGGCCGAACGTGCGGCTTGCAACTCGCCCAGCTGGGTCATCGCGGTGGTCAGGCAGACGTTGCGCCCGCTGCCGCGCCGGGTCAGCGGGCGTTGCGTCTGCGCGGCGGCGGCAAGCGCTGCCGTCACGCCGGGCACCACCTCGCAGGCAATGCCGGCCTCGGCCAGGGCCAGTAACTCTTCTTCCAAGCGGCCAAAAATGCAGGCGTCGCCGCCCTTGAGGCGCACCACCAAGCGGTGGCTCAAGGCCTGCTTGACCAGCGCCGCGTTGATGGCGGTTTGCTTGGTCGAATGGCAAAAGCCGCGCTTGCCGACGTCGAGCCAGACCGCGTTCGGTGCCAAGTCGCGCAGAGCCGGGTCGGTCAAGGCGTCGAATAGCACGACCTCGGCCAAGCCCAGCGCACGCGCGCCGCGCACGGTGATCAAATCGGCCGCGCCGGGGCCGGCGCTGACGAAGATGACTCTGCCCTTGGTCGCACTCATGATCAGCTCGCTGCGCGCACCAGCAGGGCGCCGCTGGTGCGGTTGCTGGTCGCATCGACGACGATCAGCGCGCCGCCGATGCGGTTGTTGGCATAAGGCTCTACGGCTAAGGCGCTCTGTGTTTCGATCCGTACATGGCCGATCTCGTTGACCTTGATCTCGGCGGCGGGCTGCTCGGCCAGCGTGTGGATGTCCAAGCGGTGCTCGATGGCGCTGATGCGCGCCTGCACCCAGCGGTTGCCATGGCGCAGCCAGTATTTGCGCCCGGCCACGGCCGGTTCGGTGTCCAGCCAGGCGAGCGTCGCCTCGAAGCTCTGCGTCGGCGTGGCCGAACCGGGGGTGACGATCCAGTCGCCGCGCGAGACGTCGAGCTGGCGGTCCAGCACCACACCGGCCGACTCACCGGCGACGCAATGCGCCACCGTCGCACCGGCGCGCCGCACCTCGGCCACGATGGCCGTCTGGCCGCTCGGCAGAATCTGAATCTGATCACCGGCCTTGACTTGGCCGTGCGCAATGCGGCCCCACAGCGTGCGCGGCTGGTGACCAACGCCATCGCCGGTTTCACCCGCTTCACGCGCCACATACTGGACCGGAATCGACAGCTGCCCTTCGACCTTTTCCTGCACGCCGGGCAGGCTTTCCAGCACTTGCAGCAGTGACGGACCTTGGTACCAGGTCGCCCATTCGCCATCCAGCGGCTGCGTCACGTTGTCGCCGCGCAAGGCTGACACCGGCACGATGGCGGTGACTTCAATGCCGGCCTGCTCGGCGAAAGCACGCAAGGCTTTGCTGACGGCCGCGAAGGCCGGGCCGGGTTGTTCCAGCGCGTCCAGCTTGTTGACGGCGAAGACGATGCTGGGCACGCGCAGCAGATGGGCTAACAAGCTATGCCGACGGGTTTGCGGCAACAACACGACCGCCTTGTCCCCATCTGCGCTGGTGTCCAGTTTGGTGATGTCGACCAGCACTACCGCCGCGTCGGAGCCGGCGGCGGCGGTCACCATATTGCGGGTGTACTGCTCATGGCCGGGCGCGTCGGCGATGATGAATTTGCGCGACTTGGTGGCGAAGTAGCGGTAGGCCACGTCGATGGTGATGCCTTGCTCGCGCTCGGCCTCCAGGCCGTCGGTCAGCAGGCTCAAATCGATCGGCTGCCCGGCGGCGCGCTTTTCCAGCATGTCGAGCTGATCCGCC
>NZ_JANNMI010000346.1:0-2781 GCF_031397715.1 Roseateles sp.
ATAGCTTTCAGCCGCTCGCGCGCCACGTGGGTGTAAATCTGCGTGGTCGACAGATCGGCATGGCCCAACAGCAATTGCACCGCGCGCAGGTCGGCGCCGTGGTTGAGCAAATGGGTGGCAAAGGCATGGCGCAAGGTATGCGGCGACAAGGGGCTGGTGATGCCGGCCAGGGCGGCGTACTTTTTCACCAGGGTCCAGAACATTTGTCTTGTCATGCCGGCGCCGCGCATGGTGACGAAGAGCTCGTCGCAGCGCTGACCCTTGAGTAGATTGGCCCTGGCCTCCTGCAAATAGCGCATCAACCAAGCATGGGCTTCTTCGCCAAAGGGCACCAGCCGCTCTTTCAAGCCTTTGCCGGTGATGCGCAAGGCCGCCTCCTTGAAGCCGACATGGACACTTTTCAGTGTCACCAGCTCGGTCACCCGCAGGCCGCTGGCATACATCAACTCCAGCATGGCGCGGTCCCGCAGGCCCAGTGTGGTGGTGGTGTCGGGTGCGGCCAACAGCAACTCGACCTGCTGCTGGCTCAACAGCTTGGGGACACGCAGCGCTTGGCGGGCATTTTGCAAACGCAGCGTCGGGTCGGCCAGAATCCGCTGCTCGCGTAAGGCCCAGCGGAAATAGCGCTTGAACACACTCAGGCGCCGGTTGGAGCTGGTGGCACGGCTGCCGGCGTGCCGCGCGCTTGCGTAAGCCAGCAGGTCCGGCTCCAGGCATTGGTCCAGAGCCTTGGCGTCCGGCTGCGCCGCCAGCCAGTCGGCCAGCAGGCTCAGGTCGCGCCGGTAGGCTTCCAGCGTGTTGGCGGCCAGGCCGTCTTCCAGCCATAAGGCCTCAATGAAGCCGTTGATAGTTTGCAGGCTGGTGGCGGCCGTCGTCATCACTCCAGCTTGAGCTTTTGCTGCGCTACCACGGCCTTGTAGACCTCGAACTCGGCCTTGATCTGGGCGGCGAACTGCTCAGGCGTGTTGGCCACGATGATGGAGCCGGTGTCCTCGATGCGCTTTTTCACGTCCGGCAACTCCACCGTCTTCTTGACCGCTGCATGGACCTTGTCCACTACCTCCTTGCTCAAACCCTTGGGGCCAAGGATGCCGTAATAGGCCATCCGATTGACCGGCTCCAGGCCCAGTTCCTTGAAGGTCGGCACATTGGGCAACTGGCTCAGGCGCTGGGGTGCGGCAACAACGATGGGGATCAATCGGCCATCCTTGATGAAGGGCAAGGCCGAGGGCAGATTGTCAAAAATAATCGGCACTTGGCCCGCCACCGTGTCGTTCAGCGCCGGGCCCGCACCGCGGTAGGGGATGTGAGCCACGAACACACCCGTCAAACTCTTGTACAGCTCCATCTGCAGATGCCCGATGCCGCCGGTGCCGCTGCTGGCAAAGCTGTACTTGCCGGGGTTGGCCTTCAGCTCGGCCAGAAAGCTCTTGTAATCACGGGCCGGGAACGAGGGGTGAACGGCGATCACATTGGGCGTGGCCGCCACATTGATGATGGGCGTGAAGTCGGTGATAGGGTTGTACGCGATCTTGGGGTTGATGGCCGGGTTGGCGGCCGTGGTCGACACCGTGGCCATGCCCAGCGAGTAGCCGTCGGGCGCGGCCTTGACCGTGTCGCCCGCGCCGATGGTGCCGCCGCCGCCGGCCTTGTTCTCGACCACCATGGTCTGGCCCAGCGAGAGATTGATCTTCTCGGCCAGGATGCGGGCCACGATATCGGTCGTGCCGCCGGGGGCGAAAGGAACCACCAAGCGCACCGGTTTGCTTGGATAGGTCTGCGCCAACGCTGGCTGCAGGCCGGCCATACTCAAAACCAAGATACTTGTACCCGACACCCAATTGCGACAATTCATGCTTGACTCCGGTTGAGGTTTTCGCTGGTCTGCGCTAACGGCACGAAGCATGCCACAACATGCTCAATGCTCAAGGCGCCAAGGCCCAATCAATATGTTCGGCCACCAGCTCGCTGGCGCCGGCGCGAGCCCGTAGCAAGGCTTGACGCATCTCGCCATGCGGCTGCGCATGCAAGGCATTGCCCATCGCCACCGCCAGATTGCGCCGCCAGCGCTCAAAACCGATGCGCCGTATCGCCGAGCCCTCGGTGCGATGCAGGAACTCCACCTCGTCCCAGGCCCATAGCTGTAGCAGCCCCGGCGCCTGCAAGGCTTGGCGGGCGTCAAAGTCGGGCACCAACGCCTTTTGCGCGAACTTGTTCCAGGGGCAGATAAGCTGGCAGTCGTCGCAGCCATAGATGCGGTTGCCGATCAGCGGCCGCAATTCCAGCGGGATGGGTCCGGCATGCTCGATCGTCAGATAGGAAATACAGCGCCGCGCATCGACCCGGTAGGGTGCCACGATGGCCTGGGTCGGGCAGACCGTCATACAGGCGCTGCATTGCCCGCAATGGGCCGTCACAGCCTGGCTCAGCGGCAAGGGCAGATCGACATAGATCTCGCCCAGAAAAAACATCGAACCGGCCTCGCGGTGCAGCGTCAGCGTGTGTTTGCCGCGCCAGCCCAGGCCCGAGCGCGCCGCAAGCTCGACCTCCAGCACCGGCGCCGAGTCGGTGAAGACACGGTGACCGAAAGGCCCGACGGCGGCCGCCAGCTTGGTTGCCAACTGCTGCAGGCGCTGGCGCAAGACCTTGTGATAGTCGCGTCCACGGGCATAAATGGACAGCTGCGCGCGCTGTGGATCGGCCAGACCCTGCCACTCGATGGCCTGCCAATCGGGCGAGGTGTCGCGCGGCAGATAGTCCATCCGCGCCGTCAGCACCCGC
>NZ_JANNMI010000384.1:0-4750 GCF_031397715.1 Roseateles sp.
GGGAACTCGCCCGGCGGCAGGCCCACCAGCACGCAGCAACCGTGCTTGCGCGTCATGCCCACGCCTTGCTTGAAGGCCGGCAACGAGGGTGCGGTGATCAGCACGCCATGCGCGCCGCCGCCGGTGACTTGGCGCACCGCCGCCACCGGGTCGCCGCTGTTGGCGCCGCTTTTGGCGCCGCTTTTGGCGTTGACCACGGCGTCGGCCCCCAAGCGCCGCGCATGTTCCAGCTTGCCGTCGTCAATATCCACCGCGCAGACCAAGAGGCCCATCGCCTTGGCGTACTGCACCGCCAGGTGGCCCAGGCCGCCAATGCCCGAGATCACCACCCATTGCCCGGGCCGGGCCTGCGTTTCCTTCAGGCCCTTGTATGAGGTGACGCCGGCGCAAATCAGCGGCGCCGCGTCGCGTGCGGCCAGGCCGGCCGGGATATGCGCGACATAGTTCGGGTCCGCCAGGATGTATTCGGCAAAGCCGCCGTTGCGGGTGTAGCCACCGAACTGCGCCTCGGCGCAGACGGGTTCTTGCGCCGCCAGGCAAAACTCGCAATGCCCACAGGCCGAGTACAGCCAGGGCACGCCGACCCGCTCGCCCAGCTGCACCGCGGTGACGCCAGCGCCCAAGGCCGTCACGATGCCGATGCCTTCATGGCCCGGTGTGAAGGGCAAGCTGGGCTTCAGCGGCCAGTCGCCGCCGGCGGCATGCAGGTCGGTGTGGCAGACGCCGCAGGCCTCGGTCTTGACCAGGATTTGGCCCGGGCCGGGTGTGGGAATGGCGATCTCCTTCAGCACCAGCGCTTGGCCGAACTGCTCGACCTGCGCGGCTTGCATCTTGCCGCTTGCTTGCTTGTCCATGTGCAGGTCTCCGCGCTCAAACCGGCGCAGCAAATTGGCCGCTGCGCACGAGTTTCTTGTTGACGAATTCTTCGATGCCCATGGCGCCCAGCTCGCGGCCATAGCCCGAATGCTTGATGCCGCCGAAGGGCAGCTCGGCATCGGTCCAGTCGAGGTTGTTGACAAACATCATGCCGGTGTCGACCCGGCTGGCCACGCGCATGCCGCGCGCCGCGTCGCGCGTCCAGACCGAGCCACCCAGGCCGAAGTCGCAGTCATTGGCCAACGCGATCGCTGCTGCCTCGCTGGGTACGCGATAAAACGAGGCCACCGGGCCGAAGAACTCCGCGCGAAAGGCCGGGTTGTCGGGCGCGATATCGCCCAGAATGGTGGCCTGCATGAAAAAGCCCGGCCGGTCCAGCCGCTTGCCGCCCATCAGCAGGCTGGCACCGGCCTGCACCGCCGCGTCCACCTGCGCCAGCACTTGCAGCAAGGCGGCCTCGGTGGACAGCGGGCCTTGCGTGGTGGCGCTCAGCATCGGGTCGCCGGGCTGCAGCGCCTGCAAGGCCGCTTTGAAGCGGGCCAGGAATTCATCGGCGACGGCGTCGAGCACGATGAAGCGTTTGGCCGCGCAGCAGGTCTGGCCGGCGTTGTACATGCGGCCCCAGACGGCCCAGGGGATTACCAGGTCGAGGTCGGCGTCTTCAAGCACGATGAAGGCGTCGCTGCCGCCCAGCTCCATGGTCGATTTCTTCAGGTTCTGGCCGGCACGGGCTGCCACCAGCCGCCCGGCGTCCAGGCTGCCGGTCAGCGCCACGCCCTTGACGCGTGGGTCGTCAATGACGCGGTCTGACTGCTCGTAGGAGATCAGCAAATTCGTGTAGGCGCCAACCGGCGCGCCGGCGTCGAGCAGCAAGCGCTCGAAGGCGATCGCGCATTGCGGCACGCAGCCGGCATGCTTGACCACCAGCACATTGCCGGCCATCAGCTGCGGGCCGGCGACACGGGCGAGTTGGTAATAAGGGAAGTTCCAGGGCTCGACGCAAAACAGCACACCAAGCGGCGAGCTTTCCATCTGCGCTTGGCCCTGCTTGGGTTGCAACGTCACCGGCGCGAGCAGGCGCTGCGCATGTTCTGCGTAATAGGCCAGGATGTTGGCGCTGAACTTGACCTCGCCGCGTGCTTCGTCGATGCGCTTGCCCATCTCCAGCGTGGCCAGCCGGGCGAAATCGTCGACATGGGCATGCAGCAAGGCGGCGGCCTGGTTGACGACAGCCGCACGCTCTGCATAAGACTTGTGTTTCCAGCTTTGGAAGCATTCGTCGGCGGCGGCCAGCGCTGCGTCGAGCTGCGCCGCGCTCATAGGCTCGAAGCTCTTGATCAGCTTGCCGTCATTGGGGTTGATGCTTTGGTAGGCCATGGGGTCGTGTCCTTAGGTCAGTGCGACTGGTGAAAGTACGGCCTAGCCTGCGCGCCGAGCTGGCCGAGGTCTGTGCGCTGCCGCACAGCGACCTGCGCGGCCAAGATGTGCTGGCTGAGGCCCTCGGCCCAGGCCGCATAACCTTCAGGGCTGAGGTGAATGCCGTCGGCGGCCATGCCGGCCATGGTTGTCGTGCTGGGGTGCCAATGCATGCTGCGCCCCTCCTCTTCGATCAGCAGCGCCGCCAGGCTTTGGTTCATTTGCTGCGCCCAGCGGCCCATGAACCAGCGCAGCGGCTGCGGCAGTGCCAAGCAGGCATGCATCGGCGGCACGGCGCTGTGCATCAGCAAGGCCGGCCCGAAGCGCAGAGCGATGAGCTCGGCCAAGCGGCTCTGCCAGCGCGCCCATTGCAAGGGCGCGCACAAGGCGGTGGCGTCATTGGCGCCCATCGACAGCACGACCACATCGAAGGCCGCGTGAGGTGTGTCTTGCAGCAATTGGTGCAGGCCCGGAGAGTCCAGCCCATTGACCGCCAGCACGCACCACTCAACCCGGTGGTGCTGGCTTAGGCGCTGCACCAGTTGGCCACACAGCGCCTGCTCCTGTGACGGGGCCCCGACGCCGGCAGCGCCCGAGTCGCCCGCCACAAGCAGGCGGATCAACGAGCCCTGGCCGGCGCTGCCGGCGCGCTGCCCCGGCGGCTCGGGCAGGCGCGGCGTGATGCGGCGCACATGCCGGGCCTGCAGCCACAGCAGCGGCCCGAGCAGCCAGAGCAGCAGCAGGCGTTGCCAACAAGGGCCTCTCGGAATGCCTTGTCCATCACGGGGTGCTTGTCGCATTGCGGCGGCCTCAAGGTTTGAAAATCGACGCACTTTTGTTCGCACGCGAGAGCGTGACGAGACACCGTAAAGGCCGGCGCCCGCCGCGACTGTGCGCTCTCGAACGGAAGCCACCTGGTTTGCTTCATGGCGAGAAGCCCAGGCGGCAGGATTGCCCGTTGGCTCCAAATGCATTGCATAACTATCAAGTGAAGCGGGTCATGTGACATGGCCACCAGCTGCCGCCCCGATGACCCCCAGCCGCCTCGACTCACCCAGGTTCGCCGGGCGTTGCTGAGCGCCACGCGTGGCGGTTGCCTGTCATGGTGATGCTGCCTCGTTTGGCCCGATCCCCGCTGGAGTATTCCGACGGCAGCAGGCCCAGGTAACGCATGAGTTTGCGGGGCTGTGCCAATCGACTCAGATCACCGATCTCGCCCAACATGTCACCGTCGCTAGCGTCGACTTCACAGGGAGCCGGTGCGTCGGCAGCAGCGCGTGGTGAACGGGAGACGACTGCATCGCCGGTGCACCGCGAGCCCAAACCCGTCGCTCACGGCTTCACGTCACCGCCGGTACTGGGGCGGACACGCGAGTCCGGCGGGTTGCCCTCAGACAACGGCTCAACGCGGCTCGAATCTCCCGGCTGCATGACGGCCCCGGCGGCGGCACCCCCCAGCGCGCCGGCGACGGCACCCAGCGCGCTACCGACCACCGCGCCCACCGGGCCGCCCACCACAACGCCGATGGCGGTGCCTATGACCACCCCGCTTACCGCGCCACCACCGGCCAGCACCGACTTGGCTCCGGCGACATCAGCCTGAAGGACGGCGAGACGCGTAACAAGTGGATCGCCTGGTCGCAGCCGCGCGGCTCGAGCATTCATCCCGGCTACTTGATCAGCGGCGAGCGGCTATACGTGCTCTTCGACGCGGGACTCTTGACCTGCTTCAACGCCAAAACAGGCGAGACGGTCTTTCCGCGCGAACGTCTGGAAACCGGCGGCGGCCGCTTCTACGCATCGCCGTGGGCGTACAACGGCAAGGTGTTTCTGCTCAACGAAGACGGCACCACGTATGTCGTCGACGACGGCTCCAAGTTCAACGTCATCCGCAAAAACAAGCTCGACGACTTCGCCTGGGCCACGCCAGCCATCGCGAACGGCAGCTTGTTCATCCGGACGTATACCAAGCTGTATCGGTTGCAGAAGAAGACGTAACGGAAATATCGATATGAAAAAAATCATCGTGATGATCGTCGTTTCGCTTGCGATTGTATCCATACCGCTCCACGCGCAAGACTGGACCAAGGAGTCCAATGATCGGTCCAAACGCGCCGCTCTACACGACAGCGTGCAACAGGTGCGTGGTGACAGCGGCAAATGGAGCGATGACGCCCGCCTGCAACACGCTCCGCCCATCGAGCAGAAGCCCGCCAGGATGGCGCTGGACGACTGGGCCGAGAAGCTTCTGAAGGCTAAGGTCGAACTGACCGACAAGGACAACAACTGGCTCATTCTTCGCACCGAGCAACTCGACGACAACGACCGCGTGTGGATCGAGAAGATCGAACGGCGCGGCAACAAGTTCACCGTGGTGCTGAACGAGGCGGTCTGGCAGGGACGATACAACAAGACCTTCACCTATTACGAAGTCACCGCCGTGAATCTCGGCCCATTG
>NZ_JANNMI010000398.1:0-17042 GCF_031397715.1 Roseateles sp.
GGTGGCAGATATGGCAATTGACTACCTCGCTTGCCCCATGTTTTGTCACAATGCGGGTAAGTCATACCGCCGATTTAGGGGATTACTGCGGCGGTTTGAGTGAGTGCGGATGAATCGTCTTGGATTGCGCCCTTGCGCGCACAATGCTGCGGTTCTTTTGCCCAGTAAATTCGCGGCTCGACACCCCAAGCGCGCGCCCTCCCCTGAATCCCTAGATCCCCCTTCCATGGCCAAACTTTTTTTCCGTTATGCCGCAATGAACGCGGGCAAATCAACCGCCTTGCTGCAAGTGGCCCACAACTATGAGGAACGGGGCCATCGCGTGCGCCTGTTCACCGCACGGGTTGATGACCGTTACGGCAGCGGCCACATCACCTCCAGACTGGGCCCTCAGCGCGAGGCCGAATTATTCGGACCCGAGACCGACTTCCTGGCCTTGAACGCCGCGCAGCCCGGCGTGGCCTGTTTGCTGATCGACGAGGCGCAATTTCTCAAGAAAGAGCAGGTCTGGGCGCTGCACGAGTTGGCCCATATCCACAATCTGCCGGTGATTTGCTACGGCCTGCGCACCGACTTTCGGGGCGAGCTGTTCCCCGGTTCAGCCAGCCTGCTGGCCTTGGCCGACGAAATGGATGAGATGAAGACCATCTGCGACTGTGGCCGCAAGGCAACAATGAATATGCGTGTCGACGCCAACAACCGCAAGGTCACCGTCGGGGACCAGGTCGAAATTGGCGGTAATGCCCGCTACCGGGCGGTCTGCGGGCGCTGTTTCAGGCAGCCTTGATTGCACCCGGCCGCGCCGGTCAATGCATCAATGACCAGCCATCACGGCTTGGTCAGCAACTCATCCAACTCCTTGCAAGTGGGCGAGCACACCGGTTGAGATTTGCCCAAAAGCTTCTTGGACTTGAGCATCGCGCGCGGGCGATGTTTGCCGCACAAAAAGCACGACATGGTCGCGGCGCCAAAGGATGAGGTCGCCGCAAATGGCGAACCCGGTGCTTTTGAGCGGTAGCGCAGTCCATCAGCTTCGATGGTGGTTTTAGTACTGTCCTTGGCCACGTCGGTCCTGATTTGAGTTAAAGAGAGCCTTGCTTGTGCCCCAACCCTGATTTTCCTCGATCCGGGTCGGCGCTTTTTTGCAGACCCCCTATTTTCCACTATCTGAGGACCGATCTCGCGGCGAGTTCCACTTGAGCCCCTCCAGCCGAGGGAGGGGATTCCCTAGTTGCGTCAAATCCAGACTTGCCCGGCAGCGTCAGATCGGGGCGCCCGCAGCGCTAGCGCCCGACAAAGTGAGGCGCGCGTTTGTCTTGCCAGGCCGCGACGCCTTCGGCCAAATCCTGTGATTGATTGACATGGTTGATATCGGCCTGCAGCGCTGATGCGTCGAGCGTGCCACGGGCGATCGCATTCAGATGCTTCTTCATGCCCAACAAAGCCAGTGGCGCCATCGCCAGCAAATCGGCCACCAGGGCATCGGTGGCCGCGTCAAGCTCGGCGCCGCCGCTCAGCAGTTGGTCAAGAAAGCCACAGCTCAACATCTGCTTCGCATCCAGGGTGGCGCCGGCCAGCAGCACGCGCTTGGCCCATTGCAGTCCGAGGCGGCTGACATAACGCTGCAAACCACCGCGGTAGAAATGCAGGCCCAAACGCGCCGCCGGCACAAACATCTCACAAGCCGGGCCGCCGAGCCTGAAGTCACAGGCCAGGGCAAGATCGGTCGCGCCGCCATAAAGCCCGCCTTGGATCTTGGCCACCGTGATCGGTCTGGCCGCTTCCCAAGCATCGGCCAAGGCCTCAAACAGCGCGCCTGCATCGACGCCGGGCACCGCCGCAATATTGAAGCCGCTGCAGAAATAGCGGCCCTCGCCACTCAGCAGCAAGACCCGCACCGCAGCCGCCTGATTGACCTGCTCTAGCTGCGCCTGCAAGGTGCGCAGATCCTCGATCTCAAGCCGATTGGCCAAGCGTGGCCGCCGCAGCGTGATGCGGGCGAGGTGGCCGTCGATTTGCAGCAGTGGCGCTTGGCCGGTCATGGTGACTCCATATAAAGGAGTCAGCAGTCTAGCCTCGGCTCAGGCGAGCTTCTGCGGGTGAAAGCTGAAGGCCGCACGAATCACGCCGTGGTCATTGGTGCCGTCGGCCTTGTGATTGTCAAAGTTGAGGTGGTCGTTGTTGATGGCCAGCCCGTCGAACAACCACAGGCGTTTGCGGCTGTGGTCATAGAACTGCTCGCTGACGAGGATATGGTCGAGCGACTCGCGGATGTCCTGGTGCACATGGGTGTAGTAAACATCCCGGGTGTCGCGGTACTCCTGCAAGGTCTGCGCGGTGTAAAGCGCCACATCGCTGCCACCCAAACGGTCGCCGACCAAATACTGCGGCTGCTCGGTCAGGATATTGGCGGTGTTGCTGTGCTGACCATCATTGATGTCGCCCAGCACGATCACCGGGCGGTCGTTACCCCGCATTTGATCGGTCAGCAAGACGCGCAAGGCGGCGGCCTCGGCGCTGCGCCGAATGGTTGACAGGGCCGCACCCAACGCCTGCGCATGCGGGGCGTAACCCGCCTTGTCGGCCTTGAACCAAGGCTCGTTAAAAACCTTGGTCGGGCCCTTGGATTTGAAGTGGCAGACATACACATGCACATCGGAAAAGCGGCTGCGCGGCTTGATGGTGAAATGCAGCACCGGGCGCGAGAAGCCCTTGATGCCGACCTCGATCTGCGGCGTTTGCGGATCATCCCCGCGTGAACTCAGCTTGAACTTGCTCGGGAATGCGTTGATCCATTCGGGCGCGCTCGTCAGCAAACCCTTCCGCGCGATGGCTGCGCAGACGATCTGCTGACCCTGTGTCCCCGGCGGCACCAGCAGGTCATAGTCAGCGCTCAAACCGGCCGTTTGCACCGCGCGCTCCAGCGCGGCCGCATGCCAGAGCTCCTGAAACCCGAAGATGTCTGACTTCAGAACCGTCAGCTGCCGCGCGGTCCAGGCGATCTTCAGATCGTATTCAGCCTGCGTCCAGCCCGAGCGGTCGGTGTAGATCGCATGCCCGGGCTCGTTCAGATTGAATAGATTGAAGGTGGCAATCGAGAGCTGCTTCAGATTCATGCGCTGACCTCCGCAAAGTGGCGTTTGCACTGTGCATCAAGGCAGGCGCGCTTTCAAGTGCGGCGCGCTTTGCGGCGGCCTAAAAGCTCGAGCCAGCAGCGCAAACGCCGCCTCGAACAAAAGGGCCAGCGCGGCCGCCGGCAGCGCGCCGGCCAGCAGCAGCTCGCGGTCATTCAGCGCCAGGCCGGTGACAATGCGCTCGCCCAGGCCGCCCGCGCCGATGAAGGCCGCGATGGTGGCCGTGCCGACGGCGATGCTGGTCGCCGTGCGCACGCCGGCCAAGACCATGGGCAGGGCCAGCGGCAGCTCGATCAGGCGCAGGCTTTGCGCCGGCGTCAGGCCCAGCGCCATGGCGGCCTGCTTGAGCCCCGCCGGCACCTCGGCCAAGCCGGTGCAGGTATTGCGCATGATGGGCAGCAAGGCATACAGCGTCAGCGCCAACATCGCCGGCACGCTGCCGATGCGGTCAACCCAGGAGATCAGCACCGCCAGCAGCGCCAGCGAAGGCACCGTCTGCAACAGCCCGCAAGCGCCCAAGACCAGGTCGCGCAGGCGGGCATGCGGCGCCACCAGCAGCGCCAGCGGCAGGCCGATCAGGGTCGCCAGGCCGACCGAGGCCAAGACCAGACTCAGATGCTGCAGGGTCAGCCTGAGCAGGTCGGGGCCAAACAGCTTGGCCCAAAAACCCGCTGCGGCGGATTCGACTTGCGCCTGCGGCGTCAGCTGCTCGATGGCGATGGTCTCGAAAGGCTTGCCCTGCAGTTCGGCCTTGGCGTTCATGCCTATCATGGCCGCCTCGTCGATGCTGCCGGCCAGGCCTTGCAGTGCGCGCCAAGTGGCGGGGAAGCGCTGCGGCACATCAAGCCGGTACAAGACGACCGCGTCGTAACGAGGGAAATGTGCGGCATCATCTTGCAGCACGCGCAGGCCCAGATGCGCAATTTTGGCGTCGGTGGTGTAGATGTCGATCACGTCGGTTTGACCAGCGCTCAGCGCGTCATAGGCGAGACCATGATCGAGTCCGGTCGGCTGCTGCGGCAAGCCATAACGCTTGGCCAGACCGGGCCAGCCGTCAGCGCGGCCGATGAACTCGTTGCTCAGCCCCAGGCGCAGCGCCGGCTGCCGGGCCAGATCGGACAGCTTGGTCAACCCCAAGGCGGCCGCCTTGTCCGCCCGCATCGCCAGCGCATAGCCATTGTTGAAGCCCAAGGCGATATCGACCCCAAGGCCCAGCGGCCGCAGCTGCTCACGCATGGCGGCCAAGCTCGACGGCTTGGCGTTCTTCAAAATCTCCTGGTCGATGGTGCCGGCGTACTCGGGATAGAGATCGATGGAGCCGGCCTGTAGTGCGGCGTAAACAATGGCCGTATTGCCCAGGCCGGCCAGCACTTCGACCTTGGCCGCCTTGTCACTGGCCTGCGCGGTTTGCGCCAAGACATGGGCGAGGATGTAGGACTCGGTGAAACGTTTGGAGCCTATGCGCAACACATCGTCGGCGCCCCAAGCCAGCGAGCTGGCGAGCAGCAAACCAAGCATCAACAAAGGAATTCTCAGCATCCATGGCTCCATGATCCAAGCAAGCTTGCCGGCGACCAACGCAGCAACACGCCACCCTGCCAAACAAGCTGGCCGTCATCATCGCCTCAACTGCTACGCTTTGCGTTCAACCTGGAGCTGCAATGCAACACAATTTGATACTTGCCCTGGCGCTGGCCTGGCCCCTGCAAGCCCCGGCGGCGGACGCGGTCGGCGAGGTCGACACCGTCTTCAAATTCATCGGCCCCGACCACAAAATCGTCGTCGATGCGCATGACGACCCCAAGGTCAGCGGCGTCACCTGCTATGTGTCGCGCGCCAAGACCGGCGGCATCAAAGGCGGCCTAGGCCTGGCGGAGGACAAGTCCGAGGCCTCGATTGCCTGTCGCCAGACCGGCCCCATAGGCTTCGCCAAGCCGCTGCCGCAGCAGGAGGAGGTGTTCAACGAACGGACCTCGCTGATCTTCAAGAAGCTGCGCATCGTGCGCATGGTCGATGCCAAGCGCAACACGCTGGTCTATCTGACCTATTCCGACCGCGTGATCGAGGGCTCGCCGCAAAACAGCATCAGCGCCGTGCCGGTCGAGCGCGGCACGCCAATTCCGATCAAGTAGCCGGCCACCCTTGTAAGCCGGCCGGGCTTACTCTACGCTGCAGGCTCTGCATCCCATCTCAAAGGAGCGCGCCATGCCCAGTCCCAGCAGTCATTCCGAGGAGAGCGGCCCCGGCTTAGCGGCGATTCGCACTTTGGCCTTGGTCGGGCCGGCCGGCGCGGGCAAAACCACCCTGCTGGAGGCGCTGCTGCTGCAAGCCGGCAGCATTGCCCAGGCCGGCAGCATTGAGCGCGGCAATACCGTCAGCGACTTCGACCCGCTGGAGCGCAAGCTGCAACATTCGCTCCACACCGCCCTGGTCCATCTAGCCCACGCCGGCCTTCGCATCCATGCCATCGACACGCCGGGGGCGGCCGACTTCATCGGCCAGTCGCTGCCGGCGCTGGAGGCGGTGGACACGGCGGTGGTCGTCATCAATGCGCAGAACGGCCTTGAGCTGATGGCGTCCAAGATGATGGAGACCGCGGCGCAGCGCGGCCTGTGCCGGCTGATCGTGATCAATAAGATCGACGCCGCCGAGCTGGACCTGCCCGGCTTGCTGGCACAGCTGCGCGAGGCTTTTGGGCGTGAATGCTTGCCCCTGAATCTGCCCGCCGACGGCGGCCGCCGCGTGCTGGATTGCTTTCACAACATCAGCGGCGTGGCCGATTTTTCGTCGGTCGGCATTGCGCACCAGGCGCTGGTCGAGCAGGTGGTGGAAGTGGATGCCGCCTTTGTAGAGCGTTACTTGAACGAAGGCGATGTCGACCCGCGCGAGCTGCATGCCCCACTGGAACAGGCGCTGCGCGAAGGCCACCTGATCCCGGTCTGCTTCACTTCAGCGCGCAGCGGCGCCGGCGTGGCCGAGCTGCTGGACGTGATTGAGCGCCTGCTGCCCAACCCGGCCGAGGGCAACCCGCCGCAGTTCCTGCGCGCCAGCGCTTCTGCTGAAAACGGCGCGGCCGAGCCGCTGCAGGCCAAGCCCGACCCTGCCGCCCATGTGCTGGCCCATGTGTTCAAGGTGGTCAGCGACCCCTATCTGGGCAAGCTGGGCGTGCTGCGCGTGCATCAGGGCACGCTGACGCGCAATAGCCAGCTCTTCATGGACAAGAGCCGCAAGCCCTTCCGGGTCGGCCATCTGTTCATGCTGCAGGGCAATAAACATATTGAGGTCGAGCGGGCCTTGCCGGGCGATCTGTGCGCGATTGCCAAGGTTGACGAGCTGCATTACGACGCCGTCTTGCATGACGCGCCCGAGGACGAGCACATCTTCTTGCGCCCGCTGGACTTCCCGGTGCCGGTGCATGGCCTGGCCATCAGCCCGGCCCGCCATGGTGACGAGCAGCGGCTGTGGGAGATTCTCGGCCGGCTGGTCGATGAAGATCCTTGCCTGAAGCTGGAGCGCAGCGGCCAGACCCATGAAACCGTCGTCTACGGTCTGGGCGAGTTGCACCTGCGCATGCTGCTGGAGCGGCTGCATGACAGCTACAAATTCGAGGTGCTGACCCAGCCGCCGCGGGTGGCCTACCGCGAGACCATCGCGGCGCGAGCCGAAGGCCATTACCGGCACAAAAAGCAGAGCGGCGGCGCCGGTCAGTTCGGCGAGGTCTATTTGCGCGTCGAGCCCTTGGCGCGCGGCGCCGGCTTTGAGTTCATCGACGCGGTCAGGGGCGGCACCATCCCGGGCCAATACATGCCGGCGGTGGAAAAAGGCGTGCGCTCCGCGCTGGACAGCGGCGTAGTGGCGGGCTACAGCTTGGTCGATTTGCGCGTCACCGTGTTTGACGGCAAACACCATGCGGTCGACAGCAAGGAGATCGCCTTCGTCACTGCCGGCCGGCGTGCCTTGATCGCCGCCGTGCGCGAGGCCAGTCCCTTGGTCTTGGAGCCGGTGGTGCAGATCCAGATCAGCAGCCCGGCGGCGGCCGTCGGCGACATTACCGGCGACCTCGCCGCCCGCCGCGGCCAAGTCAACGGCACCAGCACGGCGGTGCCCGGCACCCTCATCGTGCAGGGCCTGGCACCGCTGGCCGAGCTGAGCAATTACCAGACCCGGCTCAATGCGATGACCAGCGGCCAAGGGCGCTACACCTTGCTGCTGTCGCACTATGACGCCGTGCCCCCTAACACGCAAAGCCAGCTGATGGCGGCCTACAAGGCCGGCGAAGACGTGGACTGATTGACGGGTTGAACATCTTTATCTGTTGATTTGCACCCACTGATGGGGCGCGAGCAACGAGGCTTTATCATACGAAGATGTCATCCGCCCCTGTGGACGTCGCCCAAGTCCGTCTGGACAACGCGATGCTCCTGTTCGAAGAATTCGTCACCGCCGCCGTCAAACACCCCGATGCAGCCGCTTTGCGCGGGCTGGAGCGGCGTTGTGCCGAGCGCCTGCAGATCCAGCCCAGCTACTGGAGCCAGATCAAAAGCCGTTCGCGCCAGATTGGCGAGCGGCTGGCGCGCCAGTTCGAGCAGCTGTTCCACAAGCCCGCCGGCTGGATGGACAGCCCCCAGCACAGCAACAAGGCCCTGCCGGCCGCAGCGCCGCCGCAGGACGCAGCACCCAGCGTGCCGCAAGATGATGACGAGCGCTTTATCGTGGGCTTGGTGCTGACCTATTACCGGCGCCACCCGCAGCGCGCCCGCACCCGGCTGCTGGACCTGCTGGGCGAAGTGCTGACGCCGCCGGTGGCCGCGCCACCGCCCAAGCCGACGCGTCCGGTGGCACCGGCCCTGACCACCGCCGCACAGGCGAAAGCCCCTGTCGGCGGTGGTGCGGCCGAGCTGGACGAATGGCGGCGCATTCAACAAGGCATCGCGCCGCTGAAGCCGAAGAAACGCTGAGCTAGGCGCCGTGCGCTGCACCCCCCTAGTTTCTTTATCAAAAAATAGGCAAAACACTTGCGCAAGATAAACAATCGTTTATCATTTGCACAAGTCGCGGCGTTCTACACCGCGGCGATCACCTCATCTCCAACGCCTTATCAACACCTAAACGGGCGCACCCCGCTGTACTGACGCGTCAAGTGCTCAGCAAGGCCGGCCCTGCACCCACCCGCGCAGCTCATCGCTGGATCAGCCGTATCGATCCGGGAGCCGCTGCATTTTTTCAAGGCCGACCCTGGGTCCGCCTGCAGCTTGTCTACTTTTACCGCAGTGGCGCCGTCGCGCTGCCGCATGGCCGAAGCATTTGCGGCCGCACTCGCCAAGGAAACAAAGCCATGACTCAATTCACCAGCCCCCGCCCGCTGAACCTGAAGTTGCGCAAGCCGCGCAATCCGCTGGTTGCCCCGGCGCTGATGCGCCAGGCCGGCAAGCACGGCCACTTCAACACCGGCAGCAGCCAGCGCCAAACGGCGCGCCGCGAGTTGCACAAGCAAACCCTGGAAATGACGCTGCCCGACAGCAGCGCCTGAACTCAACGGCCCGATTCGATGGGGCCGGCAAGGAGAGACATCATGCAATTGAGAGAACTGCGCGGCCCCGACGCGAACGCCGCCGACTACGAATGGACCCACGAGGCCTGGCGCCTACATCTGGCGATTGCCTTGCGCTGCGGCAGCGCGCTCTTGGCTCGTTTGGCACAGCGTTTGATGCCAAGGCGCCGCCCTAGGCCCAAGCCCGAGCTGGAGTTCTATGCCGAGGCCGGTGCGCCGGAAGGTGCGCTGTATGCGGACGGCCGGCGCATCGGCACCCTGGCCGGCATCACGCGCCTGTGATGGCCACGGCAAGCACGCTATTTCGGGTGCTGTTCTGGCCACCGCGGTACAGCGGCAGCGCTACCATCGGGCATCACTTGACTACAAAGCCCCATGCCCGCGTCCACACCCATTTCCGCCGTGCGCCAAGCCCCACCGGACTTGGCCGCATGGACGGCGCTGTTTTGCAAGGCTGAAATTCCCGTGTTGGCGGAAACCGCCGAATCGCTTGAGCTCTTGCGTTGCAACGAAGACGCCGTTGACGCCAACAGCCTCGGCGAGATGATTGCCACCGACCCCTTGATGACGCTGAAGGTGCTGGCCTATGCCGCCAGCCATCGCTCCAGCCGTTCGCTGACCGATGCCGAGACCGTCACCGCCGCCTTGGTCTTGATGGGCATCACGCCCTTTTTTCGCGAATTTGGGCCCCAGCCGACGGTTGAAGACCGGTTGGCCGCCCAACCACAGGCGCTCGACGGCCTGCAGCGGGTGCTGCACCGGGCCGAGCGAGCGGCCCGCTTTGCCCTGTCCTTTGCCATCCACAGGCGCGACCCGGATGCGGCGGTCATTCACAGTGCCGCTTTGCTGCATGACTTTGCCGAGATGCTGTTGTGGGTCAATGCGCCCGATTTGGCGCAGCAGATCCGCGACCGGCAGGCCGCCGATCGCCATTTGCGCAGCTCGGCGGTGCAGCGCGAGATCTTGCATATTGAGCTGAGTGACCTGGAGCAAGCGCTGATGCAGGCTTGGCGCTTGCCTGAGTTGCTGCAACACATCACCAATGACAAACGCGCCAATGATCCACAAGTGCAGTGCGTCAAGTTGGCTATCCGGTTGGCGCGCCACACCGCCGATGACTGGAACGACGAGGCCGTGCCGGATGATTTGCTCGAAATCGCCAAGCTGCTGAATTTGAGCCAAGAGGCGACGCTCAAACTGCTGCACGAGTTCGACTGAGCGAGCGCCTGAGATGGCCGGGCCGACACAAGACTTCTGGCAGCAGCGCTTCGTCACAGGGCAAATCCCCTGGGACCGCGGCGACGCTCACCCGCAGCTCAAACTTTGGCTAGATCAAGGCTTGCTGAGCGCGGGTCTGAGCCTGCTGATCCCGGGATGCGGGCGCGGGCATGAACTCCTGCTGCTGGCCAAGGCCGGCATTGACGCACGGGGGCTTGACTACGCCCCCGCCGCCGTGGAGCTGGCACGCGCCCAGCTCGCCACACCGGAGGCGCAGGGCCGCGGTCGGGTTGAACAGGCCGATGTGCTGACCTGGCAGGCCGCCACCGCTTTCGACGCGGTCTACGAGCAAACCTGTCTGTGCGCCCTGCATCCGGATCATTGGCGCGCTTATGCCGACCAGCTGCATCGCTGGCTCAAACCGGGTGGCCGCCTGTTCGCCTTGCTGATGCAGGCCAGACGCGACAGCGCCGGCCAAGGCATGCTTGAGGGCCCGCCCTACCACTGCGACATTCAAGCGGTGCGGGCCTTGTTTCCGTCTGAGTGCTGGGATTGGCCCGCCCCGCCTTACGCCGCGCAGCCCCATGCGCAGGGCTGGACGGAGTTGGCGGTGGTGCTGGTCAGGCGCTGATGAATGTGTAGCCAGAGTTTGCAGGGGGCTTGACTCGGTCAGCATATGCAGCCTAGAAGGGGATCAATGCTGCTGGCTCTTGCGCCGCTTGGGCTTGGCTGAATTGCTCAGCGCTGTGCCCTTCTGTACATCTACACATCACGGCACCAAGCTGCGCTCCAAAAGCAACCGGCGATCGGCCTTGCTGAACAGCCCTGCATCGCTTTCAAAACCACCGTGCCGCCTCTAAAAACTCAACACAAACGCCGCCCCACCACTGACCGGCTTGACGTAGCGCACGCTGCCGCCCATGCCGTGGATCAGGTTGCGGACCACCGCCAAACCAATCCCCTGACCACCTTCCGCAGCCCCGGGCTTGGCCAAGGGTTTGGTGCTGAAAAAGGGCAAGAAGATGTCGTTCTCCAGGCCGGCAGGCACGCCGGGGCCGTTGTCGCGCACCTCGATGCTGAGGCGCCCGCCTCGCACCAGACGGGCCGTCACGCTGAGACGCGGTTCGCCCTGCGATGCGCAGGCTTGGGCGGCGTTCTTGATCAGATTCAGCAGCGCCTGCTCCAGCTGGCCGGCGTCGGCCATCAGCGTCAGGCTGGCCGGCTCGACCGCAAAGACAGCCGCGCCGCCACGCGCCGCCCAGTCGGCGCCGACCATTTGCTCCAGACGCGCTAACAACTCATTCAAGCGCACAGGTGCCAGCTTGGGCTCGGGCAGCTCGCTGACACGGCGGTAGTTGGCGACAAAGCTGGCCAAAGCGTCGGTTCGGCGCGCAATCGTGTCCAGCGCCAGGGTCAGGTCAGGCTGATTGGCAGCCAAAGCAGCCGGCTCGGCCAGCAAGTCCCGTGCGGTGCGCGAGAGCGAGGAAATCGGCGTCAGCGAGTTCATGATTTCATGCGTCAGCACATGGACCAGCTGGCGCCAGGCTTTCAGCGTCTGGGCCTCCAGCTCCGACTCGATCGGCATCAAGGCGAGCAGTCGCTCGGGCAGCCGGTCTATCACCAGCTCGCGGCTGGCCAGCAAGCAGCGTTCGCTGCCGCGTTCACTCTCATAGCTGAAGGGACTGTGGCCAAGGCGGTGCCCACCCGCATGCGCCAAACCGGCCAACAGCTCGGCACCAGCTTGCGCGCCGCCGGGTGCCAACAAGCGCCGCGCGGCATTGTTGAGCGGCACAACTTGGCCCTGCCCCACCCCGTGACCCTGCTGCTGCCACAGTGCCACCGGCGCATGCTCCAAGCAGGCCTCGAGGCGCAGCAAGCGCTGCTGCATCAGCTCGGCCTCGCGCGCCGACTCGGGCGGGCGAGCCAGCGGCGGCAGCTCGGCCCGACGCGCCAAATCCATCAGCGGCCGCAGCCTAAGGCTAGCGCCGCAGCCGCCCGCGATGAGCAGCAACAGCGCCAGCACGAGCAAGCGCGGCGACTCATGCTGCCAGCCGGCCAACGCCGCGCCCATGCACATCAGCGCCGCCCACAGCAGCAAGGGCCAGCGCCGGAAGGGCCGCCTAGAGTCCATATTTTTCCAGCCGCCGGTACAACGCCGCCCGACTCAAGCCGAGCAGGCGCGCGGCCTGGCTGATATTGCCCTGGGCCGAGCGCATGGCCTCGACCAGCGCGCCGCGCTCCAGCGCACTCAGCGGCAGCGGCGCCGTGCCCAGCTCTACCGCCGGGCTTGAAGCAGGCGCTGGCGCCGCATTCTGCAAAGCCAGATCCGCCGCTTCGATCAGCGCACCCGGCGCCAAGATAACGGCGCGTTCACAGGCATGGCGCAGCGCCCGCACATTGCCGTGCCAGTCATGCGCCCGAGCCGCGTCCAGCGCGGCCGCGCTGCAAAAGCGCAGCGGCTTGCCGTACTGGGCGGCGTAATGGCTCAAATAGTGATCGAGCAGCAAGGGCAGATCGTCGCGACGCTCGCGCAGCGGCGGCACGCGCAGCACGATGGTGTTGAGGCGGTACAGCAAGTCGGGCCTAAAGCGCTGCGCGTCAAACAAGGCCGGCTCGGCCAGATTGGTGGCGCTGACGATGCGCACATTGACGGCCTGGGCGCGGTCAGCGCCCAGCGGCGTCAATTCGCGCCGCTCCAGCACCGTCAGCAGCTTGGCCTGGCCGGCCAGCGGCAGATTGGCCACCTCGTCCAAAAACAGCGTGCCGCCCTCGGCCGCCTGGAAGCGGCCGGGCCGCTCGTTGCGGGCATCGGTGAAGCTGCCGCGCTTGTGGCCGAACAGCTCGCTCTCCAGCGTGGTCTCGCTCAAGGCGCCCAGGTCGACGGCCAGAAAAGTCTGATCGGCACGCTTGGACTGGGCGTGGATTTCGCGCGCCACCAACTCCTTGCCCGAGCCCATCTCACCCAACACCAGCACATTCGCCTCGGTCGGCGCCACGCTTTGAATCAAGGCGCGCAGGTCGCGCATAGGCCGCGACTCACCGAGCAGGGTCGAGGGCTGCATGTTGACGGCTTGCCGGCTGGCCAGAGCGGCCGCCACCGTGGCGACCAGCTTGGGGTTGTCCCAGGGCTTGGTGATGAAGTCGAAGGCCCCGTCTTTCAACGAAGCCACCGCCAGGCTGACCTCGGCATAGGCGGTCATCACGATGACGCGCGGCGCCTTGGCGCCGAGCTGCAAGACCTGCCGCAGCAGTGCCAGCCCCTGTGCACCGTCGGTATGGCCGGGTAGGAAATTCATGTCCAGCAAAAGCAGCTCAACCGGCTCGGCCGCCAGCGCGCCGGCCAGCTCGGCCGGTTGCTGCAACACCCGCACCGGGCCAAAACGGCGCTGCAGCAGCAGCCGGGCGGCGGTACCAACATCGGGGTCGTCGTCAAGAATCAAAATTGCCATGGCCGACAGCGTAGCAGCGCACGCTGTCCGGAACCGACCAGGCTGCTGACGTCGACTGTCCGGAACCGGACAGTGGCGTGCCCATCGCTGCGGCAACAGGGGCTGGCGTGCATGGCACGGCATTTGCACTCACTCAGGCATGAACTCAGCTGCGAATGCCAATCTCCACAATCTGCGCCCCGCGGCGGCCGTCAGCGGGGCCGCCATGGACCGTGCCCTGCCTGTGAACAAATATGCGCGCCGGCTGCGCTGGGCCGCTGTTGTTGCGGGCGTAGCACTGGCCGCGGCGCTGCTGTACCTGAGCGTGCCGCGCGGCCTGAGCGTGGCGCTGAGCGAGGTGAGCATCTCGACGGTCACCGATGGCCTGTTGCTGGACGAGCTGGTCTTGCGCGCCCAGGTCTTGCCGGCCCACCAGGTGCTGCTGGACGCGACCGAGAGCGGCCGTGTCGACGCGGTACTGGTGCGCGACGGCGACATGCTCAAAGAGGGCGCCCTGCTGTACCGGCTGTCTAACCCCCAGCGCGAGCAGGAGGTTTTGCAGCGCGCGTCCGAGGTGGCTCAGCAGCTGGCTAATTTGGCGATGCAGCGCACGGCACTGGCCAATGCCCAGGCGATGCAGCGACGTGACGTCAGCACGCTGGCGCACGAGTTGACCAAGGCCGAGAACGACCTCAGGCGCCAGCAGGACTTGGCCGCGCAAGGCTTTGTCTCCAGCGCGGTGCTGGAGGACGCGCGCCTGAAGCTGGCACAACAACAGCGCCTGCTCGCGCAGGCCAAGGTGGACGGCAACACCGAGCTGCGCACCCGCGAGCAGGCGGTCGCCGAGATGGAACGCGCCGTCAAAGGCTTGAGCGAGGGGCTGGCCGTGGTGAGAAGGGCGGCCTCGGGCCTGGCGGCCCGCGCGCCGCGCGACGGTCAGTTGAGCGGCTTCACGTTGCAAGTCGGCAGCTCCGTCAAGCCGGGCGACCGGCTCGGCCGCATTGACGACATCACCCGCTTCAAGCTCAGCGGCAATGTCGATGAGTTCTATCTGACGCGGGTGCAGACCGGCCTGCAGGCCAGCCTGCAGGCTGCCGGCACGACCTGGCCCCTGACCGTGTCGCAGCGCCTGCCGCAGGTCAAGGACGGCCGCTTCGGCGTCGAGCTGGAGTTCACCCAGGAGATGCCGCCTGCGCTGCAGGCCGGCCAGAGCCTGGACGCCCGCATCCGCCTGGGATCGCCAGCACAGGCGCGCTTGCTGGCGGACGGCGCCTTCTACGCCGACAGCGGCGGTGCCTGGGTCTATGTGCTGAAGCCTGACCGCCAATCGGCGGCACGCCGCAGCGTGCGCCTGGGCCGGCGCGCCGCCGGCCAGATCGAGGTGCTGGACGGCCTGGCAGCGGGCGAGCGCGTGATTGTCTCCAAGGTGCGTCAGTTCGGCGACGCGCAAATTCTGAATCTCAAATCCTGACCGCGAGCACAAATCCACCATGATCCAACTGAAAAACCTCAGCAAGCTGCACCGCCAAGCGGAAGTCGAGACCACCGCGTTGAACCAGATCGATCTGCAGATCGAAGCGGGCGAGTACCTGTCCATCACCGGCCCCTCGGGCTGCGGCAAGTCCAGCCTCTTGAGTATCCTGGGCCTGCTCGACGCACCCAGCAGCGGCGAATATTGGTTCGACGGCCAGAACGTCACCGGCTTGAGCGAGCGTCAGTTGAGTCGCCTGCGGCGCGGCCGCATCGGCTTTGTGTTTCAGAGCTTCAACCTGATCGACGACTTGAGTGTGCGTGAGAACATCGAGTTAGCTTTGGCGTACGGCGATGTGCCGGTGGCCGAGCATGCGGGCCGCGTCAACACCGCGATGCAGCGCCTGGGGATTGAGCACCGCGCCAATCACCGGCCCTCGCAACTCTCGGGCGGCCAGCAGCAGCGCGCCGCGATTGCGCGCGCCATCGTCTCGCGCCCGGCCCTGCTGTTGGCCGACGAGCCGACCGGCAATCTCGACAGCGCGCAAGGCGACGAGGTGATGCGCATCCTGCGCGAACTCAATAGCGAGGGCACGACGCTGGTGATGGTGACCCACTCGCCGGCCCATGCGGCGCAAGCCAATCGCTGCCTGCGCTTGCTGGACGGGCGCATCCTGGTTGACGCGCTGGCCGTTTGAAAGCTACAGCCATGACACTCAAAGACTTGCGCGTCGGCTGGCGCCAACTGGGTGCAGAACCGCTGAGCGCCGCGGTCCTGATCGGCAGCCTGGCCTTGGCCCTGGCGGCCTGCTATTTACTGGCCGTATTGCTGGGCGAGCGCTTCAACCCCGACCCGGCATTGCACGCGCCGAAGCGCATCGTGCTGATCGACTTCCACGGCAATATGCCGGGTCGGCAAGAAGACTGGTTTCTGGGGGCGCCGTTTGTGTTCAAGCAAGCGCTGCAAGAGGCCAAGGCGCCGCTCAGCTTGCTAACGCGCACCTCCGAGGACACACCGACCTTGCGCCAGGGCGAGCGGCGGCTGCGCGCCCATCTCATGGCCGCCGATGCCAGCTTGGTGGAGCTGTTCAATCTGCGCTCGCTGCAGGGCGACTTGACGGCGGCCCTGAGCCGGCCCGACACCATTGCTCTGACCGAGGCGCTGGCGCAACGCTTGTTCGGCAGCGCAGTGGCGCTGGGTCGCAGCGTCGATGTGGGCGCCCAGCGATTGACCGTCGCCGCGATCTTGCCGCAGCCCAGCTCGCGCAGCCTCTTGCGGGCCGAAGCCTTCGTCAGCTTCGACTCGCCGGCGGCGGGCATCGACGAGGAGACCCGCACGGCCTGGTTTCAGATCAACGGCCAAGTCTTCGCGCGCTTGGCACCCGGTGCCAGCACCGAGCAGGTGGGCGCCATCGCGCAGAGTTTGCTTGACCACAGCCCGGTGATGACGCAGCTGCCCGCCGATTGGACCGCCGGTGGGCGCAAGGCGGCCTTCATGCGCGCGCTGCCGATCACGCAGCTGCCCTTCGAGGGCCGCGCCGGCCGCCAGCGCCTGATGGTGCTGAGTGCGCTGGGCGGCGTCGCCGGCCTGCTGCTGTGCCTGGCTTTGATGAACTGCGTCAACCTCAGCAGCGTGCGCACCCTCAGCCGCCAGCGCGAGATCGCGGTGCGCAAAAGCTTAGGCATCAGCCCGCCGCGTCTGCTGTTGCAATTTGCGGTCGAAGCGCAGCTGAGCATCGCCTTGGCGGCCGGTGTGGCGCTGCTGCTGGCTTGGTTGGGCCTGCCTTGGGTGGCCGACGCGCTGCAGGTGCCGCTGCCCGACAGCTTGCTGCAGCTCGCACCACTGGCCGGCTTGGGCCTCGCCTGCCTGAGCTTGGGCTTGCTGGTGTGCCTCTACCCCGCCTGGCTGGCTTGGCGCATGCAAGCGGCGCCGGCATTGCAAGGCCGCCAGGCCAGCGAGAGCGAAGGCGGTCGCTGGCTGCGCCGCGGCTTGACCACGCTGCAGTTTGGCATCGCTTTGCTGGTGAGCAGCTTGGCGCTGTTGCTGGCGGCGCAGAACCGCCATGTGTTGGCCCGCGACCTGGGCTTTGCGCCCGCTGGCGTATTGACGCTGCGCCTGCCGGCCGGCGCCAGCGGTCAGCAAGCCGAAGACTTTCAACAAGCGCTGCGCTTGCGCCCCGAGGTGGTGGCGCTGGCCTGGAGCGACAGCGTGCCGGGCAATCTGTCCATGGACCGCAATGC
>NZ_JANNMI010000404.1:0-5175 GCF_031397715.1 Roseateles sp.
CAGAATGCGCCGGTGTATTCGAGCACTTCCGCCGCCGTCTTGAGCTTGGTGAAATAGTGCGCGACTTCGGTTTTGATGCCGCCGTTGCCGCCGATATGCATCTCCCAGCCGCTGTCCACGCCGATCACGCCGACGTCCTTGATGCCGGCCTCGGCGCAATTGCGCGGGCAGCCCGAGACGGCGAACTTGACCTTGTGCGGCGCATACATGCGCCACATCGCGCGCTCCATGTCCTTGCCCATTTGCGTGCTGTCCTGCGTGCCCATGCGGCACCATTCGGAGCCGACGCAGGTCTTGACCGTGCGCAAGGCCTTGGCGTAGGCGTGGCCGCTGGGCATGCCGATGTCCTTCCAGACGCCGGCCAGGTCTTCCTTCTTGACGCCCAGCAAGTCGATGCGCTGGCCGCCGGTGACCTTGACGGTGGGGATCTTGTACTTATCGACCGCGTCGGCGATGCGGCGCAGCTCTGATGCCGTGGTCTCGCCACCCCACATCCGCGGGATCACCGAGTAGGTGCCGTCCTTCTGGATATTGGCATGCGCCCGTTCATTGATGAAGCGGCTCTGCGGGTCATCCTTGGCCAGCTTGGGCCAGCTGCTGATCAGGTAGTAGTTGACGGCCGGGCGGCAGCTGGCGCAACCGTTCGGGGTCTTCCAACCCAAGCTGCTGAATACCGATGAAATGGTCAGTAACTTGTTGGCATTGATAGCGTCGCGTACCGCTTGATGGCCATGCTCGGTGCAGGCGCACATAGCCTTGGTCTTGGGCGTGGCCGAGTAGTCGCCGCCGGCGGTGAACATCAAGATTTGTTCGACCAGGCCGGTGCAGGAGCCGCAGGACGCGCTGGCCTTGGTGTGCTTGCGCACCTCGTCCAGCGTGAACAAGCCCTTCTCCTTGATCGCCTTGCAGATGGTGCCCTTCTTGACGCCGTTGCAGCCGCAGACCTCGGCGTCGTCGGGCATGCTGGCGGCCTTGTTGTGGCCCTCGTGGCCGGCGTCGCCGATATTCGATTCGCCGAACAAGAGCTTGGTGCGGATGTCGGCGACGCTGCGGCCGTCACGCAGCAGCTTGAAGTACCAAGAGCCGTCGACCGTGTCGCCATACAGGCAGGCGCCGACCAACTTGTCGTTCTGGATCACCAGCTTTTTGTAGACGCCGGCGACCGGGTCGCTCATGACGATCTGCTCGAAGCCCTCGCCGCCGGTGAAGTCGCCGGCTGAAAAGAGGTCAATGCCCGTAACCTTCAATTTCGTCGACACCTGGCTGCCGGTGTAGCGGCCGATGCCGAACTGGGCCAGATGCGTCGCGCAGACCTTGCCCTGCTCGAACAGCGGCGCCACCAGGCCGTAGGCGATGCCGCGGTGGGCGGCGCATTCACCGACCGAGTAGATGCGCGGATCGGTGATGGTCTGCAGCGTGTCGCTGACGACGATGCCACGTTGGCAATGGATGCCAGCGCTTTCGGCCAAGGCGGTGTTGGGGCGGATGCCGGCGGCCATCACGACCAGGTCGGCCGGGATCTCGCTGCCGTCTTTGAACTGCACCGCCATCACCCTTCCGTCTTTGCCGCCGATCAAGGCTTGCGTCTGCGCGCCCAGCATGAATTTGAGGCCGCGCGCCTGCAGCGATTGGCGCAGCATGGCGCCGGCCACATCATCCAACTGGCGCTCCATCAGCCAGCCGGCGATATGCACCACCGTCACCTGCATGCCCCGTAGCATCAGGCCGTTAGCGGCCTCCAGGCCGAGCAGGCCGCCGCCGATCACGACGGCATGCTGGTACTTGGTGGCGGCATCAATCATCGCGTTGGTGTCGGCGATGTCGCGGTAGGCGATCACGCCGTCCAAGTCCTTGCCTGGCACCGGCAGGATGAAGGGCAGCGAGCCGGTGGCGATCAGCAAGCGGTCGTAGTCCGCCTCGGTCCCGTCGGCGGCAATGACGCGGCGCTTGATGCGGTCGATCTGAGTGACCGTCTTGCCCAAATGCAGGGTGATGTTGTTGTCCGCGTACCAGTCGAGCGGATTGAGGATGATCTCGTCGATCGTCTGCTCGCCGGCCAGCACCGGGCTCAGCAGGATGCGGTTGTAGTTCGGGTGCGGCTCGGCACCGAAGACCGTGATGTCGTAGAGGTCGGGCGTCATTTTGAGCAGCTCTTCCAGCGTGCGCACGCCGGCCATGCCGTTGCCCACCATCACCAATTTCATTTTTTTCATAGCGACCTCTTTGACAAACTTAAATAGTGAAACGCAAGAGCCATGCCCGCTTTTGCGACGTTGATGCGACGTTAGTGCGACGTTGATGCACCAAGATGGGGTTGGCTGCAGACCACAGCCCGTCATTTGTGCGGCTGACACTGCCCCGTGGGTGGAGAGAATCGCGCCCATGAGCTACGACATCAGCATTGGTTTGAACAGCACTTGCGGCCCGCGCGAGGGCAACGAGGATTTCGCCGGCGTCTTGGCGCCGACGGCGCAGGACGAGGCGATGGGCTGGATCGCGGCGCTGGCCGACGGCGTCTCGACCGGCGGCGGTGGCCGCATGGCGGCGCAAACCACGGTGATGAGCCTGGTGCGCGACTACCATGCCACACCCGCCGCCTGGGACACCACGGTCGCCCTGGACCGCCTGATCCGCGCCCAGAACGCCTGGCTGGCCGACCACAACCGCCGCGCCAGTAACGTCGGGTCCACGCTGACCGGATTGACGACGCTGAGCGCCGTGGTCTTGCGCGGCCACAGCTACACCATCGCCCATGTCGGCGACAGCCGCATCTGGCTGCTGCGCGGGGCTGAACTGACCCAGCTGACGCAAGACCATGCGCTCGACCAGGGCGCTAACCCACATTTCGCCCGCCTGACCCGCGCCATCGGCCTCGACGACAGCGTGCGCGTCGACTACGCCCAAGGTGAGTTGCGCGCCGGTGACCGCTTGATCCTGACCAGCGACGGCGTGCACGGCGTCTTGCGCCGCAAGCGGATGCTGGCCCTGGCCAGCTTGGGTGAGGCGCAGGCCTGTGCCGACGCCCTGGTGCAGGCCGCGCTGGCCGCAGGCGGCCATGACAACGCCACCGCCCTGGTGCTGCAGGTTCATGGCCTGGCACCGGGCCAGTACGCCGATGTGATGAACTCCGGCCTGCGCCTGCCCGCGCCGCACAAGCTGCGCCCCGGCGACCGGCTTGACGGCATGACCATCACCGCCTTGGTCGCCGACAACGGCGTGCACCGGCTCTACCAGGCGCGGCGCACCGACGGCACGCTGGTCGCGATCAAAGCCCTCCATGAGGCCCGCGCCAGCGACCAAGAAGAGCGCGCGATGCTGGCGCATGAGGGCTGGCTGGGCCAGCGCCTGGGTGAAAAACTCGGTGCCAGTGAAAGCTCTGGGTTTGTGCGCGTACACAGCCTGCAAGACCCCAGCGCCTTCTACTTGCTGTTCGACTGGCACAGCGGCCAGACGCTGGAGCAGCTCATCGCCAAGGGCAAGCCCGAGCTGGGTGTCTTCTTGCAGGCCGCCGGTGCCTTGAGCCGCGCCCTCGGTCGCCTGCACCGCGCCGGCGTGATCCACCGCGACATCAAGCCCGGCAATCTGCATCTGGGTGACGACGGCCAGTGGCGCATCCTGGATCTGGGCGTCGCGCTGTCGGGCCGCGAGCCCGAGGCAGTCGGCCAGCTGCATGCCGGCACGCCCAGCTATATCAACCCCGAGCAATGGGCGACGCCGCCGCATGGATTGACAGTAAGCGCCGACGCCGGCAGCGACCTGTTTGCGCTCGGTGTGACGCTCTACCAATGGCTGACCGGCCATCTGCCCTACGGCGAGATCGAGCCCTATCAGATCGGCCGCTACCGGCGCGACCCGCTGCCGCCCTCGCGCAGCCTGCCGCAGGTGCCGATCTGGCTCGATCATGTCTTGCTGAAGGCGGTGGCGCGCGATGCCCGCCTGCGCTTCGAGACCGCCGAGGAGCTGCAACTGGCCCTGGAGCGCGGCGCCTCGCGGCCCCTGCCCGCACCCGGCAGTACACCGCTGGCGCGGCGCAACCCCATCGTGCTGTGGCAGATCGCGCTGGGCGTGTCGCTGTTGTTCAACGCGCTGTTGATCTTCTGGCTGCTGTTCCTGCCGCGCTGAAGCGAAAACGTCAACGGGTGCCATGCTGCCTCCGCGCCGGCGCCGGCTTGCGCGGCTGCGCGGCCTGAGGCGCGGCGACCCGGGCACGGCCACCGCGCTCAGCCCATGTTCGCGTCCAGCGTATTTGCATCACGCGCATCACGCCCAACATGATCAGCGCCAACACCGCGAACAGCACAAAGCCCCAGGCATAAGTGCCCAAATACTGCTTGGACAGGCCCATCGCGTTCGGCACCAGGCCGCCGCCAAGCGCGCCGATCTCGCCGATCATCGAACCGGCCACCGCCGTCGACGCCGGCCAGCGCAGCGGCACCAGCTGAAACAGTGCGCCGTTGCCGGCACCCAAGGCCGCAAAGGTCACGATCAACAACAGCGTGGTCAGCACCAGCGAGCTGCTGGCGAACCCGACCGTACCGAGGCCGACGGCCACCACACCCAACACCAGCGTCAGCGTGTTGACACCGCCCCAGCGGTCCGAGATCCAACCGCCCGCCACCCGCACCGCCGCGCCCATGAAGGCGGCCAGCATCGTCAACTGACCGGCCTGCACCTTGCTGACGCCGAACTGGTCGTAGTAATAGGTCGGCAAAAACGTGATCAAGCCAATGAAGCCGCCGAAGGTCACGCCGTAGATCAGGCTGAAGGCCCAGCCGTCTTTCTCGAACAGGCAGGCGGCATGCTCGCGCAGACTGGCGTGCGCGTCGACATCGGGCGGCTCCTGGGCGAACACAATCATCACCACCATTGGGATCAGGATGGCGACGGCCGCCACCGCATAGACCGCCTGCCAGCCCAGCCACAGCGCCAGCGGCGGCGCGACCAGCACCGACACCGCCGTGCCGATATTGCCGGCGCCGACCAGGCCCATCGCCAGGCCCTTGTGCTGGGGCGGGAAGGACCCGGCTCCCAGCGACAGCGCGACGCCGAAGCTGGCGCCGGCAATGCCCAGCAGCACGCCCATCGCCAGCAAGTCGTTGAAGCTCTCGACCTTGAAGAATCCGAACAGCAGCGCCGCCGCAATCAGCGCCATCTCGACCAGGGTGGCGTTCTTGC